>JAYSXP010000048.1:0-7055 GCA_043717125.1 Polyangiaceae bacterium | reverse complement strand
CCAGGAGAATCCTCGAGTGGAGCGGCACGGCGCATCCTAGATGCCAACACGAAGCCACGAAAGCTACGAAACCTTGCCGAAACGTTGATGCGTCAAAGAAGAGGAGAGACACAAATCACCCTTGGCAGGGCCCCAGCGCTGGAGTCTCATCCCGCACTCTTCCCTCCTGAGAAGCCCATGAAGAAGATCGAGGCCATCATCAAGCCGTTCAAGCTCGACGAGGTAAAAGATGCCTTGAGCGAGGTCGGCGTGCAGGGAATGACCGTCACCGAGGTGAAGGGCTTCGGCCGCACCGGAGGGAAGAAAGAGGTCTATCGAGGCTCGGCGTACGTCGTCGACTTCGTACCCAAGGTGAAGATCGAGATCGTCGTTCCGGACGAGCTGGTCCACGACGTCCTGGACGCCATCGAGAAGAGCGCCAAGACGGGTCGGATCGGTGACGGAAAGATCTTCGTGAGTCCGATCGAGGAAGCCGTCCGGATCCGAACCGGAGAGCGCGGCAAAGACGCTATTTGAGCATGGTCACAAGAGGAAAGTCATGAAGCCGAAGGAAGTCATCGAGCTCGCCACGAAGAACGACGTCAAGTTCATCGATCTCAAGTTCATCGATTTTCCGGGCGTGTGGCAGCACACGACACTCCCGGCGCACCGCCTGGACGAGGCGCTGTTCGAGGACGGAATCGCATTCGACGGATCGTCGGTCCGTGGCTGGCAGCCGATCAACGCGTCCGACATGACGATGATCCCGGACGCGGAGACCGCGAAGCTCGATCCGTTCTTCGCGCACCCCACGCTGTCGCTGATCTGCTCGGTCTACGATCCGATCACGAAGCAGCCCTACTCGCGTGACCCGCGCCACGTCGCGAAGAAGGCCGAGGCCTATCTCCGCCAGACCGGCATCGGCGACACCGCGTTCATGGGACCGGAGGCCGAGTTCTTCGTCTTCGACGACGTCCGCTTCGATCACTCCAAGCCGAACGAGGGGTACTACTACCTCGACAGCATCGAGGGCGCGTGGAACTCGGGCCGCGAGGAGTATCCGAACCTCGGCTACAAGACGCGCCACAAGGAGGGCTACTTCCCCTGCCCGCCCACCGACACGCTCGCGAACCTCCGCATGGAGATGATGCTCGCGCTCGAGGCGTCCGGCATCGAGGTCGAGGTCGGCCACCACGAGGTCGCCAGCGGCGGTCAGTGCGAGATCGGCATGAAGTACAACCGGCTGCTGCCCTGCGCCGATCAGCTCATGTGGTTCAAGTACGTCGTCAAGAACGTCGCCCGCAAGGCCGGCAAGACGGCCACGTTCATGCCGAAGCCGCTCTTCGGCGACAACGGCTCGGGCATGCACGTGCACCAGTCGCTGTGGAAGGAGGGCAAGCCCCTCTTCGGCGGTGATGGCTACGCCGGTCTCTCGCAGATGGCGCTCCACTACATCGGCGGCATCATCAAGCACGCGAAGTCGCTCGCCGCGTTCACCAACCCGACGACGAACAGCTACCGCCGTCTCGTCCCCGGATTCGAGGCACCGGTCAACCTCGCGTACTCGAGCCGCAACCGGTCGGCCTCGGTCCGGATCCCGATCACGGGCCCCTCGCCGAAGACGCGCCGTATCGAGGTTCGGTTCCCGGACCCGAGCTGCAATCCGTACCTCGCGTTCAGCGCGATGCTGATGGCCGGCCTCGACGGCATCCAGAACAAGATCGACCCGGGTGACCCCCTCGACAAGGACATCTACGCGCTCTCTCCCGAGGAGCTCAAAGACGTCCCGCACATGCCGGGCAGCCTCGAAGAGGCGCTCGACGCGGTCGAGAGGGACCACGAGTTCCTGCTCCGCGGCGACGTCTTCACGAAGGACGCCATCCACGAGTGGCTCGACTACAAGCGGACCAAGGAGCTCAATCCGATCCGCATGCGTCCGACGCCGCACGAGTTCTTCCTCTACTACGACATCTGATCCCACGTTCGCGCTGATCGCGGCGCGTGTATCCTGCGCCCATGAAGGTCAAGGCTGCCGTCGCCTACGAAGCAAACAAGCCGCTCGTCGTCGAGGACGTCGAGCTCGAGGGCCCCAAGGCGGGCGAGGTGCTCGTCCAGCTCAAGGCGACGGGCATCTGCCACACCGACGAGTTCACGCTCTCCGGTGCAGACCCCGAAGGCCTCTTCCCCGCCATCCTCGGTCACGAGGGCGCAGGCATCGTCGTCGACGTCGGGCCTGGCGTGACCTCGCTCGCGAAGGGCGACCACGTCATCCCGCTCTACACGCCGGAGTGCCGCGCCTGCAAATCGTGCCTGAGCCGCAAGACGAACCTGTGCACCGCGATCCGCGCGACGCAGGGCAAGGGCGTCATGCCTGACGGCACGAGCCGCTTCTCGATCGGCGGAAAGAAGGTGCATCACTACATGGGGTGCTCGACGTTCTCGAGCTTCACGGTCCTGCCGGAGATCGCGCTCGCGAAGATCCGTCAGGACGCGCCGTTCGACAAGGTCTGTTACATCGGCTGCGGCGTGACGACCGGCATCGGCGCGGTGATCAACACCGCTAACGTCGAGGCCGGCGCGAGCGTGGTCATCTTCGGACTCGGTGGAATAGGCCTGAATGTCATTCAGGGCGCGCGGATGGTGGGAGCCGACATGATCGTCGGCGTCGACATCAACGCCGCGCGCGAGCCGCTCGCACGCAAGCTCGGCATGACCCACTTCGTCAACACGAAGGACGTGAAGGGCGATCTCGTCGCGCATCTCGTCGAGCTCACGAAGGGCGGCGCAGACTACTCCTTCGAGTGCGTCGGCAACGTCGAGCTGATGCGGCAGGCGCTCGAGTGCTGCCATCGCGGCTGGGGCGTGAGCGTCATCGTCGGCGTCGCGGGCGCTGGCCAGGAGATCAAGACCCGCCCCTTCCAGCTCGTCACCGGACGCGTATGGAAGGGCACCGCCTTCGGGGGCGCGCGAGGCCGCACCGACGTGCCGAAGATCGTCGACTGGTACATGGACCGCAAGATCGACATCGACTCGCTGATCACGCACACCATGCCGCTCGAGAAGATCAACGAGGGCTTCGATCTGATGCGCACCGGCAAGGCGATCCGGGCTGTCGTTACCTACGACTGAACGTAGCGAGTCAAGGCGGAGGCATGGACGCTGTGATCCGCCTTGGTCGACGTTGCCACCGGGGCCGAGCTGGACCCGACCCGCCTTGTCTCGGGCCTCTACCTCAGGCCTCGGCGGACGCGCGCTTGTCCTTCTTGCCACTCTTCTTTCCGGCCTTGTCCTTCTTGGACGTCTTGCCGGTCTTCTTCGCGGTGCCGTTCGTGTGATCGCCGTTGCCGTTGCCGTTTGCGTCAGGCGACGACGGGGCTGCCGCTGCGACGCGCGGGGTGTGGTCGATCTTTGTGCCCTTCACCTTGCCGCCGAGCAGGTCGGACGCCATGACGGCGGCCCGATTGACCTTCTCCCACGAAAACTCGGGACGGCCGAAGTGGCCGTACGCCGAGGTCGGGTGGTACTGCGGCGCGAGGAGGCCGAGCTCGTCGATGAGCGCCTTGGGGCGCATGTCGAAGTGCTCCTCGATGTACTCCTGGAGCTTCTCGTCCGAGACCTTGCCGGTGCCGAACGAGTTGACGTAGATGCCGACGGGACGCGCGACGCCAATCGCGTACGCGACCTGGACCTCGCAGCGCTTCGCGAGGCCGGCTGCGACCACGTTCTTCGCGATGAAGCGCGCGTAGTAGCAAGCCGAGCGATCGACCTTCGAGGGGTCCTTGCCGCTGAACGCGCCGCCGCCGTGCCGGCCCATGCCGCCGTACGTGTCGACGATGATCTTGCGACCGGTGAGGCCGCAGTCGCCCTGCGGTCCACCGACGACGAAGCGACCGGTCGGGTTGACGTGGAGCTTCGTGTTCTTGTCGATGAGCCTCTTCGGGATCACCTTCTCGATGACGAGCTCGACGATCGCCTCGCGGAGCGCCTTGTACTTCACGCTCTCGTCGTGCTGCGTCGAGACGACGATGGCGTCGCAACGCACGGGGATGTCGTTCTCGTACTCGAGCGTGACCTGCGTCTTGCCGTCGGGGCGGAGGAAGTTGACCTTGCCGCTCTTGCGGATGGCCGCGAGCTGACGCGCCAGCTGGTGCGCGTAGTCGATCGGGGCGGGCATCAGGTTGGGGGTCTCGTCGGTCGCATAACCGAACATGAGGCCCTGGTCGCCGGCGCCCTGCTCCTTGTGCAGACCCTCGCCCTCGGTGACACCCTGCGAGATGTCCGGGCTCTGCTTCTCGACGGCACAGAGGACAGCGCACGTGTTGCCGTCGAAGCCGATCGCGGAGTCGTTGTAGCCAATCTCGAGCACCGCGCGGCGCACGATGGTCGGCACGTCGATGGTCGCGGTGGTGGTGATCTCACCCGCGACGACCATCATGCCGGTCTTGGCGAGCGACTCACACGCAACGCGTGCCTTCGGGTCCTGCGCCAGAATGGCGTCGAGGATCGCGTCGGAGACGGCATCACAAAGCTTGTCCGGGTGCCCCTCGGTGACCGATTCCGACGTGAACTGGTAACGTGCCATTGCGACTCCTGAGGAAGATTTCGAGGTGACCTGATAGCGCGCCCTGGGCGCGGTGCAAAGCCCTATCAGCCCTGGATCGCGGGCGAAATCAGCTACGGTGACGACCTGATGCGGAGGCGGGCACGCACGGACGCCTTCGTCTTCGTCCTCGTCTTCGCGTCCGGCCTCGCGGCGCTCTCGTGGGAGGTGCTCTGGCAGATCCGGGCGTCGCTCGCGATCGGCGTGTCTGCGATGGGCACCGCGATCACCCTCGCAGCGACGATGGGTGGGATGACGCTCGGCGCCCTCACCATGGGTCGCGTGCTCCAGCGGCGCACGGTCCAGAGGCCGCTCCGCATCTACGCTGCGCTCGAGGTCGTGATCGGCCTGGCGGGGCTCGCCTTCCTCCCTGGATTCGCGCTGCTCGAGCGTATCGACGGGGCGCTCTTCCTGCGCGCCCCGGGCGTGGTCTCGCTGGCGCAGCTCGCCGGGATGATGGTCGTGCTCGGACTGCCGACGTTCGCGATGGGCGCGACCATCCCCGTGTTCGGGCTGATGGCCCGCGCCTCACGGACGTCCATTGCCGCGCTGTACGGCACCAACACGGCGGGCGCCGCGATCGGCGTCCTGCTCGTGACGTTCGGGCTGATGCCTCGCCTCGGCGTGGAGCTGACGGCGATGGCGATGACGGCCGTCAATCTCACGGTCGCGCTCGTGGCGTGGATGGCGAGAGCGGGCGCGGACGCGGACGCGGGCGCGGACGCCGACGCGGACGCGGGCGCGGACGCCGGCGCGGACGCCGCCGTTCTTCCTGGGCGGGTCGCGGGGTATGTCGCGTTTCTGACCGGGTTCGTCTCCTTCGCGCTCGAGGTGGCCTGGTTTCGCACGCTGCGCGCGTCGTATCGCAGCACCACCGACGCATTCGCGGTGATGCTGGTCTCCGTGCTCGTGCCGCTCGCGTTCGGCGCGAGCCTCGGCGTGTGGCTGCGTGGTCGTCGCGTGCGCATGGGCAGCGTGCTCGCGGCGGCCGGCGCGGCGATCGTCGTCGTCACGCCGATCATCGAGCGCTTCGACTATCTCGGCTCGCGCAAGTTCACCACCGTCTGGTCGATGTGCCTGACGTGGCTCGGCGGCTCGCTCCCCGTCCTCGGTGTCCCGATGTTGTTGCTGGGCACGTGCCTGCCGTGGCTACTGAAGGATCATGCAGCGCCGGCCTCATGGGGTCGCCTCTACGCCATCAACACGATGGGCGCAGTCGTGGGCTCGCTCGTGGCGGCCTGGGTTCTCCTGCCGGCGCTCGGGTTCGCGCGCTCGGCGTGGCTGCTCGGCGGCCTCGTGGTCGTCGCGTCGCTGTTCGTGCCTTCCTTCGAGCTGTCGTGGCGCAGGCTTGCGCCGGGGCTGATCGCGCTCGCGGTGGCGATCAGCTTCGAGTCGGGCGCCGGGCGCACGCGCATCATCGGCAACTTCAGCACGCCGCTCACGCGCATCGTGCGCTTCGAGGAGGGCGTCGACGCGACGCTCGCGGTCGCCGACAACGCCGACGGCGAGCGCATGCTCTACATCGACGGCTTCGTCGCGACGAACGAGAGCGCCTCTGCCCACTACATGGCCTGGATGGGCCGACTGCCCATGCTCGTGCACCCCGCGCCGCGCCGCGCGCTGGTCATCTGCTTCGGCACGGGTCAGACCGCGAACGCGGTTCGCCGCGAGAATCCCGACTCGCTGGACATCGTTGACCTCAGCTCCGCAGTGTTTCGTGCCGCGCCGCTCTTCACGAGGAACGAAGGCGTGCTCGACGATCCGCGCGTCCACGCCCACGTCATGGACGGCCGCGCCTGGCTTCGCCGAACCGATCACGTCTACGACGTCGTCACCCTCGAGCCGATGCCGCCCAACTTCGCTGGCGTGAACGCGCTCTACTCGCGCGAGTTCTACGAGCTGGTCGCAGCGCGCCTCGGCGAAGGCGGGGTCGCGGCGCAGTGGATCCCGATCCACATGCTCTCGGTCCACGACACGGCGGCGATCGCCGCCACGTTTCACGCGGTCTTCAAGGACTCGTTCATCTGGATCGATCCCCCGACCGGCACCGCCATCGTGGTGGGCCGCCGCGGCGACGGCACGAGCGACATCGCGCGCGCGTGGCCCGGCCTCCGCCGTCCCTCGGAAGGACGCGACCTCGACGCGAGCTCCATCCTCGGCGCCGTCGCGCTCGAGCCCGCGGACGTGGCGCGCCTCGCCGACCTCGGCGAGATCATCACCGACGACAACCAGCTCCTTGCCTACGGCCCGTCCCGCTACCGACTGAGCTTCGTCCCGGTCCTGCTCACCGACGCAAACCTGGATCTGCTCCGCAAGGTGCGCGCGCAACGCTCACCGAATGTGGATGTGCGGCCGTCGACGGTCGCCCCACCGTGACGCGCCGTACGTTGCCCAGAGTCGCATCGTGCGGTGCCAGTCCGCGCCGCGTTCCAGCCTGTCGAGCAGCACGCCTAGCTGCTCTCGCTCTTCTTTTTCG
>JAYSXP010000470.1:0-1155 GCA_043717125.1 Polyangiaceae bacterium | reverse complement strand
GGATAACGGCTATATTTTGATCGAAAACTTAATTTCAAAAGACGAAGCAGCGGCCCTGAGAGCCGAGTGTCATCACCTGGCCGAAGCCCTTACCCTCCAATACGATATTGACGCTACGTGGGAAAGTGCCCGGAACACCGTTACTGGGGCCAAAGCTACTCAAATTCTGCTTTGCCACGACGTTCAATTCCAATCCGGGGCTTTTAGCCGCTTAATCGTTGATGAACGTTTTACCGAGGTGGCTGCCGAATTGATCGACAGCCAGGATGTCCAGCTTCACCACACTAAAATGTTTATCAAGCCGCCTGAAAAAGGTTCGCCGTTTCCGCTGCACCAAGATTACCCGTTCTTTCCACACCAGGGCAATACCATGACGGCGGCGATCTTTCATTTTGACGATGCGCCCGAAGAAAAAGGCTGTTTACGGGTTATTCCTGGCAGTTACAAACAGGGTCCCCTGGCACACGATGCCAACGGTTCGTTTCATCTTAACCCGCGAGAATTTCCACTGGAAGAAGCGGTTGCCTGCCCGGCAAAAGCCGGGGATGTCCTTTTTATCAACTATCTGACCGTCCATGGCTCTGGTCTTAATATCAGCCAGGAAGCCCGCACTACTCTGCTGGTCCAGTTTAGAAGTTCCGGCGATCTACCAACCGAACAAGTCCATCTCTCAGGTGGCCAGGGTATGATGTTGCGTGGTTTTAACGCCGGGAAATTAAAAACAGATAACTGGAACAAATCCGGTTCGTAGTCAAATACCCTGCGCCATTATACGGTCATAACAATTCATTAAAAAGGTACACAAAGGTAGTTGCTGTGTACCTTATTGGCCCCGGAAGAATATAGCTGTAGCCTGAAGCAACCTGGGAATGTAACTATTACACTATCTTCCCACTTTTTCTAAAAATATATAAGCATAGACTTACAAAAACGGAACTTTTTAGAATACCTTTTTTCTAAAAAGTTCCGTTTTGTTTTATAGCAACGGTACTTCCCCTCTTTTTGCCCCTTTTAATAGTATTTCCCATTTAAATTGAACCTACCAATTACCTGGGCTATACTTCTTCTTCGAGAAAAGTTCCTACACTACCAATTCCAGGAACTTTCATGGGGTTATTAGAAACAGAAGTGTACTTATAAAACAGCCAGGTTGCG
>JAYSXP010000469.1:0-10717 GCA_043717125.1 Polyangiaceae bacterium | reverse complement strand
GCTCCTCGATGACGTGCTTGCCCGTCGAGCCCGCCCCCGCGACGACGACGTGCCGCTCGATACCGGCGATGGCCTTGCGCATTCGATTCCTCCGGAGCACTTGTCCGATGACGCCTTCGACGAGGAGGGCGGTCAGGTTACCTTGCACGTACGCGAGAGCGCCAACGCCGCTGACGATGAGCAGGATGGTGAGCGGGCGAGCGCCCGGCACCTCGTGCATCTGCGACAGCTCCCCGAACCCGACGGTCGAGAGCGTGATGACGGTCATGTAGAGGCACTCGTCGTACCGCCATCGCCCGGCGCCGAGCACCCAGAAGCCCGTTGCACCGATCGCGACGAGCAAGGTGAGGACGAGAAGGGCTACGACGAGCCGACGCAAGGACGCGTGCACGGCACGAGTCTACGCGACCGCGATGACCGCGCGCGATTCTCTGACCTTTCGCGCACCTACCTCTTGCTGACGATGTCCGCGAGGGCCGAGGTGAGCTCCGGGAAGACGAACGCGAACCCCGCGTCGCTGAGGACCTTCGGGACGGCGCGCTGCCCACTGAGGACGGCCTCCGAGCGCGCTCCGAGGGCGAGCTTCACCGCGAAGCACGGGACCCGGAGCGCCGAGGGCCGGCCCATCGCGTCGCCGAGGGCGTGTGCAAAAGCGTCCATCGTGACCGGCTCGGGCGCCGTCAGGTTGAACGGCCCGGTGACGTCGGCCGAGTCGAGCGCGAACTCGAGAGCGCGAATCACGTCGACCAGGTGAATCCAGCCCATGTATTGTGCACCGGATCCGATCGGGCCACCGACGAAGGCCTTGAACGCCGGCAGCATCCGCTCGAGCATCCCGCCGCCCTTGCCGAGGACGAGCCCGATGCGCGGGTGAGAGACACGCACACCGGCAAGGCCGCGGGCGGCGGAGGCCGCGTTCTCCCAGTCCACGACGAGCTGGGCAAGAAAATCGTGCCCGGGGGGGCTGCTCTCCTCGAGCAGCTGGTCGCCCGTCGCCGTGCCGTAGTAGCCGACGGCGGAGCTGCTCACCAGGACGCGCGGTTTGCGCTCCGCGCGGGCAATGGCCTCGGCGAGGAGCTCGGTCGAGCGGATCCGGCTCGAGCGGAGCATCTCCTTGCGCTCCGGCGTCCAGCTCTCATCGAGCACCCCGGCGCCCGCGAGGTGAATGACGGCATCGGCGCCGTCGATGACCTTCGACCAATCGCCGGCCTTCTGGGGCGTCCACACCGCCAGCTCGACCGTCCCGGCGCCACGGCAGCACGCCGGTCGGGCACCGAGGCTGCCACAACCGGCCTCCGCAGTAGCTCGGCCGCGACTCAGGACGACGACGTCGTCACCGCGCTCGCACAGCGCTCTGACGAGCGAACGCCCGATGAACCCGGTCCCGCCACTGACTATGACTCTCACGGCCCTCCTAGGATGCCGGACCGAGGGGATCCGTCCCACCTTTTCGCGTGTGGGGCGCCGAGCACGATAAGCTGGGCTTCGATGCGAACGCCCGCTGTCGCAGTCTTTGCGCGAAAAGCCCTCCTCCTCTGGTTCGTAGGCGCGTTTGTCGGCCTTGGCTCGGAGGCGTGCAAACCCAAGACGGTCGGCGACGCGGAGGCGAAGCACGACATCGCCTGGCTGGCGGACGACGCCTCGGCGCAAAGCGTTGCGGCTCTCGGGCGTCTCGCCGACAAGGACCCCGCCGCTGTCGCTGCGCTCGAGAAGCGAGCGCAGCTCGACGTCAACGCGTACATCGCAGCGTGGGAAGCCGTGACGCGGAGCGCGGCATGGGGAACGACGTTTCTCAAGGCGGCGCTCGCCGACCCCACGCGCGCGGATGTCGCGGCGACCGCGCTACCACGGCGCGACCCACGGCTCATCCCGTTGGTTCCTGATCTCGAGGGTGCGGTCGTGCGTCTGTCCGCGGGCCGGCGCGGAAGTGTCGTCGCCGGTGTGCTCGCCAGCATCGGCCCTGCAGCGCACGCACACGTCGAACGGCGCCTCATCGACGCGAAGACTCGCGGGGCAATGTGTGACGGCATCGCCTTGCCGGAGGCGAGCGGAGACGCAAAATCGCTGGTCCTCTCCGTTCCGCCCGAGGGACGTAACCACGCGTCGTGCGTCGACTTCGTGCTCACGATGGCCTCCACGGAGAACGTGGTGCTCGACTGGCTCGCGCTCAGCGCGGAGCCCGGCCTCATCACGGCGACGGCGAAGAGCACTCTTCCCTGCGCGCGCCTCGGCGTCGTCTGGTCGAAGGGACTCGTCGAGCGTGCGCCGGAGACGCACTCGGCGCTGACTGTTCCCCTCCAGCTCTCGCTCCGTCGTTGCGGGGTTGCACTCGACCCGATCATCGCGGACCTCCTCGAGAAGGCGCCGCGCGCACGTGGGTGCATCATGCAAGCGATCGAGCCCTACGGCGGCGAGCTCACCGATCTCAAGCTCACGTGCAGGGCGATGCGCGGCGGGTGGGTCAGCGGCGAGTCACTGCGCATCCGTGAACGCGCGGACGACGCGCTGTCTCACGGCTGCAAGTTCGTGAAGTGAAGGACTCAGGCGCCCGCGCTCGAAAGCGTTTGCAGCGCGCTACTTGACGACGCGCAAGTACGGCGGAAGCTCACGCTTCGGACGGGCCTGGCCGTCGGCAGAGAGGGGCTGGGAGGGCTGACGGGGCCCGCGAGGCAGTGACGACGGGACCGCCGAGACGCCGTCCCGGGGGGGAGCAGGTCGCCGCGGAGAGCCCGGAGGCCGGCGAATTTCGCGCGGACGCTCGCTCGAAGCGGCGGTCTCGCCCACCTTCGCAGCCGCCTCGCGCGCGGGAGACGGCGAAGCCGGATCGAGCGACGGCACGGCGACGAGGACGGGGCGGGCGCTCGGCGCTCCCTCCTCCTTCCTCTTCTTCTTCCCCTTGCCAGCTCCGCCCTTGCGGTCGGAGGCAGGGCGGTCGGCAGCGACGTCGTCCGTCGGGCGCTCGCGCGCCGCTTTGCCGCGACCCTTGCCGCTCGATGCAGCCGCGGGCGTGGCGGGCGCGGGTACACCGGGGCGTGACACGGGTGCGGCGTCGCCTTCGCCCGGCTCCACCACCTTCACGGCGAGCTCCTGGGGAACGTCGTCCGGCCAGACCATCCCGCGGCCGTCCTCACCGACCATCGCGAAGACGCTGCTCCACGGGGCGACGCAGTAGAACGGCGAGCGGTTGAACGAGAGCGTGCAGCTCATGCTGTCGTCATCGACGCGCAGATCAGGGATCGGGACCGGCATGTTGAGGCCGATCTTGAGGATGAGGCGCGGCTCCTTGCGGAACTGCGGCGGCACGACGACACCCTTCGCTCGAGGGTCGAGGTACACGTCGACGTTCGATCTCTCGAGGAGAGCGAGCGCAACCTCCTTCTTCGGCGGCAAGAGTTGAGTCATCGAACCCCTCTCCTTCTAGCGCGCCTTTTCGACATCTGCCAGTGTCGCCGTCGCGAACGTGTCGTCTCCTCCGCCTTCATCAATCTCCTTGCCACAGCCGACACGACTCGTGGTGCCTTCCGCTGCGTGTGCCCTTCCGCGCGTCGGCATCGCGATCGAGCGCGTGTTCGACGCATGGGGATGGTGCGAGAGCGACGTGCTCGAGTGGCGCAGACCCGCAACATCTGGCCAGCTCGACAAGAGCATCGCTATCGACGCGCAGAACCCCGCGGAGCTCGTGTTCGTCTTCAAGGACGGCGCGGATTCGACGTTCTTGCCCCGCGAGCTCGCGCGATTTCATGCCAAGGGCTACGGCCTCGAGGAGGAGTGGGCGCTCGCTCCCTACGCGATCGACGACGCGACCGACCTCCTCTACGAGCGCCGGGTGAGACCTCGGGACCTCTTTTGGGTCGCGGCGTCGACGCTGCGCGCGTTGGTCTGGGGACTCCACGACTGGGCGCACTTCCACAACCACGGCCCGTTCGACGAGCCTGCCATGACCGAGCTCGCGTGCGACCTGGTGGCCCTCTCGTGGCTCGACGCGAACCGCGAGGCCGTCGGCGTCGACCACGTCGACATGGCCCGCGTCGCTCGCGAGCTGGCAGGCCTGTCGCGCTCGCGATTCGAGGCCGAGGGGAAGCCCTCACCGACCGACGATCTCGACGGGCTGTTCGCCTCAACGATTGCCGGCTAGCCTGCGCGCGAGCCGCGACAGCATCCAGTAAGGCATGAAGCGCGTCGCGCTCGTCAGCCAGTCCATCGGCCGGGGGAACGCGATGATGCGCGGCGCGCGCTCGAGGCGATCACAGACGACGCGCGCCGCCTTCTCCGCGCTCCAGAGCAGCGGCATCTTGAACTCGTTCCTGGCCGTCATGTCCGTCGCGACGAACCCGGGCTGAACGTCCGTCACCGCGAGGCCCGACGGATCGAGGTCCATGCGGAGGCCCTCGAGGAACGTACTGAAGGCTGCCTTCGTCGCGTTGTAGACGGAGGCGGTCGGGAGCGCGCGCTTGTTCGCGAGGCTGGAGACGCCGACGAGGTGCCCGTGTTTTTGGCCGAGCATGATGGGGATGGCCGCGATGAGGGGGACGATCGCACCTCGCACGTTGACGTCGATCATCTTCGCGACGCCCGCGACATCGAGGCGCGAGGCATGGGTCGAGCCTCCGAGTCCGGCGTTCGAGATGACCATGTCGAGCGAGCCTAGGTCGCGCTCGGTCTTCCGGACGGTCTCGGCGGCGGCGACGGGATCGCTCACGTCGCAGACGATGAAGCTCGCCTTGCCTCCGCTCGCGGTGATCTCGCCGCAGAGCGCGCGCAGCTCCGCTTCGCGGCGGGCGGAGGCCATCACGTGGGCGCCGCGACGTGCGAGTTCGAGCGCCAGGGCGCGACCGATTCCGCTCGAGGCGCCGGTGATCAGGACCGTCTTCGGGGTGCGTTCGCTCATGATCCGCAGCTCATCGGTCCATCCTACGTCGCCCGGCGACCTGGTAGAGTGCTTCGTGTGAGACGGCGGCGAGCTGCATGGGCGATAGCTGCGCTCCTGGCGGTCCTGTCGTCATGTCACGCCGAGCCGGCGGCGGCTCCCCCGACGCGCGCCGTCGACGAGACGGGCGCCATCGCGCTCGTCGAGTCGTCCCCCCTCGAGACGACGCTCGATCACGCCGACGTCGCGAACGCCGCGGACGAGTGGGTCGCGATGATCGACGCGGCACGGCAAACGATCGACTTCGCCGAGTTCTACGCGAGCGAGCCCGAGGCAAGCGACCACGGAGAGAGCAAGCTCACGCCCGTCATCGTGGCGATCGAGCGCGCGGCATCACGAGGTGTACGCGTTCGATTCCTCGCGGACTCGGTGTTCGCGCCGAAGTACCCTGGCACGCTCGAGCGCCTGCGCCGAGCCGGCGCCGTGGTGCGGATCATCGACTTCGGCAAGCGAGGAGGCGGCATCCTCCACGCGAAATACTTCGTCGTCGACAGGAGCGAGGCCTTCGTCGGAAGCCAGAACTTCGACTGGCGCGCGCTCACGCACATCCAGGAGATGGGCGTGCACGTGAGCTCGCCCGCGTTCGCCGGAGCTCTCCTCGACGTCCTCGAGACCGACTGGGAGCTCGCGGCGGGCGCGGACGCAGCTGCGCGCACGCGTGGCAAGGACTCGGGCGAGACGCGCACGAAGACGGGCGAGCACGTCACGCTGACGGCGAGCCCGAAGGGGTGGCTCCCCGACGAATCATGGTGGGAGCTACCGAAGCTCGTCGCCATGCTCGACGGCGCAACGCGGACCGTCGACGTGCAGGTCCTCACCTACAAGACGAAGGAGCGTGACGGCAGCCCCTTCCCCACCCTCGACGACGCGCTTCGCAGAGCCGCGGCGCGCGGCGTGCATGTTCGACTCCTCGTTTCGGAGTGGGCGAGCAAGCCAGGCACCGACGCGAGGACCATGCTCGAGAATCTCGCGAACGTTCCGAACGTCGAGGTGCGGGTCATCGTCATTCCTCACTGGTCGGGTGGCGAGATCCCGTTCGCGCGCGTGGCGCATGCAAAATACATGGTTGTCGACGGCGCGCGCGCGTGGGTGGGGACGAGCAACTGGGAAGGCGACTACTTCACGAAGAGCCGCAACGTCGGGGTGATCGTCGACGGCGGAAAGCTCCCGGCGCGCCTCGACGGCATCTTCGCGGACGGCTGGGGCGGCGCGTACGGAAAACCCCTCTAGCGTGGAACATGCATCGAGGCGAGCAGCTCGGAGGCCTTGCCGCGCAACCGGTGCTGGTAGAGCGGACTCACCGGCGTGTCGTCCAGGTTGACTTCGACGGTGGTTGCGCCGCACTCCATCGCGATGCGCGGGAGGTCGGCCGCGGGGTAGACGATACCCGAAGTGCCGACGCTGACGAGGAGGTCGCAGCGCTCGAGGAGCTCGCGCGCGCGTCGGACGACGCGGTGATCGAGCGAGTCCTCGAACCAGACGATATCGGGTCGAAAGGGAGCGCCGCAGGTACACGTACGGGGCGACATCGGCACGGAGGTGTCGTCGCGGACGATGTTCTCGCGGTCGCAGCGCACGCGCCACAAGCTCCCGTGCAGCTCGACTACGTCGGTCGCTCCCGAGCGCTGATGGAGGCCGTCGATGTTCTGCGTGACCACCGAGGTGCCCGCCTTCGCTCGCTGCACCTCTTGGATGATGCGATGACCGTCGTTCGGCACGCACGCGCCGACGGCCGCGCGCCGCTTGTCGTGAAAGTCCCAGACCTTCTCCGGGTCGGCGTCGAAGGCGCGCTGGCAGGCGTAGTCCTCGTAGTTGTACTCCGTCCACATGCCGCCCTTGCCGCGGTAGGTGGGGATACCGCTCTCGGCCGAGAGGCCGGCGCCGGTGAAGAAAAGGATGCGCTCGAAGTCGGCGAAGCGCGGCGTGGCCATCAATGCTTCGTGCGGCGGAAGACGACCGTGTGACGCGCGGACTTCGGCGGGAGCGTCTTCATCGTCGAGGTGAGGACGACCTTTTCGAGAACCTTCACCGGAACGACGCGCGGCGCGGTGTCGAGGGTCCACGGAGCGCCGTCGCTCAGGGTGTAGACATATGGCGCAGTGGGGATGACGCCGACGGCGACGACCGCATCCTCACCGGTGCGACCGAGGACCTCGACGCCCGTGGGAAGCTCGGTGATCGCCTCGAGCGTCGTGGGCGTGAAGCCGTCACGAGTGAGGCGGCGCGCGAGCGTGAACAGCTGCGTGATGCCCTTGAGAGCGACGGGATCGCTCGCGGTCTGCATCGCGAAGAGCCAGAACGGGAGCTTCGCGCGAGCGATGCCGGCCACGGACTCGGCGCCCCCGTCGGTACGCCACTTCTGCGGTCCGGAGAACACGCACGTCGCGGCGCGGACCTTCGCGTCGAGAGGCGGGTTGCAGTACGAGTAGGTCTCGTCCGGCGTCTCGGGAACGAGTGCGTTCAGTGTCTCGAACGAGAGCGCGGCGACGCGCGAATCTTTGTCGACGGGGATCTCCGGCGCAGCGGCCGTCTTGATGTCGGCCTCGGGGATCTGACTCGCGAGGAGGACCTGCTTCGCGTCCCAGGCGCGATCGGCCGGCGGGAGGACAGTGAGCGCCAGCGGGATCGCGAAATCGTTCGCGTGCTCCTGGAGCCCGGTCATGCCGCCGAGGCCTGCGGCGGGGGCGACGAGCACGGCGATCTCACCCTTGCCCTCGCGCGTGACGATGAACGTCCCGTCGGCCTGTGCGCAGCGAGCAAGAATGCCGGCAGTCGGTGGGACGACGACGGCGCCGCCTTTCAGGCGCATGCTGATGCGGTCGGCGGGGTCGGAGCTCGTCGTGACGACGCAGCTCTCCTTCGGGATGTCGACCACCACGAAGGGCGTCGTCGCGGCGCCGAGCGCGACGGGCTTGAAGCCCGCGGCGACGAGCGGCTCGCGAGGACGCCACTTGCTGAGCGACGAGCCGTCGGTCGGCGCCGCGGCATAGTGCTTCGCGTCGATCCACGCGTCGAGTGATGCCTCGCTGCACGCGTCGTCGCTGCGGAGTGAGGAGCCTGGCTTGAACGGCGCGAACGAGAAGGCGCGCGAACCGCCGATCGCCGGCGTGTCGGTGCGGAGGAGCGCGAGGATTCCGCCTGGGCCGACCTCCGCAGAGAGCCCGATGTGCTCGCTCGCACAGGTGCAGAAGAGCACCGGGCTCGCACCGCTCTCGGTGGTCGGTCCGCGCGTCACTTTCACCTGGGCGTTGCCGGTCGCCACCGCAATGAAGCAGCCTTGTTCGGCGGTCACTTCGAGCGTTCCCGTCGCGGACGCCGACGACGTCTCGACCGTCGTGAAGCCGAGCGGACGAAACGGCTCGAGCGTTTTCTCGACGCGCGACCGACGCCCCATCTCTCGGTTGGCGAGAAGCACGAAGAAGCCGACGAGCGCGACGACGGGCACGGCGATGGCGGCGCGACGCAGGCGGCGAACGCGTGACTGTGAGCTTGCACTGCGGGCCTCTTTGTCGAGAGCGGCGGCACGGCTCTTGCGCGCCTCCTCGTCCTCACGGCGCGCGCGCTCGTGCTCGGGATGGCGACCCTGCAGGACGGAGAGCGCGCGTTCGACCTCGTGGAGATCGTCGGGCTGGCCCTTCGGCTTCGGCGGGAGGGGCATAGGCGCCTTCCAACATAACGTAGTCGCCGCATCGAGGCAGCTTGTCGACAGTCGGGGGCTCGAGGGTCCCCGCGAGCCTCAGGGCGGGAGCTCGTCTCCGTCGACGTCGGCGGTCGCGCGGCACGAGCCGAAGCAGCTCGTGCCGCTGACGGGGGCTTCGCTGTACGACCACACGAGCTTCGGGTGCATGCCGCGTTCGCGCTTCAAATCGCCGCGGATCGATTGATTGGTCTCCCAGTGGCAACCGTCCTCCCAGTCGAGCTCGGTGGTGAGCGCGAGGACGACGGTGGTCTCGGTGAGCCTGCCCTGGAACCGGTGCTCACCGAAGACGGCCTCGACGGGGCCGTCACCCGAGCACGGATAGAAGAGGATGCCGACGCCGTGAGAGATGCGCTCGTCGAGCGTGCAGCCGTCCTTCGTCTTGATCGGCTGGGCGTGCAGGCGTGCCGAGCAGCGGTCGCGCGCAAGCGGAGGCGGCGCGGTGACGACGAGCAGGGCAATCGCGCCGCCGTCGGCATTCTCGATCGTCAAGTCGACCGGGGCGACCACGGTGGCGCCCTCGCGGACGCACGCGGCGCTGCCGGCGACGACGAAAAGCAGGAGCGCGGGGTGCGCGGCGCGCATCGAGTTCGATGCTACCTCAAAAGAACGTGGTGCCGATGCCCGCCGCGAGGCCGCGCTCGCCGAGGGCGATTCCCTCGGCGAAAACGTCGAGCCGACGACCGAAGAGCGCGAGTGAGAGGCCGCCGCCGAGCTGGTACTTGTAGAGGTCTGTACCGGTCACGGATGCGCCGTCGAAGCGCCACGTGATGGGGCCGCCGAACGCGCGTGCGGTGACATAAGGAGTGAAGGCGTTCGCGAACGTCTTTCCGGCGATGGCGCCGACGCGGAGGTCGAAGGCAGTGAAGCGCGGCGTCTCGGGCCGTGCGCCGGCCGAGGAGGAGCCGTCGGTGTGGGTGCCGCGATCGTCGGTGCGCGTGAGGGCGTGCGTGCCGGAGAGCGTCGCGGTGAGCTGGACGAAGGGCAGCGCGTCCGTCCCGTCGTAGGCACGCCACGCGATGCCACCGAAGGCCGCAAAGCCCGGGCCGATGGTGTCCCGCGCAGCGCCGTGAACGAGCTCGCCTCCCGCGATGCCGCCTGCGCCGAGCTGCGCGGTCAGCGTACCGGTGCGCGAGAGCGGGAACTGCATGCTGCCGAACACGGCGTGGCGCGTGAGATCGGCGCGGCGGCCGTCACCGAAGAGGAGCGTGGTGGAGGTGAAGGCATAGCTCGCGGAGAGGCGCGCGATGGCTTGGGGGGCGGCGATCTGCCGGGGGTAATCGCACATGACGGGGCCGCCCGGGTAGGCGGCGCCACACGCGTCCGCTTGGCGCGAGGAGAGAGAGAAGAAGAGGAAGATACAGAGAGAGGAGAGCGCGAGCGTGATGGGGCGCCGCTTGGGCATGAGCGAAGAGTACGCGTGATGCGCGAAGTTGGGTCGGTCGAGCTTGGTGGCAGGGCGCGGCAAGGGACCGCCCGTTTGTTAGGGCTTTACAGGAGCGGGTCAACCACTAAAGGTTGGGGTAGTGCCCGCTCTCGCAGACGCAATCGTTCTGGCCGTCGACGACGACGAGGAAGCGCGAGAGTTGCTCCGGCTCGTTCTGGCGAGGCATGTGCGCGAGTTGGTGGTGGCCGACTCGGTGGAGCGCGCGTTGGAGCTCCTCAAAAGCGTGCAACCTGCACTCATCATCTCCGATCTCTGCATGCCCGACTACGACGGGTACGACTTGATCCGTCGCGTGCGGGCCACGGTGGAAAACCGAGCGACGCCGGCGATCGCGCTGAGCGCCTACTCGCTGGATGCGTCGCGGGACGCGGCGCTCGCGGCGGGGTTCGACATGTTCGTTCGCAAGCCGCTCGACGTGACGCACTTCGTCGCGGTGCTGGGCGCGCTGCTGGCCTAGCTCAGGCGCGCGACCCTTGCGTGCGCGTGGGTGCCGACCTACGTTAGAGGCTCGATTCGCTTCTGGGGGCGATCGGCTTCGACGGAGATATCGACCAGCTTGCTGCGTGCCGTGGGTCTCGTGAAACCACGTAAAAACTTCGCGGGAAACACAATTGCGAACGATAACGCAATTGCTCTCGCTGCCTAA
>JAYSXP010000468.1:0-10776 GCA_043717125.1 Polyangiaceae bacterium | reverse complement strand
GATCGCGTTCGGCGTATTCATCGTTGGGCTCGTGTACGTACCCATCCTCCTGCTCGAAGGCGTCGAGGGGAAGATGTTCCGTCCGATGGCGTTCACCGTCCTCTTCGCGCTCGGGACGGCGCTCGTGCTCACGTTCACGTGGGTCCCCGCGCTTGCGTCGCTCCTCCTCCGCAAGGTGCACGCGCGCGAGCCCTGGCTCGTCAGGCTCTTGCGGCGGGGTTACGAGCCGATCCTCACCCGCAGCCTCGCGCGTCCGCGTCTCGCAGGTGCGATCGCCATCGTGCTCGTCGCGATCGGCGCCCTTGCGGCATCGCGACGCGGCGTCGAGTTCGTGCCACGGCTCGAGGAGGGCGACCTCGTCATCCAGGTGACTCGCCCCCCGAGCGTCTCGCTTTCCGAGGCCGTGCGCGGCACGACCGCGGTAGAGGCCGCGCTCCGCGCCTTCCCGGAGGTCCGCCGCGTGGTGTCGCGAACGGGCAGCCCCGACGTCGCCACGGACATCATGGGCGTCGAGCAGAGCGACGTCTTCGTCATGCTCGCGCCGAGGTCGGAGTGGGTGACCGCGCACGACCGCGAAGGGCTCGTTGCCCACTTCGACGAGGCGCTCCGTCGCGCGCTGCCCGGCACGGGCTTCAGCTTCACGCAGCCGATCGAGATGCGCACGCAGGAGCTGCTTGGCGGCATGAAGAGCGACATCGGCGTGAAGGTCTTCGGCGATGATCTCGCCGCGTTGCGGCGCACCGCGGCGCTCGTGGCGCGCGAGCTCCAGTCGATCCAGGGCGCGGCCGACATCCGTGTCGAGCAGACGTCTGGGCTGCCGCTCACGACGGTGCGCCCCGATCCGTGGAAGGCCGCCCGGGCCGGCGCCTCGGTCGCGGACGTGCGAGCGGCCGTCGAGGCGCTGCGCGCGGGTCGGAAGGTGGGCACGCTGATCGAAGGCGAGCGTCGCTTCGACGTGCGCGTGGTCTCCGAGCTGCCGCCCACCGGAGATCTCCGCGACCTCATTGTGGTCCTCGAGGGCGGACGCGCGCTAGCGCTGCCGGAGATCGCCGACATCACCGAGGAGGAGGGCCCGGCGATCATCGGCCGCGAGAACGCGCGACGTCGCGTGCTCGTCGAGGCGAACGTGCGCGGCCGCGACCTCGGCTCGTTCGTCACCGAGCTCGAGCGTCGCCTCTCCGCGCTCGAGCGGCCGGCGGGCGTGCACTTCGTCGTGACGGGTCAGTACGAGCACCTCGTCCACGCTGCGAGGCGCTTCGCGATCATCGTGCCGCTGACGATCGCTTCCATCTTCGGGCTGCTCTACGTCTCGTTCGGCCGCGCGCGCCCGGCGGCGCTCATTCTCGTCAACGTCCCGGTCGCGACGAGCGGCGGCGTGCTCGCTCTGGCCGCACGCGGCCTCCCGCTCTCCATCGCCGCGGCCGTCGGCATGATCGCGCTCTTCGGCGTCGCGACCCTCAACGGTACCGTGCTCCTGTCGGCGGCGCGGGCGCACGAGCGTGACGGACGTAGCCCCATGGAGGCCGCGCGTCGTGCGGCGCGCGAGCGATTCCGACCCGTACTCACGACGGCGTTCGTGGCGTCCGTCGGATTTCTCCCGATGGCGCTCGCCTCCGGAGCAGGCGCGGAGGTGCAGAGGCCGCTTGCGACGGTCGTGATCGGCGGCCTCATCACTGCGACGATGCTGACGCTCGGCCTCCTCCCGTCCCTCTACGCGAGTGTCGGTGCGGGCACCCCGGAGGCGCGTGTGGACGAAGATTTTCAGGCGTCCTCCTAGTTTTGCCTGATTTCGTGTCCTTGATTTTTCCTATGTAGGGCAGCGTGCGAGACGCCCACCACGCGCCTGTGGAACCGGGGATTGGGGTACCCTTCAAGGGTTCTTCCCTTGCGGCGGGCCACGTGACAGAGCTTCGACCCGGCACTTCCGTCACCCCCACAGTCCGGCTTCTCCGCCCCCTCGGCGAAGGCGGAATGGGACGCGTGTGGATCGCGGAGCACCTCACACTCGACACCGAGGTCGTCGTGAAATTCATGGCGGAGGACATCGCCGACACGGTCGACGGCGCGGCGCGGTTCGCGCGCGAGGCCTCGGTCGCCGCGGCCGTGAAGAGCCCCCACGTCGTCCAGATGTTCGATCACGGCGTCACCCCCGAAGGTGACGCGTACATCGTCATGGAGTTGCTCGAAGGGCGCGACCTCTCGGCGCATCTCTCCGCACACGGCCCGATGGCCCCGACCGACGTCGCCGCGCTCATCGCGCAGGTCGCAAAGGCGCTCGGCAAGGCGCATCAGGTCGGCGTCATCCACCGCGACATCAAGCCGGACAACATCTTCCTCTGCAACGCCGACTCCGACGGCGGTGAGCTGTTCGTGAAGCTCCTCGATTTTGGCATCGCCAAGCGAGACCAGTACCTCGTCGCCGGCAGCGCGACGACGACGGGCGCGGTCGTAGGCACGCCCTACTACATGAGCCCGGAGCAGATCATCGGCGACAAGGAGATCGACGCCCGCACCGACATCTGGTCGCTCGGGGTCGTCGCCTTCGAAGCGATGACGGGCAAGCGGCCGTTCGAGGGAACGACGGTCGGCGCGATCACGCTCGCGATCCACACAGGCACGCGCCGCATCACGGACCATCTGCCGAACGCGCCGGTCACGCTCGACGGATGGTTCGGCAAAGCCTGCGCGCGTGATCCCAAGGAGCGCTTCCAGACGCCGCGCGAGGCCTCGCAAGCGCTGCTCATGGCGGTCGGGACGGCGCCCGCTACAGGGCTCCTGCGCGCTCCGCTCGCCTCGATGGTCGGCGACGTGAGCGACCCGCTCCCCGGCACGACGAGCGACGCTCCTTCGGACGCACGCGCCGCCACGAACCTGTCCTCCGTCTTCCCGCCGCCGCGTCCGAGCCGCCCGCGCCCGGCGCTGCTCATCGCGGCCGCCGCGGCCATCGTCGTCGTCACGGCCTTGTTCGCCATGCCCGCGCTCTTGCGTCCGAGCGATTCCGGGCCGAAGGGCGTGGGAGCGAGCGCGCCGCCCGCATCCGGCTCCGGCGCCCCGACGACGCTGGCTTCCGCAGCGACCTCGGCCTCCGCGGCCGGTACGCTCGCACCGCCCACCGCGGCCAGTTCGGTGGCGCCGAGCGAGTCCGCCATTCGAATCTCCGGCGTAGTACCCTCTCACACGGTCACGACCCCGAAGCCGGTGCCCCGACCGACGACGACGACCGCAAAGCCCCCGAAGCCGGGCCGCACGCGAGACGATGACGACATCAAGTAGGACCACCCTTCTGCACGGCACCGGCTCGTTTCGGCATGCGTGCCTCGTGCTCGGAACGACGCTCCTCCTCGCCCTGCCGCGCGCGAGTGCCGCGCAGCCCGCGCAGCCTCCCGCGGCGCAGCCTTCTGCGGCCGATCTCGAGTCCGCTCGCGAGCTCTTCAAGGAGGGCCGCGAGGCGCGGCAGGCCGGAGACCTCCGCAAGGCCATCGAGCGGTTCAAGGCGGCGCACGCCTACGGACAGACCCCGGTGACCGCCCTCGAGCTGGGACGCACGCAGATGCAGGCCGGCGATCTCATCGAGGCTCGAGAGGTGCTCCTCTCCGTCGCCCGCATGAAGGTCCAGTCCGACGAGACCGAGAAGAGCGCCGCCGCGCGCGTCGAGGCCGCAGACCTCGCCGACGACGTGAAGAAGCGCATTCCGACGCTCTCGGTGAAGCTCAGCGGCGTCACGTCGGACGCCGCCGCGCAGGTCACCGTCGACGGCGCCGCGGTGCCGATCGTCGGCCTCACCGGCATGCGCAAGGCGAACCCGGGCAAGCACGTCGTCGTCGCGCGCACGAGCGCCCACGAGGAGACGCGCAACGTCGAGCTCGAAGAGGGCAAGACGCAGGATCTCGCGATCGACCTCACCGGCACACAGAGCGCGGCTACCTCGCCTGCCACGCCGGTCACCGCCGACGGGCCGGGCAAGAAGATTAGCCCCGTCACCTGGATCGGGCTCGGCGTCGGCGTCGTGGGCATCGGCGTCGGCACCGTGACCGGCGTCCTCGCCCTCGGAAAGGCGAGCGACGTGAAGAACGCCTGCTCGAGCACACATTGTCCGCCCGGCACCAAGAGCACCGTCAACTCGGGCCGAACGATGGCGACCCTCTCGACGGTCGGATTTGCGGTGGGCGGCGCGGGCCTCGTCGCGGCCGGCGTGGGATACTTCTTCTTGTCGAAGCCGAGCACCTCCGCCGCGCGGATCACCCCGTTCGTGACGGCAAGCTCGTTTGGTCTCGACGGGACATTTTAAATCCATGCATCTTACACCTCTTCGCCTCGCCCCGTCGGCGCCCCTCGCGCTCGTCACCGCGCTCGTGGTCGCGGCGTGCGGTCAGGTCACGGGCCTCAGCGACGACTATACGTACGACCTCGAAGGAGGCGCCCAGGCCGCCGACGCGGCGAGCGAAGGCGCCGCGACTGGCGATGGCGCGACTCGCGATGGCGCGAGCGAAGCCACCGCAGACGCCGCCCACAAGTGCACCGCGACCGAGAGCCTCAAGACGGCCCTGACGCTCAAGAATTACAACGGGACCACGGTCTGCAAGACCTGCCTGGACACGTCGTGCTGCACGGACGTCGACACGTGCGCGCTCAACGCGGAGTGCAGCAAGGTGCTCGGCTGCAAGCTCGATTGCACCGAGCAGCCGACGGGCGATCGGTCGCAGTGCTTCAAGTCGTGCACGACCTCCGGCAACCCGAACACCCTCTTCGCGACCACCGTAGGCACGTGCAGCGCCTCGGGATGCAAGCCGGAGTGCGGCCTGCAGTAGTAGCGCGGCGCACGGCGCCTTCGGAGTCGCGCCTGGCGACGACGTCACCGACCGGCGCGCAGCGGTCGCATGATGCGCAGCACGGGCGTACCCTTCGAGCCGGCCGGCAGCGGAAAGAAGACGCGATGCGTCTTCGCGTCCACGGCCACCGAGTGCGCATGCGCGCCCGGGCGATCGTGACCCACGAGCGCGACTCCGGGTCGGCCGAGGTCGAACACCGTGAGGTCACCACTCTCGGCGGCGACGTAGAGCCAGCCGAGTCCAGGGTCGATGGCGAGGACATCGGGCCCGCGCCCGGTCTTCGCCGTCGCGATCGCGTGCTGGCCACCGAGCGCGACGCGCGCGAGCGTGTCGTTGCCTTCGCAGGCGACGAAGGCGCTCTGGCCGTCCGGATGGATCCGCAGCCCGTGGGCGCCGACGCAGCCCGGGAGCTCGATCGAGGCCGTGATCTTCGCGGTCTTCGGGTCGACGGCGAAGAGCTTGTCGGGAGCCGTCGCCGTCACCGCCGTGATCCAGAACCAGCCGCGCGCGGCATCGAAGACCACGTTGCCCGTCTCGGTGCCCAGCGGAACCTGCTTGCGCACCCCGCTGCCCGCATCCGCGATGAGCGAGAGGGCACCGTCGCCCTGGTCGGAGACCCCTACGACCCTGTGGGTCGGGTCCCACCCCACGCCGTCGGGCGCGCGGCCCGTCGTCACCCGCTTGATCTCGGTGAGCGAGGCGTTGTCGATGAGCACGAGCTGGTCGGGCGAGCTCGTCACGAAGGTGATCCCGACGTCGCTGGCCACGACCACTCCCCGCGCCGTAGGTATGCCCTTGAGCTCCTTCAAGACCGAGCCGTCACGAAGGTCCGTCACGAGCACCGAGCCGTCGTTCATGTGCGTCGTGACGAGATGACCGAGCGCGACGTCGATGTCCTGGTAGTCGAAGCGCGTCGCGCCGCCCGGAAGATCGACGTCCGCCACGAGGGCGAGCGGAAGCGCCGACGTCGTGGACACCGGCACGCCCGCGTCGGGCGCGTCGCCGCCGGGCGACGCCGCGGCATCCGGTGTGCTCGCCGCGTTGGTGACGATCGGCCGCCGACACGCCACCGCGCCGAGGGCTGTCATCACAACGACGCACGCAAGGCGGAGCAGATGGCAATTTCTCATGGCGCGCTCCCCCATCGACAGTTACAGCACATCGAGTCGGTATACTCGCTCCGCGCGAAGCGTGACATTGCATCGGTTACGCGTGATCTCCGCCGTGGGGCGCGACTCGTCGCCGACCTTCGCCTTCGGCCGACTGCTGCGACGCAGGAGACCTCGATGATCCGAACGAAGCTCGTCACCGTCCTCGCAGTCTCCTCGATCGCCGGCGCGAACGTCACGACCTTCGACACGGCGAAGGAGGGCGCGATCCCGGCCGCATTCGAGCCGTTCGCCTCCTATCCACCCGCGGTCGCGCGCGACGCTGCGCCCGACGGGACCTACACCGGCGTGCGTGCGAATGCGCTCTTCGACGACTTCGACATCACCGCGTTGTCGAGGAGCCGCCGAACGTGGTCCCGAGCGTGAGGAGCGCCGTCGCAGCCCACTCCTTGCTCGGCTGCGCGGGGACGACGGGGAGGCGGAGGTCGACACCCGCGAACGCCTCGCCGAACCGGTACGCGACCAACGCGCCCGGCGCCACGAAGAGGTACGCGTGGTTGTCGGACAGATTGGTCCTCGCGACCGCCGTCTTGCCGAGGGACAGAAGGAACCCGCTACCGACGGTCGGCCGCAGCAAGAGGCGCCAGAGAGCGAAGTCGAACCCGACCTCAGGACCGAGATGAGAAGCGTGTGCGATCGAGACATAGGTCGATGCGCCGCCCCGTTCCCCAGCCACGTTCGTGCCCGTGTGCGTGACGAAGGCACCGCCGAGATAGCCGCCGCATGGCAGTGTGACGCCCGCTCGCGTCCCGAAGCCGAAACGGTACGCGCTCACGCCGCTGGTCATGACCGAGTCGAGCTGAAAGCCGTAGCCGGCCAGCAGCGCGACGCTCGTGCTGGCGCGGCGCGGAGGCGGCTCGCCGGCAAGGCACGGAAGACCGACGAGGCCGAGTAGCGCGACGGTGCTCGCGGTCAGGAGCGAGCGCATCAATGGCAGACTCCTCGTCCCGCATCGTTGACCGCGCCATCGACGGTGAGAAAGGCCCAGTCGTAAGATTCCGCGTGGAGCGTGAGCTTGATCACGCCGTGCTGACCTGCTTTTCGTGCCTCGCTGTTCGCGTGCGACGCGTCGAACGCGCTGAGGTCGGCACCGCCCGTGCCGACCACGAACTCGCGAATGCCTCGCTCGGGATCTGCGTGACCGGTCGGATCCTGTAGACCGAACCGTTCGTACACGTGCGAGTGTCCGTTGAGCACCACGTCTGCGCCGGCGTCGTAGAGCGCCTGCCAGAGCGCCTGTACAGATGCATCGTCACCCTTGCTTCCCGAGCTGAACCGCGGGTGGTGCCAGTAGGCTGCCGTGCACTTCGCGGGGTGAGCAGCGAGGTCGGAGCGCAGCCACAGCTCCTGCTCAGACCCGGCCTCGCACGGTGGCGCATCGACGTCCTTCTCCGCGCAGTTGCTGTTGAGGACGATGAAGTGCCACGCGCCGATGTCGTAGCTGTAATACCCCTTCTGCGGCGCTCCCGCGGCGTCGCAGAAGTAGGCAAAGTACGGCGCGCCGTGAGGGACATTGTACTCGTGATTGCCAATCGCCGGATGGGTTCGCCAGCGGTGACGACCCCAGGTCGGCGCGTAGGCGTCCAGAAAATCGTCGAGCGTCGCGTTCTCGTACGCGTTGTCCCCGAGCGTGATCACGTGGCCGTCGATACCGTCGAGAAGCTTCGCAGTCGCCTCGGCTCCTGCCGTATCGCCGGAGAGCGCGATGTCGCCGGCGCCCACGACGACGGGATCACCGACCGCGTCGAGCTTCGGTCCCGTCGTCGGAGCAGCCTCGTGACACGCGGGCAAGTCGCGTGTCTGACGACAGCTGGGAAGTGCCGAGCCACTCAGGGCGAACGCCGTCACGACACAGCTTCGCCACGTGATGCGTGGTGGGTTGCGCGGGCGAGGCGCCGACGTGCTCTGCACGCATTCCTCCTACCACGGAGGCACGCACGGGTCTGACCGTGTCGCCTCCGGATTACGCAGACGTAACGACCGGCAAGCGATGGGCCCTCGCCACGTCGTCGGGCGTCGCGTGGGCGAAGCTCTCGCGCGGACGCGCGAGCGTGCCCTGTGCAGGAGTACCCGCGGGTTGGACTCGCTGGTATCGAGGGCGTTACAAGCTTCTTGCGACTCCCAGCCTTCGAGGTCGCGAAGGTGAGCACGGCGCGCTGCGCGGTCGGAAGCTCGGCGATTCCGGCCTCGATTGCGCCGCAGATCTGCTGGCGGTCCGGGAGGCGCTCCGGCGTCTCCACATGCCCGCGCGACGGAGCCTCCTTCCAGAAGCCGCGCGCGGTGAAGCACTCCGGGGCCGACCGCGTCCTCGTGCGTCTCGGCCTCCTCGGTAAAGGGCGCCGCGGTCGCAGCCGTGGATCCGCCCGAGGTCGCACGCGTGCTGCGCGCGCACCGCAACGCAACGGACGACATCCTTCCGTTCGCGATCCTTGCGCTGCTCTTCGTGCCCTGGGGCGCGACGCCGATGCTGAATCGGCGGCGTCGTGATCGAACGCTAGCGCCAGGCTCGCGTACGTTTTCGTGCGACCGCGGGCGCGCGCGCGGCTCCTAGGGGCATGAACTCTCGCTTTCCCTTGGTTTTCGCGATTCCCGTCGTGGTCGCCGGCATGGCCGCCTGCTCGAACCGCGTCGTTTCCTACGACGATGGAGCCGCCGCCGAGCCGACGGGCGAAGGCTCGGTGCTTCCGGCGGATCCGGATCCTTCCGATCCGAGCGCGGACACCGACGCCGGGACGACGGTCAAGGACGCCGGCAAGGACTCGGGCAAGATCACGCCCAAGGACGGCGGCGGCGATGCGAACGTGCCTCCCCCACCTCCGCCTCCTCCTCCGCCTCCGCCTCCGCCGTGGTCCTCGCTGAGCACGGCGGGCGCGCCGTCCGGTCGAAGCCTTCACTCGGCGGTGTGGACGGGCAGCGAGATGATCGTGTGGGGCGGCTTCGACGGCGCGAGCAACAAGAGCGACGGCGCCGCGTATGCCCCGGCGACCAACTCGTGGCGAACGCTCTCCGCCGTGGGTGCGCCGTCGGCGCGCCGTGGTCATGCCGCGGTATGGACAGGCTCGAGGATGGTGGTCTGGGGCGGTAACGTCGGCACGACGCCGCTCTCCGACGGCGCGATCTACGACCCGGTGACGAACACGTGGACCCCGATGTCGACGAGCGGAGCGGCCGCCGGGCGCGCCTACGCGGGCGTGGCGTGGACGGGCAGCGAGATGCTGGTGTGGGGCGGCGCGAGCGCGTCGTACCTCGCCTCGGGCGGAGCGTACGCACCGGCAGCGAACACGTGGTCGCCGCTCGCGACGGCGAACGAACCGGTCGCGCGCGGACTGAACGTGCCGGCGGCGTTCTGGACAGGCTCGCATCTCATCGTGTGGGGCGGACAGAACGGCGCGGGCGCGGTGGCGTCGGGCGGTCTCTACGATCGCGCGGCGAACTCGTGGGAGTCGATCGCAACCACAGGCGCGCCGGCGGGGCGCTCGGCGCATGCGAGCGTCTGGACGGGCACAGAGCTCATCGTGTGGGGCGGGCTCAACGGCGCGTCGCTGAACGACGGCGGCGCGTACAACCCGGCGACCTCGACGTGGAAAACGCTCCCGAGCGCCTCCGCGCCGTCGGCACGTCGCTTCCCGACGGCGGTGTGGACCGGCTCGCGCATGCTGGTGTGGGGCGGCTGGGATCAACCCTCGTACTTCGCGACCGGCGCGGCGTTCGACCCGGCGACGTCGTCGTGGAGCTCGCTGAGCACGTCGAGCGCGCCGGTCGGCCGCTCGAACCACACCGCGTTGTGGACGGGCACCGAGATGATCGTCTGGGGTGGCTACGACGGCGCCTCCCAGCTGTCCACGGGCGGCCGCTACACGCCGTAGCTCGCGGCGCGGGGGCGACCGATTTACTTCAAACGCCCCTCGAGCGCGACCGCGGCACAGGCCAGCATCGAGGCCTCGCGCAGGAGCCGCATCACCGCGAGCCGGTCGGAGCACTCCGGCACGTGTGCGAGAACGACCTCCGCGAAGGCCTTCGCGCCGGTATGGATCGCGTCGTAGTCGGCGATCTTCGCCGGCGTCGACCTGTGATGCGAGAAGACGTACTCGGGATCGAAATCGCCCATGGGAATGCCCACCTCCGCGGTCAGTAGTACCAGATCGCCGCGGCCACGAACCCCACCAGCACGAGCATCGCGACGGCCACGGTCACGATGCGCGGCTTGCCTGAGCGGAAGGCGCGAGCGTCGGAGGAGTCATCGGCTGACGCGTGAGGACCCGGGCCCGCGGGTGCGGCCGGAGCCACGCTACTGCGCACCTCGATGAGGCGCGCCATGTCGAGACCGACGGCGTCATGCGCATCGCTGTCGTTCGCCGGGTCCGCTACCTCGCCGCTCACGGCCGGAAGGCCGCTCGGCGACGTCACGTCGGCGTCCGGGTCGCGCAGGAGCATCTCGGCGACCAGCGACGACATGCTGTCGACCTTACGCGTCGGGTGATGCGAGACATCCGGTGCCTCGCCGCTCCCCTTACGCTTCGTGCCGCTCATGAGCACCCACGGTTTACACGAGATCCGCGCCGGACGCCCATCGCTTCGCGCGAGCGGCCTGTGCTGCGATTCACACCTGGCGATGTCGGGTCCTCACGATGGGCTATTCTTCCAGGTGTGAGCCTCGCTCGACGTGCAGCCGCGAGACGCGTGAGCGCATGGGTGCTCACGGCGTCGGCCGTGCTCGCAGGAGCGTGCGGCTTCGACGGCGTCGGCGCCGGGCCGCCCGCGTCACCCGGCGCCGACGC
>JAYSXP010000467.1:0-1166 GCA_043717125.1 Polyangiaceae bacterium | reverse complement strand
CGGTGGTATTTATCCCAATTGCCGAGGAATCCGGCATGATTCATGAGATTGGCGATTGGGTGCTAAAAACCTCCTGTCTAAAAATGAAAAGCTGGCAGGATGCCGGTCTGCCGCAACTCCGCATTGCCGTTAATGTTTCCAGTCGCCAGATATACCAACCGAATTTTACGGCTAAAGTGGCCCAGATTATTAAAGAAACCGGTATAACCCCGGAAAACCTGGAACTGGAATTAACCGAAAGTACCCTGCTTCACGAAGTGGACACTGCCCGCGCCACCCTGACCAAATTAAAGTCGCTCGGTATCCAGATAGCGATTGATGATTTCGGTACGGGCTTTTCGTCCTTAACCTATCTCAAGCAATTTCCCTTCGATACGTTAAAGATTGACCGCTATTTTGTCCAGAATATCGGCCAGGATTCCGAAAATTCGGCTATAACCCTGGCTACGATTCAAATGGCCCACAGTCTAAATCTTAAAGTTATTGCCGAGGGAGTTGAAACGGAGAGTGAGTTGGATTTCCTGAGCGCCCATGATTGTGACGAAATCCAGGGCTATCTGTACAGCCGGCCTCTGGCTGAAAGCGGATTTAAGAAGTTGTTGGCCTCAAATAAAACCTTACAGGATGTAAGGACTACCGAAAAATAAATTTAACCTGGCGGCTTTGCCGATAGGTAATAACCAGTTTGAAAACAAGGCCGGTTTTGATTCTTTCAAAACCGGCCTTGTTTTCTACAGATTCTCGATTTTGAACGGCTCAACCGGGTCGGCTGCCTCGAAACCAAAGATTTTAGAGAAAAAGTATAGCTGGGCCTCCAGCGACCTTTTGATATTTTCGGCCCGCCGGAAACCATGTTGCTCTCCCTCGAAAGGCAGATAAGCGACCGGTAAGCCTTTGGCTTTGGCGGCCTCAAACATTTTCTCGGCCTGGTCGGGCGGCACTACTTTATCTTCCAACCCCTGAAACAGGATTAAAGCGCAGTTTAACTGGTCGGTATAGTTAATCGGGGAGCGTTCCTTATAGAGCGCCTGTTTTTCAGGATAGGGGCCAATCATGCTATCGAGATAGCGCGACTCGAATTTGTGGGTATCCAGGGCCAGGGCTTCGGCATCGCTCACTCCAAAATGGCTGGCTCCGACCTTGAAGACTTTTCGGAAAGTTATGGC
>JAYSXP010000466.1:0-10808 GCA_043717125.1 Polyangiaceae bacterium | reverse complement strand
TCCCGCCCGTCGACTGGAGTCCGTCCCAGGCGCCGATCGGGTTCCCGCGCTCGAAGTCATCGCAGAACGCCGGCGGAGCGCAGGGCGGCATCGAGCTGTCCGCGGCGTCCGCGCCGGCATCGACCGAGGCGACGGCTACGTCGGCCCCGGCCTCCGCGCCCGGGCCCGCCGGGCCTCCGGAGAGGCCGCCCACGTCGGTGAGGAGAGAGCAGCCGGCCGCCGCCGCCACGAGGGTCGCCAAGCCGAACCGAGCGAAGGACGCCACCGCTCCAGCCTATGCGGAACGTAATCGCGCATCTCGAATACTTCAAACGGCTCGAAGAGCTTGCGGCGGCGCTATGCCGTAGTGGCGCACCGGCGCTCACACCGCTTCGAAGAGCACGTTGTCGAAGTAGACCTCTGCCGCCGGTCCGCCATCCGGCGATGGGGCTAGATCGTCACCTGCTCACCTGCGCATGTGCACGAGAACCGCGGCAAGACGCTTGCGTCCCGCCGCACTCGCTTTGGGGCGTCGCGCGTGATGTCCGGCAACGACGCGTGTCTCGACCCGCTGCTCCTTCGGAGAGACGAGGACGAAGTGGCGAAGAAAAGGGAGGCGCTGGTCGTGCGCCCACTTGTCTCCCCGATCGTCGGAGGCGGTGGAATTCGAGAGAAAGGTTAGCGCGCCGGATTCGCAGCTTCCGCCGCGGAACTGCGGGATCCGCAGCGCGCCGCGGAAACCTGCGGAATTCCGTGATCGAGGCGAGGTCCAGTTGTTGCTCCAAGAGATCAAGCCCCCATGAACCGCCGAACCCTCGTCGCCCTCATCGCCCTCTCCTTCTCCACGACCGTTGCCGCGTGCGGTAGCGACGACGAAGCGCCGGCCAAGACGACGTCATTCGAGCTCAGCGGCGTGTATCGACCGGTCGACCAGGGGCCGATCGGCTCGGTCACGTTCACCGGCGCGAAGGACTACCTGCTCATGCCGAAAGGCTGCGCGGGCGGCGGATGCGCGGAGATCGGCACCTACAGGCTCGACACCGCGACGAAGCTCCTCGTGCTCGAGAACGGCACGACGCACGAGACGCGCTCGATCCACTTCGAGATCCTCGAGACGACGCCGGCGGGCGGCGCCCTCGTGAAGAGCATCCGGCCGCTCGACCTCGTCGACCCGGGCGAGCAGCTCACGCGCCCCGGCCAGCAGACCACGAACGGTCCACAGCAGGTCACGGGCAACCAGCAGCAGCTCGCGCAGAGCAGCGGCGGCATCACCGGCGCGGTCACGCAGCTTCTTCAGACCATCATCCAGGCCATGATGAATGGGCAGCAGATGAAGCAAGACGACCAGAACAAGAACGTCGATCCGAAGGCAGATCCCAAGGCCGACCCGCCGAAGAACGACCCGAACGTCGACTGCAAGCAGGGCATCCCGAACAAGGACACCCCGCTCGCCGAGGTCGCCGCCTACTTTGCACGCTGCCCCGCCGGCCCCTGAGCAGAAGCGCGGTCTTCCGATCGCCACCACGCTGTGCTGTCATTCTCCGACACGTGGAAAACACACTGAAGGATGCGCTTCGGGCGATCAGCGCGCCGCCCGAGGCAGCCGCCACGGTCGGATTCGTGCTGGAGGTCGCCTCGGGGCCCGACCAGGGCAAGCGGCTGAGCGTCGCGGGCGCACGCGTGCTCGTCGGCACGAGCCCGATCTGCGATCTCGTGCTCACCGACGAGCGCGTCTCGCGGCGGCACCTCGCGCTCTCGGTCGAGGACACGACGCTGCGCGTGGAGGACCTCCAGTCGACGAACGGCACGTTCGCGAACGAGATCCGGATCGCGGGCGCCTACCTCCATGGCGGCGAGAAGATCACGATCGGCAAGACGCTCATGATCGTGACCCTCGTACCTGCGGAGGAGGCCGAAAATCTCGGGCGCGCCGTGAGCTTCGGCCGCGTCCTCGGCACGAGCCCCAAGATGCAGCGCGTCTACGCCTTCGCGCGCAAGATCGCCGCGTCCGACATCTCGTGCACGATCGAGGGTGAGACCGGCACGGGCAAGGAGCAGCTCGCCGAGGCGATCCACGACGAGAGCACGCGGGCCAAGGGGCCGTTCATCGTCTTCGACTGCACGGCGCTGCCGGGCACCTTGATGGAGTCGGCGCTCTTCGGCCACGAAAAGGGCTCTTTTACGGGTGCTTCCGCCACCCGGCGCGGCGTCTTCGAGCAGGCCAACGGCGGCACGCTGTTCATCGACGAGATCGGCGACCTCGACATCTCGCTTCAGCCGAAGCTCCTCCGCGCCATCCAGCGCGGCGAGACGCAGCGCGTGGGTGGCACCGGTTGGCTCAAGAGCAACGTCCGCATCCTCGCCGCCACGCGTCGCGATCTCGATCGCGAGGTCCAGGAAGGACGCTTCCGCGACGACCTCTTCTTCCGCCTCGCGGTGGCGCGCATCGAGCTGCCGCCGCTTCGCGAGCGCGGCGCCGACGTCGAGTTCCTAGCGCGCGCGTTCTGGGCTTCCCTCGGCCCGAGCGCCGGTCCGTTCCCGATCGAGTTCCTGATGCGCTACCGAGGCCATACGTGGCCGGGCAACGTGCGCGAGCTCCTGAACACGGTGGTGCGCTGGCAAGCGCTCGGCGAGATGGGTCTCGGCGAGCGAATCCAGGAGGACGCCCCCGAGTCTCTCGCTGCGCCGACGGTCGCGAGCGCGGGTGTCGGCAGCTCGCTCGCCGCCGATGATCTCGTCGAGCGCCTGATCCGCGAGGCTGTGCCGTTCTCGAAGGCCCGCCAGCTCGCCGCGCTGGATTTCGAGCGCCGCTACGTGAAGAGCATCCTCGAGAGCTTCGGTGGCAACGTCACGAAGGCCGCGCAAGCCTCGGGCATCGGCCGCCGGTACTTCCACATGCTCCTCGCGAAGATCGAAGGCCGCGAGGAGCCGTAGGTCTCGGGCGAGGGAACGGCCTGTTCCCACCCGGAACTCGCCGTTCCGTGGGGCCTCGCTCGCGCACCACCGAAAGGGCGGCGTTTGTGGCGCGTTTGGCAGCTGAGCCGCTCGGGCATCAGGGTTGCATCGTTCTCCTTCGCGCGACGCTCGCGCCCATTGAAGGAGCTCACCTTGCACCGTTACCTCCGCCTCTCGTCGATTGTCATCTCGTCGTTCGCGCTCGCCGGAGCGCTCGGAGGATGTGGCAGCTCTCAAGAGGACGAAGCGCCGGTCGCGGTGGCGGCACCTCCGAACGAGGCCGTCATGTTCGCCGCGTCGGGCGACACGAAGGCGGAGCTCGGGATCACGAAGTGGGGCTTCGCCACCGACGACGCGGGCGACCTCATGACGTACCGCGGGTACAACGACAAGAACGAGGTGTTGGCCACGGTCGTCCAGAAGCTCGATCGCAGCGACGAGACGAAGTACCGCTTCTCGCTCACCATGTCCGGCCCGAAGGAGTCGGCGTCGGAGAAGATCGAGTTCACCGCGCACCCGACCGAGGACGGTAAGGGCGGCGTCCTCGAGACGCTCGTGACGGAGAATAGCTTCGAGGACGGAGGTATCCCCAGCCGCGTGCTCGCTCGCTTCAAGGCGGACGGCGCCGCGCGGAGCGGCACCATCGGCTCGGGCTCGCTCACCGGCAAGAGCCGCCCCCTCGACGGAAACGCGCTCGTCACGACGTGCAACGCCACCGTGAACGCGTGCCAGAACGAGCTCATCGACTCGCGCATCGCCGCGGCAGGCGCTTCGGGCGACTGCGGTCTCCTCAAGACCGTCGGTCAGCCGCTCCTGGCGACGATCGTCGGTGCGGGCTTCGGCGCGCTCGCATCGTGGTGGAGCGGCCCCGGCATCGTCGCCGGTGCGGTCATCGGCGGCGCCGCCGGTGGTCTCGGCGCGGGCGCAGCCGCAGCCACGCAGTGCATCGCGAGCAAGCGCGACGCTTCTGCTGCGGCGGCCGACCTCAAGAAGTGTCAGGACTCCGCCGCAGCAAACTGCGCTCACTGAAGCCGGTCCGCAGTCGTGCCCGCCTTGGCCGCGGGCGGGCACGCCGCAGCGCGTCTCAGGTGCGTGCGAGGAAGGCGTTGAAGGTCGCGCGCTTGCCCGCCTTGCCCGAGACCGTCGCATCGAGGAGGCGGAGCGCGCGCTTCGCGTCGATCGAGTTGCAGGTGCGCTGTCGCGTGCAGTAGTCGGCCTTACCGAGGTACGGATCGCCGGCGAAATAGAGCTGCGTCGTCAGCAACGTGTGGCCGCCCGGCGTGAGGATCTTCGCGTGGACCGAGCAAGCGTCCCTCGATGAGCAGGCGTACGCCGGGCTCCTGGAGTTCCGCGATGAGCGTGCCGCGCTGGGGTGAGCCTGGCTCGAAGTACGGCCCTTCGGCGTCGCGCGTCGTCGCGCGGCACGCCGTGTAGTCAGATTCGGCGTCCGCGACGTCCTCGTCGAGCGTGGGGTCGACCGCTGCGTTGGTGCTCGGTGCCGCAGGCGATGACGCCTCGTCCGCCGCAGCGCTGACGGAGCAGCCAGCGACGGCCGGCACGGCCAGCATCCAGGCGAGGAAATCACGACGACCGGTATCGCGGCGCGCAGACGTGAGGGACAGCGCCTCCATGCGAGCCACCATGAAGCCGCGAGGCCACGTTATGAATCGATATTATCAATATGCAATTATATTGCATAAGCGACGGCCGCTCGCGCGCGTGCGGCGACCGTTCGCCGACGTGGAGGTGGCCTCGCGTCGGGGCCGGCGTCACGCTGAAGGGGGATGACGCCCTTTCTCGTGGCCTACGTCACGTCGTGGATCGCCTTCTGTCTCGTCGCTGCGGTGATCGCGTGGCGGACCGTGCGGATCGCCTGGGCCGACGTGCGCGCGTTTCTGCTCGTGCCTTGGAAGGTGGCGGTCTTCGCGCCGGCCATCCTGTTCGTGACCTTCGCGGGGCACTTCACCGACGACGAGACCTGGGACGTCGTCAGCGGCGCAGGGATGTCAATCTTCACGGTGGGCACCGCGTGGTGGTCGGTAGGCACGGCAGTGCGCGTGGTGCGTAGGCAGCGCCCGCTCCGTGAGCTCGTCGTCGCGCTCGCGGTGACGCTCTTCTCGTCGAGCTGGTTCTACGACGGCTACCTCCTCCTGCGCGACGGAGCCTACACGCCGCGATGGCTCGGTAACCTGATGCTCTCGCCCACCGTCTACCTGTGCGCGGGGCTCCTCGCGAACTTCGAGCTCGATGCCGAGCGGAGGCTCGCGTTCGCGTTCTCGCGGAGTGACTGGCCACGCCCGCTCGCGACGAAGCAGCACGTGGGCTGGCCGCTCGTGCTCGCGTCGCTGCCGCTCGTCGCGATCGCGGCGTATTTCCTCGTCGGCTTCGTCGGATGGCACACGCCGCGCTGATCTCCGCGCGGGCTCGTCTGCTACCCTCTCTGTGGGAGACCGATCCGCGTGCCCTTTCGTTCCGAAGATGAGCAAATCCGCGAGCGGAGTCGCCGCGTCGACGAAGAAGCTCGCGAGCTTCTCGAGGAGCAGGCCGCTCTCGAGCGGCAGGTCGCGGTGGCCGCGGCCGCGGGCGGTCGCTCGCTCGCGCTCCTCGTCGCCGTCGTCGCGATCTTGGCGACGACCTTCATCGGGTTCGAGGCCGGCACGCTCGAGGCGGAGAAGCGGGCCGAGCGGCGCATGGAGGAGCTCGCTCGCGACGAGGTCGCTCGGCTCGACGTCGAGCGCGCGCGCTCGGACGAGTACGACCTCGGGCGCGAACGAGTCACGACCGAATTGACCACGTGCCGAAGTGATGCCGCCGCGTTGGAACGGCGCCGCCGCATCCTCTCGCTGCCTGTGCCGCGCGACTACGCGCCACAGCCGACCTTCTGATGAGCGACCCGACCGACGTTCGCGCCGAGCTACGCCTCGCGGAGGAACGTCTGGCGAAGGTGCGTGCGCGCAATGCGCGGCTCGAGCGCAGGCTCCTCAAGCCGACGAAGCTGCGCAACCGCATGATCGCGACGCTGGCGCTCGCGGCACTCGGCGGCGCGCTCGCCCGCGTCGGCGCGACGCACACCGTGGATGCGCGTGCGGCCCGCGCGCGGGTGCATTCGACGGAGCAGTACGAGGAGCGTCTCGCAGCGCAGCGGCGCAGCCTCGACGCGTCCAAGGCGCTCCTCCAGAAGGAACAGAACGACATCCTCGCGTGCAAGGCGCAGCGAGACGAGCTAAAGAAGAAGCTCTTGCCTGCGCCTCCGGCCCGCCTGGACCCGAGGTGCACATGCGCGGCCGGCGACCCGCTCTGCTCGTGTAGGTGATTCGCGGTCGGAGAATCAGCGGACGATCTGGATCTCGACGCGTCGATCCGTCTTCCACTTCGCCGGCGCTTGGTTCGCGTCGTCCTCGCCGACCGTGTCGGTCTGGACGCGGCTGACTTCTACGCCGTGCGCGACGAGATAGGTCTTCACCTTTTCGGCGCGCTCGAGACCGAGCTTGTCGTTGTAGCCGACCGAGCCGCGCGGATCCGTGTGACCGATCAGCTTGATGGTCTTGCCGCGCAACGGGCCGTCAATCATGCAGTTTGAAAGCATTTGCATGGTGGGCTGATCCTTCTTCGCATCGGAAGAGTCGAACTCGAAGAACGGCGCCGGTCCCGAGCACATGTGCGCAATCGCATCGCCCACCCAGACCGCATACAGCGTGTCCTGTGACGAGCGCGCGGCTCCGCGACCGAGGTCGGGCATCTTCGGCGGATCGACCGCTTTCGTCAGCCCGACCGACGGGCTGATGGGTTCGGGCTCGTGACAACCTGCCACGGTCGCGGCGGCCGTGACGATGACGAGCGCCAAAAAGCGCGGACAGCGTGCTGCATCTCGAATCATGCAACCTCAGCTGCAGCTTCCGCGCCGCAGCATGTGCCGGCCGAAGGGCCCTGAAGAGGCTCGAGGTGGAGCCGCACCTTCCGCAGACGCAGCCGATCGGCGTGAGGCGTGGCGCGCCTCGGAATGCTTCGCGAGCGCGAAGCGACACCGCAGGAGCAGCGTGTGCCGGAGCTGCGTGATCTGCGAGGTCGACCTCGATTCGTCGACGCTCGCTTCCCGATCCGGCATCGCCGCCCCCTTGCGAACGAGGCCTATCACGCGCGCCGCCGCCCGTGATCCCGGTGCCGCGCGTGGCACAGTCCGCCACGCCCGCCAGCGGATTTACCGGGGATTTGCGTGGTCGCGCGACGGCCCAGCAGTTGCCCAGGAGCGGCCATGAGCTTTCGCCTTCTTGCGGTCCCGGCGCTGGTCGCGTCCGCCTTGCTCGCTGCCTGCGGCTCCTCTGGAACCGCGTCCCCGAACGACGTCGCCCCCAGCGGGACCTCGGGAACCAGCGGTGCCGCCGGCACGGGCGGCGCGGCCGCCTCGACCTGCACTCCGGTCGATGCGCCCACGTGTGCGCCGGCGCGCCGGATCGCGACCGCGGAAGCCTTCCTCGCGGAGCAGAAGCGGCTCGCCTGGCAGCCGATCGCCTCCAGCCGCTCCGGGACGCTCTCGGCGAGCGACGATCTGGTCGCCGATGCAGACCTCGTGATCGACGCATCGACGCTCTCGCTGCCCCCGAGCTGCGCGACGAACGCCGACGCGGGACCGATCCCTTTCGGCTGCACGACCGCGGTCTTCCGCGAGGATGCCTTCCCACGCTTGAACGACACCGCACGCGTGCCCGGCGTGAGCTGCGCCGTCCCTCGCGAACAGGTGCGTCGACTATGGGGCGAGCTCTGCTCCACGCTCACGATCGCGCGCGGGACGGTCTTTCGGATGCGAAACGTCGTCCTCGACGACCATCCCTCGGGTGAGGTGAAGTCGGTCGAGATCGTCCCGTCTTGCGCGGTTCCGTGCGCCTCGGGCGAAGCGCGGTGCGCCTACTCGCAGACGTGCTTCCCGCTCGGCTACGACACGTGCGCGTACTGTGAGGGAAAGTCCGTCGCGACCTGCGCGTGCAGCGATGCGTGCAGCGCGAGGGCGGACGGCGCCAAGTGTTTCTACGACTCGTCGCCCGACACCCCGGTGAGCGGAGCTTGTTCGTCGGGCAAGTGCAGCACGTCGAAATAGGATCCGTGAGGAGGCGGGCTCACGGTCGCGTGGACGTCGTGCAGTGAGCCCCACCCGCGCCCCGCGTGCGGGTTCGGGTATGCTCAGCGCGTATGCGTGGCGTGCGCACCTCGATCGCGGTGGTCGCGGGGCTCTGCCTCGTGGTCGGCGTGCTCTACCCACGCACGCGCGCCAAGGACGACGAGCCGACGTTCGCGAAGGAGATCGCGCCGCTCGTGCACGGCAAGTGTGCGCCGTGCCACCACCCCGGCGGAGCAGGCCCGTTCAGTCTCCTCACCTACGACGAGGTCGTCGAACACGCGCCGGAGATCCGCAAGGTCACGGCCACACGTTTCATGCCCCCGTGGCGACCGCGCGCGAGAGTCGCCCGTTACGAGAACGACCGGAGCCTCGAGCCCGCGCAGATCGAGCTGATCGGTCGGTGGATCGATCGCGGCGCGCCGCTCGGCGATGCGCGCCAGGTGCCCGCCGCTCCCGTGTTCAAGGACGGGTGGCAGCTCGGCACCCCCGACCTCGTGCTCGAGCTGCCCGAGGCGTACGACCTGCCGGCGGAAGGCACGGACGTCTACCGCAACTTCGTGATCCCGGTCCCGGTCGACAGGGAGCGCTACGTCGACGGGTGGGAGCTTCGGACGGGGTCGCGCACGATCCATCACGCGATCCTCAACGTCGATCGCCTCGGTCTCGCACGGGAGCGCGACGCGCAGGATCCGGCGCCCGGCTTCGGCGGGATCGACGTCGGCGACGTTCAATCGGCCGACGGGCTCTACCTCGTTTGGACGCCGGGAAAGACGCCCGCGGAGCGATCGTTCGAGCGGGCGTGGCGTGTCGATCCGAAGACGGACCTCGTGCTCCAGCTCCACATGCAGCCGACGGGAAAGGCCGAGCGTGTACGTCCGACGATTGCGCTCTACTTCGGTGACCGGCCGCCGACGCGCCCGAGAATGTCGCTCCGCATCGGCGACATGCCGATCGACATTCCCCCGGGCGAAGCGCACTGGGTCGGACGAGCGGAATGGACCCTTCCCACCGACGTCGACGTCCTCAGCTTGTTTCCGCACGCGCACTACCTCGCGCGGAGCATGAAGACGTGGGCGCGGCTACCGGACGGTACCACGAGGGATCTGCTCGTCATCGACGACTGGGACTTCGCGTGGCAGGATCTCTACACCTTCGCCGAGCCCGTGCGCCTCCCCAAGGGAACCACGCTCGCGATGGAGGTCGTCTACGACAACTCGGCCGCGAACCCGAGAAACCCGAGCCATCCGCCGCGTCGCGTCCGCAACGGCGAGGGGTCGACGGACGAGATGGGCAACGTGACGTTTCAGGTGGTGCCTGTCGGGCCGAACAGCGTCGCGCTCCTGCGAGAGAAGCGTTACCGCGGACAGCTCGCCGCCTCGGAGACCGCGCGCAACCACTACAATCTCGCCAACGCGCTGGGCGATCTCGGGCGACCCGAGGAGGCCATCGCCGAACAGAAGCGTGCGCTCGCGCTCGAGCCCGGTCTCGTGCCGGCACGCTTCAACCTGAGCGTCCTCTATTCGGCGCGCGGCGAGACCGACCTCGCGATCGTCGAGCTCGAGAAGATCCTGTCGACGAAGCCCGACTTCGTCGACGCCCACGTGAACCTCGCGCTCGCGCTCAAGCAGCGCGGGCGCACAGCCGACGCGCTCGCGCACCTCGCGAAGGCCGTTGCGTTCGACCCGAAGAGCGCGCTCGCGCAGAACAACCTCGCACTCGCGAGCTACGAGGCGAAGAAGCTCCCCGAGGCCGAGGCTGGGTTTCGCGCGGCGCTGGCGCTCGAGGCGACGAACTGGCTCGCGCACTACTATCTCGGAAACGTCCTTCGCGACCGCGGGCTCACCGAGGACGCCGCGAAGGAGTACCGGATGGCGATCGGCCTACGGCCCGGTGCAAGAGAGCCGCGCGACGCGCTGGCTGCCCTCGGGCAACCGTGAGCGAGAGCGCGCTCAGCGAGAGCGCGGGATCGAGCAGCCGACGGCGACTGTAGTCTTCACGGGAGCCGGGCGTCCGTCGAGTGCGGCCTCCACGGCTGCTTCAAGATCGTGCGTCGTCGCTTCGGCGCGCGTGACGCCGAGGTCGACCTGCCGATCGTCGATACGACCGCGATACACGAGCTCGCCCTTCGCGAACACGACGGCCTCCGGCGTGACGGAAACGCCGGCGCGTTCGACGAGCACATGCCCCGGATCGAGGACCACCTGACCAGGTAGCTTGTGCTCGGCGACGTGCGCGCGTACCGCGCCGACGCCTTCGCCGTCGCCTGGATAGACGACGTAGAGCTCCGCTCCGCGTGCCGCGTACCGCTCTCCTATGCGTGAGATCGCTGGCGCGTATCGATTCGACACGGGACACCGCGTCCCGACGAACACGAGCACGCTGACCGGCGCGCGTGTCGCCAGCGGATCGACCCGGCGTCCCTCGAGATCCGTCGGTCCTCTCTTGCCGCAGGCGAGCAGGAGAGAAGCCGTGAGCGCGAACAGGGCGAATGCTCCGCGCACGAGGTCACGCGGCGGCGCGATAGACGTACGACTGGTGCTCGGGAATCTCCGCCTCGTGGAGGGCCACGTCGACGCCGAGGAGCCGCCGCACCTCCGCGAGTGGCGTGCTCCAGTGCTTGGCCCAATCGAAACCGAAGAAGGGCTTCGCTCGCTTGCCGACCGCCCAGCCGCGCATCACCTCCGTCACGATCGGATCCCGGGCCTCGATGTTCTTCGTGGCGAGGTGAACGAACGCCATCGCGATGAGCACCGCCGATAGG
>JAYSXP010000465.1:0-1171 GCA_043717125.1 Polyangiaceae bacterium | reverse complement strand
CTTCAAACGTCTTAAATATATAAACCATCATATTTGACGCTGGCTTATCATGGAATAAAGTAAACGGAACAAATAAGCCTTATACCGGCAGCAATCACACCCAGAGGGTTTAAGTCTTAGCCTTGGCGGCTACAGTGTCTGTTAGTTGACCAGACACGCAATGAAGTTGCTTATTATTGCTGTACAATTATTAACCTGATAAACACATAACTACGTTTAAAAACGGCGGCCAGGCCAGTTTTCCAGCGCAGTAACATAGTTGTATCATATAACAGCCCTTGCCGGGTGTCAATCAATTCCGCTTAAATCCTACAGGTTTCCGTGGTTGCCTCGCGTATCTATTGAATAAGGGTTTTTATTTCTGTATAATTCTATTAATCAGAAAAGCAAAAGGAACTGGAGAAAAAGAGAAAGGTTCTTTCTGGCTGGCCTGGCAATTCCCTGTGTGGTTTTGTCTATCCCCCAGAAATTAACCTTTTTTCTATTTCCCTTTTCTTGCACTTTGATACTTGTGTTCAATATAACCTGATTCTTAGAAGTTACCGGGGCTTACCCGCTGCTGGTTCTCTCTGATTTCGCCTTCAAGACCGGCTTCCGCTTCTGGGTAGTCGCCGTGAAGCTGATGAATAAAACTCAGTTCCGCATTTTCCTGGATTACCTGATACCTTTCACCGTTTTCTTCCTGGTGCTGGACATCGGCTTGCACGGGCAGTTGCGCTTGAAGGGTAGTGTGGACCGTTGCCTGACCCTGGCGCGGGCTATGTTGGTCAATGCTCTGTTAGTATCGGTCGGCTTTATGATCTTGCTGGCAATCAACTACATCCCGTTGTTTACGGGCGGTGTCCAGGGTATCCCGACTGAGTCGCTGCTGAATATCGTAGCCTTCCAGTTTATACCCTTGATGGCGATTGTCGGTTCAATCTCAACTTATTTCTACTATAAGACCGGCCATATTTACCTGGGCGCTTTCTTAAATGGTATGCTTATTACCTGGATTATTGTAGCTGGAACTGCTACGCACATTTTGATATAGTTCAGCCAATAAGTCCATACCCGGTGTGAAGTTAGCCAATAGCGGCTGTTTGCGGCATAATTACTATGCCGCAAACAGTCGTTACCTGCTTCCTGCTTAAAACAGGCATTTACAACCCTGGCGGGATTATGGGCCTGG
>JAYSXP010000464.1:0-10856 GCA_043717125.1 Polyangiaceae bacterium | reverse complement strand
CACGCGAGCGTCGCTCGCCTGCTTCGCCTTCAGCTCGAACAGCTCGAGACGCTTCTTGTCGATCGCGTGCTCGAGGAGGTGCTCCTTCTTGCTCGAGTCCTCGAGGCGTTCCTCGTGGAGCTTGAGCGCGTGCGTGTACGTCTTCACGCGGATCTTGATCGAGCCGGCCGGCTTGTTCGCGTCGATGTCGTGAAGCGCCGCGTAGGGCGTCTTCGATTTCTCGATGATCGAGTCGATGAGGCCATAGATGGGCGCGTCGTGGCCGCACTTGAAGGAGGAGAGGTCGAGGACGACGACGTTCGGGTGGTGAGCCGCGAAGACCGCGCCCCAGACCTTCATCGCGCTGTTGACGGAGTAGTTCTCCGGCCAGACGTGGTTCAGCTCGAGGGGAGACTTCATCTGCCCGCTCTCGAGCTCGTGCTTGAAGTAGCGATCGAGGTACTCGCGCGACTTCGGGATGGATCGGAGCGACAGCACCGGGTATCCGCGGACCTGGAACTCCTCGGGTATGCCGTGGTTGAGGCCCGGGTCCGAGTGGTACGGACGCGCGAGGAGCAGGATCGCGACGCGGTCCTCGGCCTCGACGGTCTCGAGGATCGCGCGGCCCTTGTCCTGGAGATCGCTCTCGAAGATCGTGAGCGCCTTCCAGGCCTCGCGGCAGGCGTGGTCGTTCTCGTCCTCGGTGATGCCGAGGCGCGGGCCGAAGGTGTCGAACATCCGCTTCGCCATCAGGTTCGGCTCGACGAACGAGACGGCCGGGTCGATGTACTCGATGCCGCGCGTGGCGAAAAAATCGACCTCCTTCGTGAACGCGGCCTTCATGACGTCCGGCGCGCCGGCGACGATGGGGCACGACGCGTTGTCCATCGTGTCCGTGACGAAGTTCGTCACGTGCGTGATGATCGGGAAGAAGATGTACTTGAGCGGCTTCTTGTCGGTGTGCTGGTGGAAGAGCAGGTTGTGGATGTGCGCCTGCGCGACCTTCGACGGGTAGCAAGGGTCGATCGAGCCGTACTTGCCACCCTCGACCCACATCTCTTCCGTCGTCTCGTCGGAGAAGACGACGTTCTGCTTCGGGATGCCGATCGCCTCGAGGTACGTGCGGAACCACGGAGCGGTCGAGAAGAGGTTCAGGACGCGCGGGATGCCGAAGCGCGTGCGGCGGCGCTTCTCCTGCGCCTCCTTCGAGGAGCGCTTGAACGGCCGCGTGATCTCGACGCGGCGCTGCCCGAGGATGCCCTTCCTGACCTCGATGTCCTTGATGGGTGAGCCTTCGAGCGGCTGCGGCGCCGGCACGTAGAAGTGCATGAACGCGCGCTTGGCCTCGTAGTCGACCATGTTCGGGTACTGCTGCGCCGTCTTCTTCCGGTCGGCGACGAGCGCGAGCATCTGCTCCTTCGACTCGACGGTGCCCTTCTCGCAAGAGAACCCGGCGATGTAGCGGCTCGTGCGGCCGTCCTGGGTCTTCGTGTCGATGAACGTGCGCTTGCACTCGTTCGGACAGAAGTGACAGACCGTCTCCTCGTCGTTCTTCGAGACGTACTCGAGCGCGATCGCCTGATCCATCCCGATGAAGGAGGACTTGCCCTTGCGCTTGACGACGCGGAGGGTCTCCATCGCAGCTCCGATAGCTCCTGCCTCGCCCGTGTGCGGGTGGACGAAGACCTCGCCGTTCGGAACGCGCTCCTTGATGTAGTCGACCTGCGCCTTGACGGCCGCGAGGTTGTACTGCGTGCCGCCCTGGAGGACGAACTTGCGACCGAGCGACGCGAGGCGCGGGATCTGCACGACGTACTGCCAGACGTTCTTCGGAAGGACCTGCGCGAGGCCGGCGAGCATCTCCTCCTTGGAGAAGCCCTCCTTCTGGAAGTTCACGCGGTCGGTCTCGAGGAAGACGGCGCAGCCGTACGAGAACTTCGGCGCGAGCTCCGCCTTGAACGCGACGTCGGCAAAATCGGTGACCTTCACGCCGAACGAGTCAGCCGTCGCCTGGAGCAGCGTGCCGTTGCCGGCGGAGCATGAGTTCGAGAGGCGGAAGTTGGCGATGTCGCCGTTCTTCATGAAGAGGACCTTGATGTCCTGCCCGCCGATGTCGCAGATGACGTCGACGTCGCCGAAGAAGTGCACCGAGCTCAGCATGTGAGCGACGGTCTCGACGATGTTCACGTCGCTCTTCACGCACTCCTCGAGCACGTCGGCCGCGTAGCCGGTCGCACCGAAGCCCATCACCTCGAGCTCGGCGCCCTGGTCGGTGACGAAGGCCTTCAGCTGCGTCAGCAGCTCCTTCGTGTCCTGAATCGGGTTGCCCTTCGAGAGCTGGTAGGCCTTGCCGAGGATCTTGCCGTCCTCGTAGTCGACGATGACGGCCTTCGAAGAGGTCGACCCGCCGTCGAGACCGATGACGCCGCGGACCTTTTGTCCCGGCTCGAACTTCGCCGCGTCGAACTTCGGGATCTTGTAGAGCTCGCGGAACTCGATGAGCTCCTGCTCGTCCTTGGAGAGCGGCGGGCCCGCCGTTTCACCGAGGCGCGCCTTGCGGCCCGTGGTGATGAACTCGTGGAGGAGCGCTGTGTCCTTCAGCCAGCCGACGGACGCGTCTTCGTGGAGGCCATAGAGCACGGCGCCGAGCGCCGCGTAGTACTGCGCGTTCTCCGGAACGAAGACGAGGTCCTCGATCGGGATGTCCTTCGGGTAGTCGTAGCCGCGCTCGGCCCAGACCTGCGGGATGCGTAGGCGCCAGCAGTCCTGGAGGAACGGGAGGTACGTGTTCGGTCCGCCGAGGAGCAGGACGCGCGCCTTCAGCGTGTTGCCACGCGTGAGGACGGAGAGGTTCTGCATGACGATCGCGTCGGCGAGCGAGCAGAGGACCTCGGTCGACGGGATGCCGCTCTTGATCAGGTTGACGATGTCCGTCTCCGCGAACACGCCGCACTTCGCGGCGACGTGGTGGAGCTTGGAGGCGTCGAAGCGAAGCGTCGTCACGAGCTCGGGCGGCGCGTTGACCTTCAGGAAGCATTTATCGATGGTGGCGCCGGTGCCGGACGCGCACTTGTCGTTCATGGAGGCGAGGGCGGTCTTGTCGCCCGTCTTGCTGTCCTCCTTGAACATGATGATCTTGGCGTCCTGACCGCCGAGCTCGATGACGGAGCCGACGTCGGGATGCAGGTGCTCGACTGCGAGCGTGACCGCGTTCACTTCCTGGACGAACTTGCCGCCCGTGGAGTCCGCGAGCGGAGACGAGCCGGAGCCGGTGAGGAAGATGCGCCAGCCATCCTTCGGCTGGTTCGGGAACGCCTCCTGGATCGCCGTGAGAAGCTCGAGCACCTTTTCGGGCTGCTTCGTGTGGTGGCGCTGGTAGTCGCTCCAGAGGATCGCCTTCGTCGTCGGATCGACCACGGTCGCTTTCACCGTCGTGCTGCCGACATCCATACCGATCGCGAGGAAGGGTTTCTGCGAGGTGGTGCCGTTGCAGCCGTTGTCAACTGAGCCCATACTTCGTGCTCCGATCCGAAATTCTGCAGGCCAATTCAGAAACCGCCGACTGAACTGACGTGTCAGTCCAGCCCGAGGAGGCTACGCGCATTCCGTGCGCGCCGGAAAGGAAAACGCCCCCCGCGCAATCTCCTGTCGATGCGCGCAAGCCATGGATAAGGCGCCACTAATTCTGTTTTTCGAGGGGTTTGCTCACGTGCGGAGACGGCAAAGGGTCGGGCGAACCCTTCGGCAAGGGATCGACAGCGTCTCTGCGTTCGGGCACCTTCGCCGAAATGGTCGGCTCGCTGGTCCTCGCTCCCACCGCTGATCCGCGCCTCTTTCTCGCGCCCGATGGCACCCGACTCTCACCGCCCGACGGATGGATCTGCCTCCCGCCCGGCGACGCCGCGCTCACGCGTCGTGTGAAGCAGGCCGGGCCTTCGTGGGCCGTGCTCGAGAAGCGCGGACGCAAGGTGTTCTCGAAGGGACTGTGGGCGCCGCGCGAGATCGTCGAAGCCATGAAGAGCGCCGTCGTCGCCGAGCGCGGGACGGTCGCGTACGCGAAGAAGCGCGTCGCGGACGTCGCGCGGCGCGAACGGAGTCAGGCCGAATACGTCGTCACGTTCGAGCAGGAAGTCCTCGCCTTCCTCGGCTTCTCCGACGAATGGCTCGTCCTCGCGCGCACGATGGCGAAGAGGGTCGCCGCGCACGCGACGCCGGTCGGGAGCGGGACCGTCGCGCGCACGAAGCGCATCGAAGTCGCCGAGCGCGCGGAGGCGGCGGTGATCGCGTGGATGCGCCACCAGACGACGGCGTACGACCGCCTCGTCATCCCGCGCGTGAAGGGCAAGCGGCGCGAGGTGCGGCGCGAGCTCGCGCAGATCTCACGCTCGGTGCTCGACCTCCACCGCCGCGACGTGCCTCACGAGATCCGCGCATGCCCGCTGTGCGACGCGATCGTTCGCGCCGTCGCGCAGGCGCAGCCTACGGCCTGACGGCGAGCCCAGCGCGCTCGTTCTCCGCCGCGAGTCCGCTACTTCTTCTTTGCGGACGGCTTCGCGGCTGCACCGCCGCCGAACGGGTTCGGCGGAAGCGTGACGCCCTTGAGCCCCGGAGCCGAGCTGCCGGCGGATTTGACCTTTGTTCCCTTCGCGGGCTTCGTCGGCGCGGCGGGAGGAGCGGGCGGTGTCGGAGCGACGGCCGCGATGACGAGTGGAGCCTCCACGGCAGGCTGCGGGTCGACGACCGCGCTCGCGGCGGACGCCGGCAGCGACGGCGCGCTCGCCGTGGCGAGCGCCTTCGAAGTCTTCGGCGCATCCTCCGATGCGCCGACGATGACCAAGGCGGCCGTTCCGACGACGACACACACGCCGACGAGCACGAGGCAGACGCGGAGCGCGATGCTCGGCTTCGGCGCGAGCTGGAACGAAGCCGATGCGAGCGAGGGCATCGAGCGCTGGCTCGGCAGCGCGTCGGGCGCGTAGACCTGGTAGGTGAGAGCGCTCGACGGGTCGTCGCCGGCGTGGCTCGGCGAGCCCGGCATCCCGGCCATCGTCATCGGCGGAGCGAACATCGGCGGCGACGACGGCATCGGCGCGGGCGGCGCGAACATCGGCGCGGGCGGCGCGGCCATCGGGGGCGCAGGCGCCATCGACGAGCGCATGGGCAATGGCATCGAGGCCGGCAGCGGGATCGGCAACGACGAACTGCCGAACGGCGCGCCGGCGGCCATCGGTGGCGGCAGCGACGCAGCCGACGCGAGCGTCGCCTTCGGAGGCGACACGGACGGCGACGGTGCCGTGCGCGGCGCGACCGACGGCGGCGCGGGCGGAGCGATCGAGGGCGCACGCGGAGCGATCGGAGCGTGGGGCGAACGCGGAGCGATCGACGCGGGCCGCGCGGACGACACCGGAGCGAACGGCGCGATTGGATCCGTCATGCGACGTGTACCGGGCGCGACGCTCGGTGGAGGCGGGCTCTCTTTCACCGCGCGGACAGGCGCCGCCACGGCATCACGCTCCTCCGTGAGCTCGGCGAGCGCCGCCGCCATGTCCGGCGGCAGACCGTGTGCGGTCGCGGCGTCATCGTGACCACTGCCGGCGTCGCTTCGCGCGGCGGGCGCGTTCGCCGCCGGCGCGACACCGACCATCGTCTTGCGACCGACGTTCGAACGGACCATACCGCCCGGCGCAGAGCCCGGACGGGGAACGCGCGTATCTCCGCCGACGCTCAAGTACCGCCCTTCCGATCCAACGGCCGCTCCCATCCGAAAATTGAAGTGAGCACGAACCGCGCCCACAATGGCGACACGGACTGCTTCCACGATATCCCGTCAAGCTGGGCTTGTCGCGTCGCGCCAGAAGTCTCGTGGTGGGTTCCTGAGGATCCAGCCCCGACGCACGCAGGATCCGTTCAGGGGCGACTTGTCCTACACTGGATTGCAGGCCGCGTGGACAAGACCGAGCGTCGACAGCAGATCCTCTCGAACGCCCGCGACGTCTTCGCGAAGCGCGGATATCACGCGGCCAAGATCGACGACATCGTGGCTGCGGCGGGGGTCGCTCGCGGCACGTTCTATCTCTACTTCGAGGACAAGCGCGCGATCTTCGAGGAGATCGTCGACGGTACGTTCGCCAGGCTCGGTCAGGCCATTCTTCGGGTCGACACCGGCGATCCCTCGATGGTCAAGAGCCAGATCGAGGAGAACATCCGCCGCATCGTTCATGCACTCCTCGCGGACCCCGCGACGACGAAGATCCTCCTCTCCGACGCCGTCGGCCTCGACCCGGCGTTCGACAAGAAGCTCCTCTTCTTTTACGAGGAGGTCGGCAAGCTGCTCGAGAGCTCTCTCATCGACGGTCAAGAGCGCGGCATCGTGGCGAGCGGCGACGCGCGCGTCTACGCGATCATGACGCTCGGTGCCATGAAGGAGCTCATGTACCAGGTCGTCATGCGCGGCCTCGAGTACCCGGAGGAGCGGATCGTCGCAGAGATCTTCCGCTTCCTTGCGGCCGGTTACCTGCGCGTCACGGCGACCTGACTTCATCGCACGGCGTTCACGAAGAACCACGCGGTCAGGCTCCACGCGAAGAGGAGGACGAACGTGCGGACGCGGTCCGGGTGAATCTTCCGGGCGATGGCAGCGCCGAACCACCCGCCGACGATCGCGCCAATGGCGACGGGGATCGCTACGTCGGTCACGACCTTGTGCGCGATGAAGAACGCGATGTTCGCGGCACCGTTGATGAGCATGCCGAGGAGCGTCTTCAGGCCGTTCATCGAGTGCAGGTGATTCATCCCCATCAGCGTGAACGTCGCGAGCATGAGGATGCCCATGCCGCCGCCGAAGTATCCGCCGTACGACGCGATCACCAGCTGAACGAGCGCACCGAACGCGAGCGGCAGCTGCGCGCCCTTCCACATGCGAGAGAGCCTTGGCCCGAGCGTGAACACCGCGGACGCCGTGAGCATGAGGAGCGGAAGGACCTTCGTGAAGGTTTGATCCGACGTCGCGAGGAGGAGGAGCGCGCCCAATGCGCCGCCGAGCGCGCTCGCGAGCGCGAGAACGACCAGCGTCTTCTTCTCGCGGGGCAGGTCCTTGCGATAGGCGATCGTGCTCGCCACTCCCGCCGGCCAGAGCGCGACCGCCGTAGTGGCGTTCGCCGCGACGGGCGGCACCCCGACCACGAGCATCGACGGAAACACGAGGAAGCTCCCACCTCCGGCGACGGAGTTGATCGCGCCGCCGAGGGTGCCGGCGGCGAAAAGGAGCGCGGAGGTCGCGAGCGAGATCACTCCACGCGATTAGAGCAGGTCGCTCAATGCTCCCAGTGCCATTTCTCGGCGGGGACCGTGCGGCGGAAGCCGTACGCGTGGCCATGGTTGGCGAGCCACGAATAGACGCCGCCGGCGGCAGTATTGAGGTCGAGCGCATGACCGCTCTGGTGATTCGAGTACCCCGGGACGGCAGCGAGGTGTCCGCCGTTGCACGCTCTGGTCTTGTAGCAATGGTAGAGGTAGCGCTGCGTAGCCATCGAGCGGAACCCGCTCACGACGTGGAGAACCACGCCCGAGCTCCGCGCCGCCTTGCGCATGCGGAGGTATGCGCGCGCGGTGTTCACCTCGACGTACGTCCCGTCGATGGTGGTGACGCAGAGGCCGAATAGCTTGCCGCTTCGGTAGCCCGTCACGCGATGACACGAGGCTGTCTGGTTCAGGTTGTCGAGATCGAGCTCGCCGGGTGGCACGACCGGCTGCGTCGGCAAGAGCGCATCCTCCGCATCGATGAACGGCGCGCTGTCCTCCGCGGGCGAGGTGACGGGCTGCTCGGGATCGACCGCGAGCGCGCCGTCCGCCACCCAACCGTCGTCGTCGGAAGGACCGGCGGCCTCGCCGGCGGCGACCTCCTGCGGGGTGATCGCGTCGGGGCCCGACGACGTCGCCGGCTCCGCGGTGCCGGCGTCGGACGCGCAGCCCGCGAGGGCATGCGCGACGATGAGGACTGCGGTCAGCGGTCCGAGCGATGCGAGGCGGAGGTGCTTTTGGCTCATGGCGCTGGGTGCTCCAGCACGAGCCCTGCCAACGTGCGTGGGCTCGCGATGCGCCGTGGATCGTGCGACGTCGCACACCGTGCGCGCGAGCGCTCGCGATCGCGTCCGCGCGTCATCGCGACTCCACCTCGCGGTTCGACGCGACCACGGGGTGATGTGCGCGCGCCTCGTTCGCGCAAACCTTCGCGCAGTTCGCGCAAGCGTTCAGCCTGCGACGATCGTCGGCTCGCGATCGTCTTCTTCGTCCTCGAGGAGAGCAAGCGCCTCGCGGAGCTCCTCACGCAGGACGCGCGCGTTGGGGTGTCGTCGTTTCGGATCCGCCGAGAGCGCACGCATCACGACGTCCTCGAGCAGCGCGTCGACGTTGGGCAAGAGCTCCGAGAGCTTCCTCGGCGGCACCATCATCTTCTTCGTGAAGAGATCGACGAGGTCGGTTCCATCGTGCGGGAACGAGCCCGTGAGTGACTCGTAGAGCGTGACAGCGAGCGAGTAGATGTCCGAGCGACCGTCGAGTGTCTCGCCGCGTGTCTGCTCGGGCGACATGTACTGGGGCGAGCCGCAGAGCATACCGCCGGTGGTGAGATCCTCCTGATCCGGCTCGCGTTCGCCGAGCTTGGCGAGGCCAAAATCGCAGACCTTCGCGAGGTCGCAGGGATTCCCGTCGTCGTCGCGATGCGCGACGATCATGATGTTCTCCGGCTTGATGTCACGATGCACGATGCCCACGTCGTGGGCGAACGCGAGCGCGCTGCAAGCCTGGATCGCGAACGTGAGGGCCATGCGCTCGGGCAAGCGGCCCTCGACTGCGAGGATCGCCTCGAGGCTGCGCCCGGTGAGGAGCTCCATCACGAGATAGAGAAGGCCGTCGGTGTCCTGACCGAAGTCGATGACGCGTGCGACATTGGGATGTTCGAGCTTGCTCGCCGCGAGCGCTTCACCTTTGAAGCGCTTCACGAACTGCATCTCGAGGCTGTTCTCCGCGTGGAGGATCTTGACCGCCACGTTGCGCTTCAGATCCAGGTGCATCGCCTTGAAGACGGACGCGGTCGAGCCGCTTCCGATCGCCGATTCGACCTTGTACTTGCCGGCGATCACGCGCCCGACGAGCGCGTTGACCGGCGGGGCCTTGCTTGCCGGTCCCAGGGAGACCGGCGGCATGCTCGCCGGCTTCTGCACACGCGGCATCTGACCCGAGGGCATCTTGCGCAGCGGCTTCGGGATCGATGCGCCGGACGAAGGTGGCTCCGGCAGCTCGCCGTCGAAGAGTCCGAACGCGGAGAGCGGCGGGAGCCGGGCGGCGCCAGCTTGCCCGGTCAGCTGATCGACGATGGTGGACTCGCTCGACTGGTTGTCGTGATCGTCGGGGTCTCCTGTATGGGGCGGCGGCTGGGTGCGAGAGGGCTCGTCGAGCCGCTCGATCATGGCGAGGAGCGCGGCCATCTGCGGGCGCGTGACCGGCCGTACGTGGAGAGGGTGCCCGGCCTCCGTCGCGTCCCCCACCGGATCGGCGAGGAGCGTGACGAGCTCTTCGCCAGGGACCTCGACCTCGAGGAGATGCTGGCCCGATGACGTCGGCGGCGACTCGAGCCGCACGAACTCGACCTCGTGGCGAAGTGCGCCCCTCAGGATCTTTGCGACGGCGCGATCATCCGCGGCGTCGGCCCGCAGGCGCGGCAAGCTCATCGCGGTTGATGATAAGCCGCAGGCGGCTCGAGACGCCATGCTCGAGCGGGTGGCCAGCGCGGCCGGAAGTGCTTTTTTTTGCCCCCCTTTCTAGGGTAGAGCGCTCGGCCGCCTCTCAGGGGAGGACGATGCGCCCAGGCGCGGAGTTTTCGCCCTTCTCCGTGTGACACGCGTTGCAGTCGCCGCTCTTCTGGCTCCCGACCATCGCGCGCTCCTTCGTACCGACGACGACCTTCGCGCGGAACGGTAGGGCAACCAACCCTTGCGAATTGAAGTTGCCCACCGAATTGACGGCGATCTTGGTGACCTTCCCGTTCGCGTCGGTGATGACGATCTGCGCACCGGAGGTCGCTCCGCTCGCGCCGTTGCAGTCGTCGGGCTCGTGACCGGTCGGGAAGACCGTGCCCGCGATCGTGAAGCTCGGCGCCTGGTTGTTCTGGTCGTGACAGGTGATGCAGGCGCCTCCGGGATGCATGGAGGCGGAGCCGCGGTCGCCGCGCGTCCACATCGTCCCGGACGTGCACAGGCTTGCGCCGCCGAAGGGACCGCTGCCGGCTTCGTCGGTCGCACAAGGTCCGGAATCGCAGGCGGCGCTGCTGTCGTCCGCGCCGCCGTCGGTGGTGCCACCGGACGAGCCGGGAACCGAGGTCACCGATGTTCCGCCACAGGCAGCCGCTGCAGCCAGCGCGACGACGACCGCGATCCACGACGGGGCTAGGGTGTGCTTTTTCAAACGGTGCTCGTCGGTCACGGGTCTCTGGAGCAGGTACCACGGCGGGCTGGAGATCAGGCAGTTCGGCATACGAAGTGCGCGAATCCTGGCTCGGGCGCCGGGCGGAGCCGGTTTACGGTGTAAAATCGTCGCGCGACGGGACCGCCTTGGCGAGCTCTCGGTAGGGTCGCCCGATGTGCCGGCGCGCACATGCAAGACCGCGATCGCCGGCGCGCCCGCGGCGCTCGTGCTCGGCGCCACGCTCGCGCCTCCGGCCGGGATGGCCTCGGTGTGAATGCTCGCGGGCACACGAAAGGGGATGCCGGCTTCGCCCTCGCGGCCCTCGAACGCGTAGGGATCGTAGCTCGCCGAGTCGTCGATGGTTTCCTGTCGATCGGCGCAGCCGCGACGGTCGCTCCACCGGCGTCGCATGCCGA
>JAYSXP010000463.1:0-10866 GCA_043717125.1 Polyangiaceae bacterium | reverse complement strand
TCGGCGACCCCAAGCTTACGAGCGACGAAGCGAAGGCTCGACGTCGTCGACGGACTCCGCCACACCCATGTAGCCGGTGGCCGTCGATGACGTGTACCGGAACGCGAAGTCGCGAGGCACCGTACGCGTGAAGAGCATGCGGAAGAACGCCCAGGACAGTACGTCGGGCATCAGCCCCCGCACCTCGCGAAGCGCCAGGCCGCTTGCCTCGCACATCGAGCGGAGCTCCCGCGGCGTGCGGAAGAGCGAGAGCACATGCAGGTCTTTCGGCGTATTGCGCACGAACCACTCCACGCCCTTGATCACGACCAACCACGCCAGCGCCGTACGGTTGAAGGTGTGGAAAAAGAAGAGCCCGCCCGGACGCAGCACGCGCGACGCCTCGGCGACGACGCGCTCGGGGAAGAGCACGTGCTCCAGGAAGTCCATGGCGCACACCACGTCGAACGAGCCGGTCGCGTACGGGAGCGCGTAGGCATCGGCCACCTCGTAGGTCACCGCGCCCGTTGCGTCGTGGCGCGCCGCCACCGCCAGCGAAGGGGCGGAGGCGTCGATACCCGTGACGACGAAGCCCTCTTCTCGCGCGAGCGCATTCGCCAGGAAGCCTGCGCCGCAACCCACGTCGAGCACGCGCATGGGTGCAGGCGACCCCCCGACGCGCCGCCGCATCTCTTCCACCATCCACGGTGTACGGTGCAAGGTCTCGGCGCGGAGCAGCGCGATCGGGTCGTCTTGCGCCGTGTACCAGCGCTCGCCGAGCTCGTCGTACACCGCGTTGTTCACCGGGTTGGCGAGGGTCGTCGAGATCGTGCCCATGGCAGGTTCCAGTAGAGGATTTGAAAGAGACAGAACGCGCTCGTCAGCGCGAGCTGCGTGGCAACGATGCTCGTGGCCGGCACGCCGCGAAGCCACGACGGAGAGGCCTCCGCGGACGCGTGCACCCCGGGCCACATGAGCCCGATGCTGGCGAGGCTGATGGGATGCACCACGAAGAGCACGGCGTGTAGCCACTGCTCGGTGCCCCCGCAGGAAGCGGCGTGCACCGCTTCGTCCTTCGTGATGAAGATGCAAGAGACGACGGCCAGCATCACGTACACCGCGATGGAGCGCTCGGTGGGCGCCACGAGCAGCACCCACGCCAGGCACGCGAGCACGCTCATGGTGTCGAGCGGGTGACCGATCCGCTCCCACGCGGCGAGCCCGCGACGACGGTGAAAGTGGAGCTCATCGACCATCATGGCGAGCGCCTGAATGCCGAGCGGCAGCACGAACGCAAAGCGTAGCGGGCTCAACGCCGGCCCTCGCGCACCATGAGCGAGCCGGCGACCGTGAGGCCCGGCCCGAACGCGAGGCTCACGACCGGCGTCCCCGAGGGAATGGCCTCGTCGTGCACGATGTCTCGCCACACGTGGGGCAGCGTCGCCGAGGACATGTTGCCGAAGCGCAGGAGCACGTCGCGGCTCGCCGCCACCTGAGGGTCGCGAAGCTCGAGCACATGCTGCACGAGGTCCACGATGCGCGGTCCGCCCGGGTGCACGGCAAACACCGTGCTGTCGCGATGCGCGTCGAACGAGAGGCCCGCCTGCTCGAAGAGCGCGTCCACGAACGCGCGCACGTTGGCGGCGATCTTTGCCGGCACGTCGCGCGAGAGGATCATCTGCATGCCGTGGTCACCGCACGTCCAGGTCATCGCCTCGGCGGAGTCCGGCACGAGCACCTCGCGTTCGCTGAGCACCGCCAAGGCCGCGCGGCCCGCTTCGCCGCGTTGGATCGCATAGCGTGCGTGACCGTCGGCGAACAGGCTCTGTACCACCAGCTGCTCGGCGTCGTGCGCGCACGGCTGAAGGTGCAGCGAGCAGATCTCCGTGTGCACCACGTCTGCCCGCGCCGACGCCGAGCCCGCGATGAGGCCCGCGGCGATGCGCGTCGCCGGCAACGCCGCGTAGCAGCCCATGTGATAGGCGTGCGTCACGCGGGTATCGTCTCCCCACCCGCGGCTGGACACGAAGCGCTGCGCTGCGCTCGGCGACGCGTAGCCGGTGCAGGTCACGTGCACGATCTCACGCGGCGCCTCGGTCTCTTTCGCGTACAGCTTGTCGAAGGCCACCCGTGCGGCCCGCGCGAAGAAGGAAGTTCGCGCGGCCGTGCCCGCGCCGCGCGGATCGCGCTTCACATCGTAGATGCCCATCTCCTCCCAGCGGTCGTGGGCGCAGTCGGGGACCTCGTGGCCGCGCTCGGACAGCCTCTCCGCGCCGCATGCCACGCGGGTGAGCAGCTTGCGTAGCTGCACGTAGAACTGCGCGCCGGCGTCCTCGAAGCGCTGCGGATCACGCGAGCTCTCCGCCACGGTGTGCGCGCGCGCAAGCCACTCCAGGGTCGCGAGCTGCGGAGTCACGTGCGCTGGGCGCGCAATCGTGAACCGCGAGAGTCGCGGCGCGTCTGGCAGTGCATCGAGTGTCATGGGAGCGCGGGTGCGGAAAGCACTCTCCGTGCCGTCTCCCCGCGTGCGGGCCGCAACGGCTGGCGCAGCCCAGTTTGGCGCAGTGGACCGCGAGCTCCGACACAGGAGCACCACACAGTGGTGCAGATTTGCTTGCACACATGCGACTGCACGGCGCATTTACCCGGGAGCGCGCGAGGTTGGGAGCTTTCGCAGGGGCTCGAAGCCGGCCGAGAACTTGCACGCGCGCGCACGCCCATGATCCCGCAAACGACGGAGCAACCCCTCGATCTCGGTGCCGCCTCAAGCGCCGGGCACGCACGAAACCTGCTCGTCCATCTCCGCCTGCCGTTCCAGCTTACTCTCGCCCCATTCATGTTGTGGGGGGTCGCGCTCTCGGGCGCGAGAGTCTCGGCGAAGCTGGTGCTCGCGTTCGTGGTGCTCCAGGTTTGCTTTTACGGCGGAACTACCGCGTTCAATTCGCACTACGACCGAGACGAGGGGCCCGTAGGGGGCCTTGCGGCGCCGCCGCCCGCCGGGCCCTGGCTGTTGCCGGGCAGCCTGGTCCTCCAGGCCCTCGGCCTCGCGCTCGCAGCCCTCGTCGACGCGCGCTTCTTCGCCGTGTGCCTCGTCTACGCGGTGCTCGGCATCCTTTATTCGCATCCGAGCGTGCGCTGGAAGGCGCGACCGTTCGCGAGCTGGGCGGTCGTGATGTTCGGTCAGGGAGCGCTCGGCGTGCTTGCCGGTGTGGTGGCGACCTCAGGGACCACGGTGACGCCCGAGGTGACGGCGGGCCTCGTCGGCGCGGCCATGCTCGTGGGCGCGCTCTATCCGCTGACCCAGCTCTTTCAGACCGAAGAAGATGCCGCGCGCGGCGACCGTACCGCGGCGATGGTCCTGGGCCCTCGCGGGACGTGCATCGCCGCCGTGACGCTCGCAGTGCTGGGCTCTGCGGCGATGGCGGCGTCGGCCATCCTCGGCGGTCGGGCCGGGGAGGCTGCGCTGCTGATGACGGCGTGGGTACCCCTGTCCGTCGGCGCGGTGTGGGCGTGCGCGGCGGCGGCCCCGAAGACGGTCTTTCGACGCGTGACCGTCGTGCAGCTCGCGGCTGGCGCGGGGTTCGCGCTCTACACGATCGTGCGGATCGTCGCGCAGCTCGGCGCGTGATCCCGCGTGTCGAGACCGTCGATCCTGGAAAGAGTCATTCGCGTCCGCCTCACGAGAGGGGTGGGGAAACGTCCGATCGGGTCGCCCGCCCCCCCTCGCGCATCCCCGCTCATGCCGTACCGTGCAAGGTCGACTGCCGCGCAGCGCCGGCGGGCTGAGCGCGATCCCAGGCCTTGACGACCATCGCTTTCACCCGTTCCGCGACATCGGAGACCACGAGCTTGTCCTCCCGGAGCTCCTCGATGGTGATCTTGGGGAGGATGCTGTCGAGATGCATGACCATTCGTGCGGTCCCCTCGTATCCCTGCTGCGCAAGGTCCGACGTCTCTGCGTCCCCGAGTCCGCTCGCCGTCGTGTAGAGGAGGAGGTACGCGACGCCCAGGCCGCTGAAGAACGTCGCGTCGTCGCGGAGCGACTTGACCGTTTCCGAAGGTCGGACGGCGTTGATCAGCCCCGCAGCGACGCCTGCGACGACCGCGACGGCGTCCTTCACGGGAGCCGTTGCGCTTCCGCCGAGGGCCTTCAGCCGCGCTTCGAGGGCGGACTTCTGCTGTGCGAGCACGCGCTTCGCCTCGAGGACAGCGGGCTGCGCGTCCTTGTGGCTCACGTTGCTCAGGTTCTCGACCTGCCGCTCCACCGCCTTGAGGCCGTGGGCCACCAGGGCATGCACATCGCCAACGTAGGTCGTGAGCGTGTCGTTCTTCGTGGTGTCGATGTTCTTCATGGGAGACCGAGGGAGCAACAATCGAGCCTTCCTCGAGTCGCTGCGACCCTCGTACGTACGCCGTAGCGGTCACGCGGCTCGACCGCAGAGGCGTCCCAGAACGCAGGGGCGCCACGGGGGCCGCGAGCGCTTCACGTGCGGCACTCCTGCGACCTGGATCATGCGCATCGAGAGCTCGACGATGCCCACCGTGCCGTCGCCGCGCCAGACCTTGGACTCGAGCGGACCGAGGGCTCCCTCTGGCGTCAGTCGAACTCGAGGCGCCAGCGGAAGTCGATGCCGAAGTTACCGACGTTGCTCGACGAAGCGGTGTTGATGCGATCGTACGAAGGCTCGACGGTGAACGAGCGACCGAGCCGCCACTCGATCGTGGACCGCAGCTGAGGATCCTCGGCGAGACCGCTCGTGAGCCGCGAGCGCACGTTCTCTCCGAGGCGCCGGCCGACGGTGATGTTCGGCTCGACGCGACCCGAGCGCGGCGAGTACGCCGTGCCAGGCCGAAAATCGTCGATCACTGGAATGGCCTGTTTCACGGCGCGATCGACGCCGCTCACCGTGCCGATCGCCTCGAAGGCCGCGCTCGCATAGACCGACCCTGCGCGCACCTGATCGACCTCCGCGCGCGTGAGCCCGATCGTGAGGAGGAAGAAGATGTCCTCGCGCGAGAGCGCCGGGTCGCTCGTCATGTCGATCTTCAGATCGTCGGCGTCGCCGTAGGCGTGGAGCGTGATGCGCCAGAGGCCACCGCCCTGTCCGCCGCTCGAGATGCCGCCTGTCGTCGCAGCGCCACCCGTCGTGTTCGCGCCACCGCTGCCCGCGGTCGCGAGCGTGTTGTTGTAGCGGCGGTATTCGGTGAGCGCGGTGATGTCGACGTGGGGCGCGATGCGCGTCGGGTCGTCGAAGCGAATGCTCCCTTTTTGAACCTCGAAGTCGTTCGCGAACACGCGCACATGACCGCCGGCGAGCGTCGTCATCTCACCGCGGAGACCGATGCGCTGGTTCGTTCCGGTGACGCGGAGACCGCGCGAGTCGATCGCGAGCTGCGCGTCGACGAGGTTGTTGCGAATGCGGAGCGGCACGCGCGAGCGCACGTCGAAGCCGAGGTTCACGGAGTCGAGCGTCGGGTCGTAGTTCTCGACGACCGTGCGCTTTGCCCCGCGGAACCCGGTGAGATCGATCGTGATCGGGCGCGTGTACTCGAACGCAGTGACCGTCACCTCTCCGCCGATGAGCGGTAGCCGACCAGCCGCGGTCGTCGCGGTCGGGTTGATCGTGACCTGCATGTCCGCGTCGAGTGTCGCCTTCACGCCCTCGGACGGCTGCACGTAGAGCTGCCTCCCGGTGATCGTCGCCTCGGCGATGCCGAGCTGCCCACCCTTGATCGGCATGCGGGCGGTCATCGAGATGTCGCCGCCGAGGAAATGGCCCGACGCACGCGTCACGCGGGCTTCGTTCTCGTCGGCGACGAGGTCGACCTCGACATCCGTGATGCCGCCGGGAAGTCCCTTGAAGGCGAACTCACCGGTGCGAACCATGAGCTGACCGTCGAACTCGGGCTGGGTCGCCTTTCCGCGCAGGAGGACCTTGCCGCTCAGCGTGCCCATCGCGCGCGACATGCGCGGCACGATGCCGACCAAAATGCCGAGATCGATCGGCGAGAGCTCGGCTTCGAGCGCCAGCTCGCCGCCACGGGTGACCTTGCTCACCGACCCCTTCAGCGCAAACGCGCCCTTGAAGCCGTTCGGGGCCTGGAGGTCGAACGTCACGGGCGGAAGCTGCACGACGTCGTCGGCGAGCGAGATGACGATCGGCGGACCGAGCGGCGCGCCTGGCCCGCTCGAGGGCGACGTGCGCAGCGACAGCGTCTGCGTTCCGCGCGACAGGCGCATCGTGCGCGGGGTGAAGCGGCCCTTCGCGTGAGCGATGTCGTCGGTGGCGATCCGGTCGATCTCCAGGTCGCCCGTCAGCTCGCCGCCGAGCGGCGGTGAGGCCACCGCGTTGCCCGCGTCGACCTCGGTCTGATCCTCGCTGACGAAGAGCTTGCCGATCGGACCGAGATCGAAGCGGGCGAGGCCGATTCGCCCGCTGATCACGGGCGACTTCTGGCGTGTGACGACGAGCTTCTCGACCTTCACCTGTCCGCCGAAGAGCGCGCCGTCGATCGTGAAGTCACCCTGGACCGAGGCGTCCTTGAGGTACGCCTCCTTGTCGAAGGGCTGGTAGATCGGCGCGCCGCAGAGCGTCTTGCCGATGACCTTCGCCATCGACGGAAGCTGCGTCATCCCGATGTGGAGGTCCGAGCCGCCGAAGGGAACTCCGAGGATGCGCATCGGCGTGACGTTGACGTCGGCCTCGACTGTATAGGCGGTGAGCGAGCCGCCGAAGCGCGCGACGCCCGAGGCCGCGCCCTCGACCTTCGCGGCGGCCGTGCCGAGCAGGTCTGCGCGTCCGAGGGGAAAGCCCTGCAAGACGAGGCTCCCTCGCAGCTGTCCACCACGATGCACCGCGACGGATCCGAGAACCGAGCCGAGCGGCGCGCGGCCCTCCTTCTTCACCTTCACGAGCGAGAGCGAGCGGACGTCGATCTCCGCGCCGTCGAGGCCGGCCTTCTGGTCGATCCAGCGGTACTCGAAGTCGGCATGGCCCTCGTCGAACTTCTCGCCGAGGAGATTGAGCTTCGTCGCGCTCACGGACGCCTGCACGTCGAGGTAGCCGCCCTTGCAGACGTCCTCGGGACCACCGAGCGCGAGGTGGAGACGCGCGTTCGTCTCGAGGCTGCCCCCGATCTCGGTGAAGCGCGGGTCCTCGTCGAGCTTGAAGACGTTGAAGAAGTCACGGACGTCGAGGTTCTTCGAAGTCACCTGTCCGTCCAGACGCATCGACGCCTTCCCGCCGAAGTCGAGCTCGCCGGTCGGCATCTCGTAGGTGCTCTTGCCCTTCTGCGCGCGCACGTCGCGCAGGTCGACGGTGAGCTTGTGCAGCTCGACGTGTCCCTGCGTGACGTTGCCGAACGGCAGATCGCCGATCGAGAAGTTCTGGATGCCGAGGATCTCGCCGGCGAGGTGCGGGTCGCCGAACGGACCGCCGACACTCAGCTTCGCGATCTCGGCGACGCCCGCCATCTTCACGTGCCCGAGCGGCGAGAGGTCCTCGGTGTCGATCTTCGCGTGCGGGATCTCGACCTTCAGGATCTCGTGGTAGCCGACCGACACGAAGACGTCGTCGACCTGGCTGTGCGTGGTGTTGACGCGAACGTGCCGGAACTCCAGCGCGCTCGGAGTGGCGGCCACCTTGCCGAGGAGCATGCCCTCCTTGACCCCGGTGGCACGCGTCTTCGTGGGGCTGTCGACCGGAGAGTCGTAGACGGCGAAGTTGGAGGTCTTGCCGTAGAGGTCTCCCTCGAGCCTGACCGGGTCGATCGTGCCCTTGAAGCCCGTGACCGTCAGCTCGTTGATGTCCCAGGTGACGTGCGGATGCTCGCTGACGTGAAAATCGTGCATGAGCGACGTGAAGCTGACGCCGGTGACGTCGAGCTTGCCCACCTTGAGCGGGAGTCCTCTCGCGAGCGGCTGCACCTCGACGTCGCGGATCTCGGCGACGCCGTCGGCGATCTCGATGCGCGTGAACGGGCTCGTCACGATGCTGCGACGAACGCTGAAATCGCTCTGGATCGCGCGCGCGAAGCTGAACCTCTCGACCCGGATCCCTTCGGCCTCGAGGTGGCCGGAGACGTCGGGGATGGGCGTCTCGGCGGTGTAGCGAAGCTCCGCGTCGACGGAGACCCATCCCTCGACGTACGGGGTGCCGGGAAAGCGGTTGAGGACCCGGAGGGGGGCGCGCACGCGCACGTGACCGTCGAGGCTCGGGTAGTCGCCCTTGGTCTTCGGGAGCACGACCGTGAGGTGGCCGAGCGTGAGCTCGACATAGCGAAGGTCGGTCCTCGCGACGTCGCAGCCGAGCGCGGTCTCCTCGGCGGGATCGAGATCGGCAGCGCCGTAGGTCGAGAAACGCCGCACGAGGATGCGTTTCGGCTCGATACGCGCACGTGCGTCGATGCGACAGAGCACGTCCTCGTCGACGGAATACTCGGCGCCGCGGGGGCCTTCGGCGGGCTTGAGCATCCGCACCATCCGGCCGCGTGCCTCCGCGACGCGAAGGGCGATCTCCAGTGCCGTACCGCCGTTGCCGTCGTCATCGGCCGTGAGGTCGGCGTCGATCTCGTGGCCGACCAAACGGATGCCGTCGATATCGACGTCGACCTCGGCCTCGCTCGCAGAGACCACGGAGAACGGCGCCTTCAGTGGTCCGGTCGACGTCTCGGCCTTCAGGAGCTTCAGGGCGAGGTTCTGCAGCTCGCCGCCCTTCATCACGACGCGCGCGGAGGGCTTCTCGATGTCGACCTGATCGATCACGACCTTGCCCGCAAGGAGACCGAAGACCTTCGGGCGTGCGGTCACGCGACGTGCGGTGAGGAACGGTGTCCCGCCGTCGCTCGCCTCGACGCGCAGGTTCCGGAGGGTCACGCTCAGCGGCCAGAGGCGAAGCTCGAGCTCGAAACGCGCGTCGATCCCCAGGCTCGCGACGACCTTGCGCGTCTCGGACGTCGCGAGGCTCTGCGCCCATTTCGTGCGGACGAGGAGGCCTACGCCCACCGGAATCAACCCCGCGATGGCGAAGACGACACAAAGGACGCGCGCAACGATGCGTCCCCAGTCGCGGCGCCTGGTGCGCCGGACGGGCGGGAGCATCGTGCTCGAGCTTCGGTCCTGCATCCTCTCTGGTCTTCAGACGTTCCGAGGCAGCCGTTCGTTCGATGCCACGGCGGTCCGCGACCCGTTACTCTAGCGGTTGGCCCAGAAAATCGCTCATTTGCGTTAGAACTACGCCACTTCAGGACAGAACTTCACCGTGCGACGAAAGACCCCAGGCGTGATTTCGGGTCGGGACCTGCTGCCCGCGCTCATTCGGCGCGTCGAACGGCACGATCCGGCTCAGGTCGTGAGGCTGCTCGAGCCCCTCGTGCTCGAGCGGCGAGCCAAGCGCCTGCGGGACGTCATCGATCAGCGGCTCGAGAGCGTCCAGGTCGTCTTCGACGCGCCGCACGATCCCCACAACGGCGCCGCGGTCCTCCGCTCCTGCGAGGCGTTCGGCGTCCAGTTCGTCCACGTCATCGAGCGGCTCGAGCGGTTCCTGGCCGCGCCGAGCGTCGCAAAAGGTGCTGAAAAATGGGTCGATCTGCGATCCTGGTCGAACGTCGACGAGGTCGTCGCGAAGGCAAGGGCCGACGGGCTCGAGCTGGTGGCCGCGTCGGCGGACGGTGAGCTCGATCCTCAGGATCTCGCTTCGATCCCACGGCTCGCCCTCGTCCTCGGCAACGAGCGCGACGGGATCGCGGACACCCTCGCCGCAGCGTGCTCGCGGCGTGTGCGCGTGCCGATGCGCGGCTTCGTCGAGAGCCTCAACGTGAGCGTGAGCGCGGCGATCCTCCTCGCGCAGGCGACGGCGGGCCGGAAGGGCGACCTCTCGGAGGCCGACCGGCTGCGGCTCTATGCGCGCGGACTGTATTTCACGGTGGACAAGGCCGACGACGTCCTCCAGAAATTCGCGGACTGAGCGCCCCGCGCAATCGCGGGCTATGATGAGGCTGTGCGCAAGCTGAGCCTCTTCGTGTCGATTTCCGCCGCCCTCGGCATGCTCGCTCTCACGCTCGCGCCGGGGTGCCGCGACGCGACGCAGGTGACCGTCGAGGTCACCCTCGCGAAGCGCGCGACCTGTGCGGAAACCAACGGCACCGCGATCACCGTGGGCACCGATCCCGTGACGACCCAGCAGCGCGTGGTCGACGAGTTCGTGACCGCGACCACCACGAGCTGCACCGAGGCGACCCACCAGATCGGCACGCTGGTCGTCACGCCCGGCAACGGGCGTGCTTCTATCGTCGTCGTCGTCGCCTACGACAAGGCGATCGTGCCCTCGTCGTGCAAGCCGCCGCTGTTCAAGGGCTGCATCGTCGCGCGTAGGCAGTTCACGTTCAGCGATCACAAGGGGCTCCATCTGCCCATCACGATCGATCCGGACTGCAAGGACGTCCCATGCGACGCCTTCTCGACGTGTCGAACCGGCAAATGCTTCAGCTCCGACGTGAGCTGTACCGAGGACAGCTGCCGTGAGCCCGGAGCCCTGGCTGACGGCGGAACGAACGACGATGCTTCCGTGATCGCGGACGGCAGCACACCGACCGACGGAGCGTCACCGCCCGTCGACGGCGGCACCGACGGCACGACGGACGCGTTCCTCGATGCGCCCGACGACAGAACGCTCATCGCCGACGGCACGACCGAGGATGCCACGCCTGGCGGAGGTACGGGCTGCAGCGCCGCAGGCGAGCTCGCCTGCGCGGGAACGGCGTGTGGGGGTCTGACGAAATTCTGCTGCGGGTCCGCGAGCAGCACCGCGATGTGCACCTCTGGGGCCGCGACGTGCGATGCAGCAACCACCCGCTACTGCTGCACGTCCAGCGATTGCGCCACGGGGC
>JAYSXP010000462.1:0-10887 GCA_043717125.1 Polyangiaceae bacterium | reverse complement strand
GCGCGAGCGCTGCAACGAATCCCAGACTCAGCTTCATCATGGTGCTCATCGTCCGCTCTCCCACCACTTCGACTCCGGGATCTGCCGCGTCGTGTTCGTGCCGCAATGCACCTCGCCGAGGTTGCGGTGGTAGAGGTCCCAGTCCTCTGCCCAGTGGACGGTCACGCCGAACGGCGACACGCGCTCCACCATGATCGCCTTGAAGATGTCGGTGCCCGCGATCTCCGGCCCGTGTGGGTCGGGGGCCACGAAGTGTCCGGGCGCGATGTAGAGGCCGTTGACCATGCCGGGCTGGAAGGCGATCGATCCCTGGCTGTACGGCATGTGGAGATACGGAATGCGGATGATCTCGGCCTCGGTGAGCCCCGTCGCGCTCTTGATGACCGCGAGCTGCCCTGCGATCTCGGTCGCCGCCTCGGCGCTCGCCTGCATGACCTCGGTGTCGGCAAGCACCTGATCGATCGTGATCTGCGCGTTCTGCGACTCGCTCCAGAACTTACCGATGAACATCGGAACGCCGCCGTTGCCCGCGGCCGACTGCGTCTCGAGCATCGTCTTGGCGAGGGTCGGGTCGTTGACGAGCATGACCCAACCACGCGGCGAGCTCGCCTTGATGAACGAGAGCGTCTCGTCGACGTGTCCGACGAGGAGCCACGACGTGTCGATGTACAGAGGCTCTTGGACCTTCTGCGCTTCGATCATCTTGAGGAATGTCTTGTCCGGATAGTACGAGGCGATGTTCCCGCGGAGGACGCGCCCGAGCGGGAAGCTCTCGGCGCCGCTCGTGTACGGCGGGATCGTCTCGAAGTTACCGAACGAGTTGAGCGTGTCGAACTTGCCCTGACGCGTCGGGTCGAACTGCTGGATTCCGGCGACGTCCTTGCCGCGCAGCTGGGTGAAGACGACCTTGCCCGCGCTGCGGAGAGGGTTGGTCGGCGAGTTCGGGTTCGATTCGTTCGCCGAGCGGATGTTCACGCGCATCGCGTGCTGCTTTCCGCCAGGGCCGGGCATCGTCATGAAGCCGGTCTCGAAGAAGTCCTGCGTCCACTGATCGGACACGGAGATCGTCCTCGGAGCCGGGACGCCCGCGGCCGTTGCGGCGGTGGCGAGATCGGCGCGCGTCGCCTGGCTGCTCGCGCTGTTGAGCAGCGTGACGTACGTGCTCTCCGCCGGAGAGAGATGGTGAGACGTGAGGAGCGGCGCGACGCGCATCCTGACCTTGTCTGTCTGCGTCGCGCCGGCGCCGTCGACCGTGAAGGTCACGTCGACCAAGCCGTCCCATACCGTCGTGTCGCGGACGATGTCGCGCGCCTCGATGGCGAGCTCCACGCCGGCGCGGAGCTCCGCGGTCGTCAGCGTCGCGTCCTTCGCGAGCACCTCGAACGTGGTGCCAGTCACCTTGAAGAGCCGGACGTTGCTCGCTGCGGTCGTGGTGATTCTGCCCGTCGCGCCGTCAGGAGCTGCGGCCCAGGGCTTCGTCTTCAAACGCGCGAGGTCCGCGGCGTCGTCGGCGCCGTTCACGACCTCGTCAGCGGCGTCGTTGCACTTCGGCAGGTCGATGTCGCTTACGTTGGTCGGGCACTTCTCGTCGTCGTCGTCGATGTTGGCGAGGAACACCGCGCCGTGCTTCGCGTCCCACACGTCCTCGCCGTCGTCGTCCGTCGGATCGTCGAAGCGGATGACGCCGTCGCGGTTCGTATCCGCGCGGAGGTCGACCGCGGGCCGGCCGTCGGGGCCCTTCGGGTCGGGCGGTGTGCCCGTCGAGGCCGGCGGCGGGTTGCCGCTCGAGCCGGCGGGCTCGGTCGGGCCGGGCGCCGCCGGGATCTCGGTCGTGCTGTCGCTCCCCCCGCACGCGATCAGGAGGCTCGAGAGGAGCAAGGCGCGAGGCAATCTCTTCATGAAGGAGCTCCGAAAGGGCATCGAGTGCGAGCGGGCGCCGTGCAAGAGCCCGGCCAGCGGAGCTGGCGAAAGGAGCGAGTGTTTCGTGCGGGGCGTCGAGGGCGAACGAGGTCGAGCGACAGCGGAGCGTGCATTCGCTGTCACATCACGACCGAGGACGTCCGTTCTCGCACGCCGGTGGCACGTGGTCCACGTCTCCAAAGGCTCACGACGGACGGCGACCGATGCGCGATCGGCTCGATTTTTCGCCGATTGAGGGCGCCAGGCCGCAGGCTCGACGCCGCCACGGCCTTCGGGGTAAGAGGCGGGCATGGACATCTCGCGCGAGCTCCGAGCCACATTTCTCGATCCGCAGAACCCTGGGCATGGGGCTCACGCGTCACGAGCTCCCGAGGGTTGCGCTGCGAGCGAGGGCGGCATCGTCGCGCGCTCGCCGATCGACGGAAGCGTGACCGCACACGTGGGGGTGCACGACGCGGCGGGCGTCACGACCGCGATCGATCGTGCTCACGGCGCGTTCCTGAAGTGGCGCTCCGTGCCGGCGCCGCGGCGCGGCGAGCTCGTTCGCCTCTTCGGCGAGGAGCTCCGCGCGAACAAGGAAGCGCTCGCCGCGCTCGTCACGCTCGAGGCTGGGAAGATCGTCGCCGAAGCTCGCGGCGAGGTGCAGGAGATGATCGACATCTGCGACTTCGCATGTGGACTCTCGCGTCAGCTCTACGGGCTCGCGATCGCGTCCGAGCGCCCCGGACACCGCATGGCCGAGACGTGGCACCCGCTCGGCGTGGTCGGCGTGATCAGCGCGTTCAACTTTCCGGTCGCCGTCTGGGCGTGGAACGCCGCGCTCGCTCTCGTTTGCGGTGACTCCGTCGTGTGGAAGCCCTCCGAGAAGACGCCCCTCACGGCGCTCGCGTGTCAGTCGCTCTTCCGCCGGGCATGTGCGCGCTTCGCGGAGTCGGGCACGCCGGCGCCCGACGGCCTTGCCGAGGTCATCCTCGGTGACGCGAAGGTCGGCGAGCAGCTCGTCGACGATCGTCGCGTCGCGCTCGTCAGCGCGACGGGCTCCACCCGCATGGGGCGCGCCGTTGCGCCGCGTGTCGCGTCGCGCTTCGGTCGCTCGCTGCTCGAGCTCGGCGGTAACAACGCGATGATCGTCGCGCCGTCGGCCGACCTCGATCTCGTCGTACGCGGCGTCCTCTTCAGCGCGGTCGGCACCTGTGGCCAGCGGTGTACGTCGCTGCGTCGGCTCATCGCTCACGAGAGCGTGCGCGCCGAGCTCACCGCGCGCGTCGAGCGCGCCTACGCGCAGGTGAAGGTCGGGGACCCGCGCGTGTCCGGGACGCTCGTCGGCCCGCTCGTCGACGCGCCGTCGTTCGAAGCGATGCAGTCTGCGCTCGCGCGCGCGAAGAAGGCCGGTGGCGAAGTGATCGGCGGCGAGCGCGTCGCTGTGCCGGGATGCGACGGCGGTTACTACGTGAGGCCGTCGATCGTCCGCATGCCGCGGCAGGACGAGATCGTTCGCGAGGAGACGTTCGCGCCGATCCTTTACGTGATGGGCTATCGGGAGATGGAGGAAGCACTCGCCATGCACAACGACGTGCCGCAAGGGCTCTCGTCGTGCATCTTCACGAACGACCTCCGCGAGGCCGAGCGCTTCGTCTCGAGCGAGGGCTCGGACTGCGGGATCGCGAACGTGAACATCGGCCCGAGTGGCGCCGAGATCGGCGGCGCGTTTGGTGGCGAGAAGGAGACCGGTGGCGGTCGCGAGTCGGGCTCCGACGCGTGGCGCAGCTACATGCGTCGAGCCACGAACACGGTGAACTACTCGAAGGACCTGCCGCTCGCGCAGGGCATCGTCTTCGAGGTTGGGCTCCGCCCCTCAGACTCCGCTTGAGCCTCCCCGTGATGCACCTTCCGGTGTGATTCGCCTGCGGCGAACGGCGCTGGCGCCCCGATTTTCACGCCTGCGGTGCGGGAGGCTGTGAGCTTCCGCTGGTGAGGTCTCGAGTTCGCCTGGAGCTGGGTCGAGTCGATGCACAAGGCCGCGACAGGCGAGAGCTTCGTCGACGGTCCCTCTGCAGAACGTCGTCTTGCCTCCAGGCTACTGACGCCTCGTGGTTCGCTCGGTCCCGTTCGTCGCCAGGCTTCTGGCTACGTGTCCGTGACCTAGCGAGGAGACCCGCCCTTGCGCGCCGGGACCGGCGGCGGATTCGGCACCGGGAGGTGCGGCGAAGAAGCCTTCTGGAGATCTTTGTCGTCGAGTGAGATCGGAGGGTCGCTCGCGGGCTCCGCGCTCATCGGGCCGTGGGCCGAGACGATCGGCGGAGGCTCGGGCCAATCGAGTGACGACGGCTTCGCCGGGATCGCCGACTCGTCCCAGAGCTCGCGCTTTCCGTCACCCGTCGACTTCTCCGTGGAGATGAGCGTCTCGAGCATCGCGGCGCGGGCCTTGGCGAGCTTCGGGCTCTCCTCGTCGTGTTCCTTCGCCGACCACTCCACGCTCGGGATGCTCGGTGGCTCGTCGTCCGCGTCACCGCCGTCGACCGCCGGGATGTCGGGGATCGCAACGGCGAAACCGGAGTCGCGCTTCGGCCGAGCGTCGGCGAGAGCCTTCGCCTCTGCGCCGGCGTCTGCGGCGGCGAGCGCTGCGATCTCTCCGGGGACAGCGACCGTCGGATGCACCTCGGCGAGCTTGTCGTGCTTGCCGGTGGTCGCTTCGTGGCTCGTGGGAGCACCTCCCTTGCGCTCGCTGTTCGGCGCAGGCTCGCGCGTGAGCCCGGTCTTGCGTGCGAACTGGTCGAGCGCGTGGAGCAGGGCATCCTGTGCCGTCTTCGCGAGGACCGTCTCCCAGCCGAGCGCTCCGACGAGGCCGGCGGGAGAGCCGTCGCCGGTCTCGTGCAGCTTGCGCATCCAGGCGATGATCTGGTCCTTGCTCAGCGTGTCGCAGAGGACGTCCGTTCCTCGAAGCTTGCCCCCGCGACCGTGGAGGTTCTCGAGGAACCACTTCTCGTCGATGAGCCCGACCTCGCGCGCGGTCGCGAGCGCCTTCTGGATGGCGACGCCGGTGAGATTGCCCTGCCGCCAGAATGCCCACCAATCGGCCAGCTCGATCCAGTCGACGAGGATCCCCGCCGTGATGCCCTCTTCGAAGATGCCTTCGTCGATGTCACCGGCCACGAGCGCATCGTGAACGACAAACTGCACCTTCGCGTCGTCGTCCTTGAGGGCGGCCTTGGCGCCGCGGATGCCCCATTTCGCGAGCACGGGCCCGCGAACGTCGTTCGGCATGTGCAGAAAGAGGCGGTCCGTCGCCTTCTGCTCGTTGTACGGGAAGAATTGCGCGACGAGCTCCTTCGCCGTCCGCACACGCCCGGCCTCTGTCCTACGATGGACTTCCATCGCGAGACAGAACTTGGTCACGCTCGCATCGCGGTTGTTCCTCGTTCTCGCCACGACTCCTCCAGGAGAGAAACCAGGCTACACCTAGGGAGTGAGCGCGGTCGTCACCATGTTGCGTGTGGGGTCGCTGGCCCTTGTTGTGGGACAGGCTTGTGCTTGCCGTGAGCCCGTTGCCCCGGTCGCGATCACGGCGCCGAGTCTCGATGTCCCGCCGCTCCACGCACGGGAGGAGCTCATTTCCCGTACCAAGAACGGCGCTCATTTCACCCATCCCGTACCTGGTACAGGTACGGTCTCGCTCATCGCTGTGTCGGCCGTCAGCCGTTCTCACGATTCGTCCGGAGACCTCCAGATCACGACCTACGACTCCAACGTTCGCGTGGAGGTGCTCGCCGTGGACGGCCCCGCACCCTCCCGCGTTCGTCTGCGGTTCCTCCAGAACGAGGAGTCGTTCCAGGGGAGCCCGAAGTTTTCGCTCGTCCACCACAAGGAGTACTTCGTCGATGCCCGCGCTCCTCACGTCCGCGACGCCGCGAATGTCGAAGCTCCCGAGGCCGAGGCTCAACGTGTGCTCGACGTGTTCCCGGACCTCGGGACGCGAACGCGCATCGACCAGCTGATGCCCACCGAGGTGATGGAGATCGGCGAGCGGCGCGACGAGCTCGCGCCGGCGCTCCTCCGCGTCGTCCACCCGCGCGCGTGGGCGATGCTCGCGGGCAGCGCCACCCTCGTTCGGATCGACGGCGAACATGCCGTGTTCGAGGTGTCGCTCGACGCCTCGAGCGAGAGCGGGCTCCACATGGTGGTGAGCGGCGAGGCCCGCATCGTGCTCGCCACTTCGGAGCTTGCCGAGCTCTCCCTCGACGGACAGTACGACCCGAAGAAGACGTCCGGTATGCCGGAGCCGGGAGGTACGATCCGCTATCGACGGCGCGTCACTTCGGACCCGTCGCCGCGCACCGACCGTTGATGCACTGAATCGCCGGCGAGTTGCAGCAGTCGGCGCTCGTCGTGCAGTTCTCGAACTCCTGGGCGCACGCGGGGACGGTCGCCGTGCACACCAGCGCGCCGCCGTCGGTGCCGGGGCGACAGAAGCCGCCGCAGCACTCGTCACCGGTCTCGCACGAGGTTCCGTCCGTGTGGCACGGGTCGACGACCCAGTAGCCGCGCGAGTTGCCCGCGAGCAGCTCCTGCGCGGGGAGATAGAACGCGGGATGACTCGGATCGGTTCCGGGCGGAGCGTTGAGATCGATCGCGGCCACCCACAATTTCTTCGGCGTCGGGGTCGACGTGAGGTCGTGGTAGCGCGGGTCGCTGTAGAACGGATTGATCGTCGCGACGTTGCCGTAGAGGCGGCGGCTCGTGAAGACGACCCACGCGTAGCCGCCGGAGGGGACGGGGTTCACCGTGGGCTCGTAGTTGAGCGTCGTGTCGTCCTCGTGGGCGCTCGGACCGCTGGGCAGGTAGGAGACGCCCGCGTTTTTGCCGTTCAGGTTGTCGAGCGGCTTGGCCGTCTTCGTCTTGAGGTCGAGCCACCAGAGCTCGGCGTGCGCGCCGACGTCGGCCCTCGCATCGGGCGGCGCGACGTCGGCGTCCGAGCGTGTCCCGCCGTAGTCGCGGCCGTTGTAACGGGTCTCGTGCTCGAACACGACACCGTCGTTCGTGGGGAGAAACGACGGAAAGAGCGCGGTCCCGGAGGCCGGCGTGTGCAGCGTCGTCAGCGGGCCGAACTGCTTTGTCGCCTTGTCGAACGTCATGACGCCGAGCGTCTTCTGGTCCCCGACCGGTCCGACCGTCGGGCCCGCGAACATCGTGAACGCGAGGTTCTTTCCGTCGGGAGAGAACGACGGATAGGCCGCGCGGAAGCCCGCGGGCCAGTTGGTCGCTACCGGGGTCGGCATTCCGGTGGCGCCCGTCGGAACCGTGAAGAGCCCGTTCGGCGTGCTCGTCGAGCCGGCCGCGCTGCTGGAGTCGCCGACGAACATCGACCCATCGGGGTAGATCGCCGGCCACGCGTAGTTGGCCTGCGCACCTTGGGGCGTGATGACCGTCTCGGCGCCGGTCTTGAGATCGTAGGCGCTGAACTTCTTCGCGTTGCCATCCTGGCGCTGCGTGATGAGGACCGACCCGTTCGCCGCGACCGAGTGGCAGACGCGACAGCCGGAGTCATCGGCGGTCGTCGACCCCGCGACGAGCGCGGGATCGGTGGAGCCGCCCTTGATCGCGAGGGTCGCTGCGCCGAACCTTCCGCCGGGCACGCCGAGCGCGCCCGAGAAGTTCTTCGCGAGCTGCGTGCCGTAGGAGTTGTAATAGACGATGCCCTTGAGCGGCGCGGAGGCGACCTTCCACGTCCTCGTGATCGGTCCGTAGGCGACGCCGCCCTTCGCGAACACGAGCGTGATGGTGACGTCCTCGCCGGCGTTCGAGGCAAGCAGCTGCTTCCATGCTTGCTGCGGGATCGGGTGGTGGATGAACGGCGTTGCCGTCCTGGCGAAGAAGCCGTCGTACTCGTACGAGGCTTCGGTCAGCTTGATGTAGACGGCGTCGTAGTCGGTCTGTGCGCCGGGCTTCCATTGCACGAGCGGCGCGAGGATGCCGCGCGGCCACACCGTCTTGTCGTAAGGGTAGAGAAAGGAGAGACCGGTATCTGCGACGGAAGCGCCCTGAAGCACGGTCACGACCGCGGGGCTCACGGGGCCGCCGGGGCCCTCGCCGCCGACGCCGCCGTTCCCGCCGGCGCCGCCGTCCGCGCCCGCGTCGGGTGTGGTGCTGCCGTTGTCCGTGATCTTCACCTTCACGGTGACGGACGTACTCGCGGTCTTGCCGTTGCGGGTCGCCGTGATCTTCGCCTTGCCGCCGACGGTGCCGGAGGCCGTGAAGAGGCCCGTCGTCAGGCCGACGCTGCCGATCTCTCCGCGGTCGATCGTGAACGATGCGGGCAGCTCGACGCCCGCGGCCGTGACCGCCTTGAACTGCACGGTGGGGGCGGGCTGGCTCGAGGTGAACGTCACGACCGGATTGGGCGGCGTGATGGTGAACGTCTGCGCGTTCGGGTCGGGCGCGCTGTCACCGCCGAGGATCGGCGGGTCACCGCTCGACGAGGTGGTGTTCCCGCTGTCGATGGTGGGGTCGACGAAGTCGGACGACGCTCCGTTCGAACCGCACGCCATGATGAGCCCGACGCCCGTGAGTCCGACGGCGACCAGCGCATAGAATTTCCGCATCGAAGTGAAGGCTAGCTAACGCGGCGCGACATAGCGATCGAACAGCTCCAGGATCTCGCGCCTCGCGAACAGGAACTCGAGGCACGACAGTACGAGGAACGGGCCCATCGGCAGCCGCATGGTCGCGAACGCGTCGTCGGGCTGCCCCTCGGCTCCGCTGTCGCCTGGCTCGCCTGGCTTTCCTACATCGGCAGCCATCGGGTCATCGGCGAGAGCCGAGAGTGCTTCCTCGTCACCCGCCGCGGCCTTCGCGCGAAGCTCGGCGATCTCGGCCTGGACGCTCGCAGGGACCGCGAACGTCAGTCCGAACAGACGCATGATCAGCGCACAGAGTGCGGACTGCACCGCTCCTGCGAAGACCACGTAGATCGCCCCGGGAGCCCCCAGCCACGCCCCCGCGAAGAGCGCGAGCTTGGCGTCTCCGAGGCCCATGCCGCTCCGCCCGCGCAGTCGCTTGTACAGGGCGAACGGCAGGTACGTGATCCCGAGACCGACCGCGATGCCGATCAGCGATCCGACGAGCCCCACCGTTCGCCATGGCGACGTGGCGAGCGCGACGAGCGCGCCGCCGAGCGTCAGCTCGTTCGGGAGGATCATGTGCTCGAGGTCGACTGCTGCCGCAGCCACGAGCGCCAACGCAAGCGCGAGGTTGACCGCGAAGTAAAACGCAGCTCGCGGCGCGGTCACCTCGGGCACGCCGGTGAGCAGGTGGGCGAGCCAGACACCGATGCCGGTGCCGAGCATCGCGACGGCCACGTTGCGCCGCGTCCGCGCGGGACCTTCGACGAGAAGCGTGACGTCGTAACGCGGCGGCAGCGTTTCGGCGAGGCGGCCTGCCACGAGACCTACGGCGAGCCCGGCAAGGCCGCCGAGGCCGCGCACGGCATTCGGCGAGAGGGTTTGGAAAAGAGCGCTCATCCGGGAGGGCCGAGCGTACGCGAACCCTCAGAGCGATCGAAGATAGGCGACGAGCGCCGCGCGGTCGGCCGCGGGAAGGTCGGTGCCATAGATGTGACCGGGCACAGCGCCCTTCGCGAGCGGGCTCTTCGCATACGAAGGCTCGAGCCGCGCGGGAGAGAGCACGTCCTCGAGTGTCGGCACTGCGCCCTGGTGGAAGTACGGTGCAGCCGCGGAGACGCGAAGGAGGGCAGGGGGGCGATACTTGCCGGTGCCGCGAGCGCCGCCAAACGCGAGCGCTCGATCGGTGCCGATCTTCTCGGCCGGCATCGGCGGCCCTCCGAGTGCGGCGTTGGAGTGACAGCCCTTACAGCTCCCAACGAAGAGCTCCTTGCCGCGGGGCACGAGCTTGACGTCGGCGCTCGAGAGCGGCGCGCTCGGCGCGGGCTCGAGAGAATAGAGAAAGAGCGCGAGCGCATAGGCGAGCTCACGCGGCGGACGCACCTTCTGGTGGTTCGAGTGGAGGAGCTGCGTCTCCTGACGGATGGCGAGCACCGTAGGTCCGGCGTGCTTGATCGTGCCGGCTTGTGTGAGCGCGGTCTGGTGACGAAGACCCCAGAGGTCGGGGATCGCGACCGGATCCTCGTCGTCGTCCTCGGTGACGTCGGCTCGACCCGGTCCCCACGACTTCATGCGTCGCGCGAGGTCGGGGTCGACGGGGACGCCCGTGTCCTTGTGGTAGGCGAGGCGGAGCGCGCCGTAGTCAAAGGTCCGTCGTGCATCGCCAACGGTGACGCGGCCGTCGTCGCCGACGCTCGTGTGACAGATCGCGCAGGTGATGCCGAGCGACGTCCGACCCTCGATGTCCGTGAAGAGGCGCACGCCCGGATACGTGCCGTCCTGCGCGGCGCGCACGCCGACGCGCTCGCCTACATCCGGGTGCTCGAGCGCCCAGTTCATGAACACCTCGACGCGGAGCGGATATCCGAAGAACACCTCGCGTCCGAGCGCGATCCAACCAGCCATCGTCGTCGGCCGCTTGCCGTCCCAGAGTCGCGGTGCGTCCTTGTCGATCGCGAGAGGTCGATGCGCCCGAAGGTCGGTGGCCGTCGCCGTCGTCACGGGGAGCGACTGCGGGTTCCACTCGGGAAGGAGATCCCAGCCTCGCGTCTTCAGCGCGTAGGCGTCGAGTCGCTGGCGCGAGTAGATGTTCGTCGGATTGGTGAGAGACTCGACGAGCGCCGAGCGTCGGAAGTCGTCATCGTCGAGATAGAGCGCCGCCTCCGCGAGCATCCCTTGTTCGGAGAAGCGCTCTGAGGGGGGCACCGCATGCGCGGCCGCGTGCGGCGCCGGCGCGGCGCGCGAGGCATCGGGAGGTGCCGGCGTCGCGTCGTTCGGGCGCTGGCAGCCGCCGAGGACAAGCGTAGTGAAGGCGAGAAGGAGGGCCGCGCCGCGCGCGAACCGCGACCGG
>JAYSXP010000461.1:0-3766 GCA_043717125.1 Polyangiaceae bacterium | reverse complement strand
CTTCGCTCATGATGTCTTGATCTCTGCGATCGAGCAGCCGAGCTCGGCGAGCATCGTCACGGCGGCGCCGTAGCTGCTCGCGTTGTCGGAGCTCGCGTTGCCTTGCAGGCTCCGCTTGAACACGCCCTGCGCGATGGCCGCGAGGCGAAAGATGCCAAATGCCATGAAATAAGCCCAGTCATCGATGCGGCCGCGCCCGGTGAGCGCGCAGTACGCGTCGACCATCTCCTGCTCGGAGGGGATGCCGAGCGCGGTGACGTCGACGCCCGCGAGGCCGCCGCGACCCGGGAGGTTCAGGTGGTAACCCATGCACGCGTAGGCGAGGTCGCTGACGGGGTGGCCGAGCGTCGAAAGCTCCCAGTCGATGATCGCGAGGGCGCGGGGGGCAGCCTCGTCGTTCGAGAACATCATGTTGTCGATCCGGTAGTCGCCGTGGATGAGCGTCGTCTCGTCGCTCGCGGGAACCTTCGTGCGCACGAAGGTCATCAACGCTTCCATCGCGGGGATGTCGCTCGTGCGCGAGGCCTCGTACTGCTTCGACCAGCGATCGACCTGGCGCGCGACGTACCCGCCGACCTTGCCGTAGCCGGCGAGGCCGACCTTCACGAAGTCGACCTTGTGGAGCGCGGCGAGCGCGGCGGTGTACTCGCGATAGACCGCGGCGCGCGCCGCATGGCTCGGGAGCTCCGGGATCGTCGGATCCCAGAAGATGCGCCCGGCGACGAAGCTCATGACGAAAAAGGGGGTCCCGAGCACGCTCGCGTCCTCGCAGAGGCCGAGCGCCTCTGGTACGGGGACGTCCGTGCCGCCGAGCGCGCGGATGATGCGGTACTCACGCTCGACCGCGTGCGCGGAAGGAAGCAGATCGCCCGGCGGCTTCTTCCGGAGCACGAGCTCGCGCTCTCCTCCCTCGACGCGCTCTCCTCCCTCGACGCCCTCCACGCCGATCCAGTACGTCGGGTTCGACTGTCCACCCTTGAACTGGCGTGCGCTCGCTCTTCCCCCGCGGCATCCAGGCACGTTCGCGCCGAGCCACACGCCGAGCCGGCCGAGGGCCTCGGCGTCGAAACGGTGAGCCTCGGCGGTCTTTTCGGGGGTGCGGGTCGGAGGCGGTGCGGTGAGCGCCATCGCGCGGACGCTAACACGCGCAGGTCCGCGTTTCGCGCGCTATCCTGCTCGCCGTGATCAGCTTCGACCTTCCTCCTGAGCTCGCGAATCTACGAACGCGCGTGCGTGCTTTCGTCGACGACCACGTCGTGCCGAACGAGGCGAAGATCCTCGAGGAGGACAGGACGAAGAAGCGGGACACGCTGAACGCCCTTCGCACGCAGACGCGCGAACAGGGCATGTTCGTCCCCCACCTCCCCAAGGAACACGGCGGCCTCGGCCTCGGCATCATGGGAATGTGCGCGCTCTTCCGCGAGATGGGCCGCTCGCCCGTTGGAGCCTCGTGCTTCAACTGCGACGCGCCCGATCAGGGGAACATGGATCTGCTCCTTCGCTCGGCGTCTGCCGCCGTCCGCGAGAAGTGGCTCGCCCCGCTCGCTCGCGGCGAGATCACGAGCGGCTTCGCGATGACCGAGCCCGCGCCGGGCGCCGGCGCCGACCCCTCGAACCTGAAGACCGCTGCCCGCGAGGACGGCGACAGCTGGGTCATCGACGGGCACAAGTGGTACACGACCGGCGGCGGCGACGCGTCGTTCCTGATCGTGATGGCTCGCACGTCCGAGGACCGCTCGCGCGGCGCAACGATGTTCGTCGTCGACCGCCATGCCGAGGGCGTCGAGCACGTCCGCGACATCCCGGTGATGAGCCCGCCAATCCTCCAGCATCGCGAAGGGGAGATGCGCTTCCACGGCGTCCGCGTGAAGAAGGACGCGATCCTCGGCAACGTAGGCGACGGCTTCAGCCTCGCGCAGGCGCGACTGGTTCCGGCTCGACTCACCCACTGCATGCGCTGGCTCGGCTGGGCCGACCGCGCGCTCACCATGTGCCGCGAGTACGTCACCACGCGCGAGAGCTTCGGCAAGACCCTCGCTCAGCACCAGATGATCCAGGTGATGATCGCCAACGGCGTCTCCGGCATCCACGCCGGCAACTTGATGACGCTGCACTGCGCCTCGATGCTCGAGAAGGGCCTCGACAAGGAGGCCCGCCCGTACTCCTCGATGGCGAAGAATCACGTGGCGAACGTCCTCTGCCAGGTCATGGACGACGCAATCCAGATGCACGGATCGCTCGGCTACAGTGAGGACATGCCGTTCGCGACCTGGTACCGGTTCGCGCGCTCGGCGCGCATCGCAGACGGTCCCGACGAGGTCCACAAGGTCGTGGTCGCCCGCGACTTCTTGCGTGGCGCGCTGACGACGCTGGTCTGACGGAGCCGGGCCGGGTAGAACTGCGAACCGTACCGATGCCGAACGAGATCGATGGGATCGTAGCGAGCTTGCGCGCTGCCGAGGACGTCAACCAGGCCTTTGGGACCGTGGATCGCTGGAATCGCGAGTCGCGCACGAGCGATCTCCTCGAGCTCGCTGCAGCGATCGAGAAGGCATGCGACGTGGAAGGCGCCGCGCGGTTTCCCTTCGAGGCCGTCGCTGATCACATCGAGGAGGAGCTCGCGCTCACCGTGGGGCCCGACCATGTCGACGCGCTCTTCGTGCTCCTCGCGCGACCGCGGCTTCGTAGCGTGCAGCGTGCGCGCTCGCTCGAGATGCGCGTTCGTTCGTTCGCGTCGCGGCTTGGCCACGGGCAGACGAAGGAAGCGCTCGAGGCCACGGTTGCGCGGCTCGGCGCGAACGCCGACCACACGGAGATCCTCGCCTGCTGGATGCACGAGACGGTGCTGCGCGGCACGTCGCTCGATCGCGAGCCGGCCTTCTCGAGCTTCCAAGCGCGCCTTGCCGCGGCGAACCACCCGCTCGGAGCGCTGCCCCTCACGCTGCTCGCGGCCGAGAGCGAGGCGCCCACGTACATGCCGATGTACGGCGCGAGCGCGATCTCGAAAGCGGTCGCCCGTCTCGAGAGTGGGCCGACCTCGGCGCGTACGATCCCGCCGCCCGGCGATCACGCGGCGCCTCGTGTGACGCGCATCGAGGAGGCATCGCTCGAGGCACGCCTCCGTGAGTGCGTTCTCCCGTGGACGACGGGCTCGAACGGCAAGGCGGAGGCGAAGGCGTTCCGTCTCGAGCCTGCGCTGGGCCCGGCCTCGCCAGGTCGGTGGCTGCTGCGTGCGCTCGCGCTCGACTGCATCGAGGGCGCGCCAGGGCTGCGCGCCGAGAGGACCAGCGCCGACACGGTGTGGGGCGCGCTCTTCGCGGCCTCGGCCAACGGCGGCGCTTGTTCCTCGGGTCTCGGCGGCGCCTACGGCCGTCGCTCCGCGTGGGTCTCCATGGCCGCTCTCCTCGACGCACCCGCTGATGCCTCGCCCGAACAGCTCGACGCGCTCGCGCCTTCCGCGCAGTTCTTGATGTTCGGCGCTGCAAACAGCGCGTGGTGGCACGACGTGGCGTGGGACATCGGCGTGCTCGCGGTGCGCCCGGCCGGTGACTCGGTCGCCGTGCTCGCTGCGACCGACGCCGACTGATCTGCACGCGCTGTGCTAGGTTTTCGCCCATGAGCGACGCGAAACCCGAGGGCATTCCGGCCGACATCGCGAAGGGGCTGCCGACGATCGACGTCCACGAGTACGGCGGCAAGAAGGACGGCGTGCGGCAGTCGACGAACCGTCGCCTCTTCATGCAGCTCCTCGTGTTTCGCGTTCCGG
>JAYSXP010000047.1:0-7076 GCA_043717125.1 Polyangiaceae bacterium | reverse complement strand
GCGAGGAGACGTTCAGGTCGCCGACGTCGCCGCCGGTCACGATCGCGTACGAGCTCGTCTCGAGCCCTTCCGTCCGCGCGCCGGCGTACACGGTGGTGGTGCTGCATAGGCTGCGTGACTCACGCGGACCGATGCGCGAATGGGCGCAGCATCTCGCCGATGGGGGCGCGCGGACGATCCTCGTCGACGCACGCGGGCATGGGCGATCCACGGGCGATCCGCTCTCGTACGGCGTTCGCGAGTCGCTCAATCTCGTGAACCTGACCGATGCGCTCGCCGCGCGTGGCCTCCTCGTGGGGAAGCTCGGTGTGCTGGGGTTCTCGTGCGGTGGCGCGACGGCCATCCAGTGGGCAGGCAGAGATGCGCGCGTCGCCGCGGTGGTCGCGTTAGCGCCGTTTGCGACGATGGACATCGTGCGGACGTACACGAAGGTTCCACTGCCGGACTTCGTGGTGAGCTTCGTGGTCGGACGCGTGGGTCGTGAGTCCGGCTTCGACCCCCCGGAGGCGGGCGCGCTCCCGTACGCAACGTCCTCGAGCATTCGCAGCGTCTTTTCCTGCATGCACCGCAGGGGAGCGAGCTCGTGCTCGTGCCAGACGCGACGCATCCCTCGATGCTGCGAGATGCGGATCACGTGGGCCGCGAGCGCGCGAAGGCGTCGTTCGAGAGGCATCTCCGCTGATGCTGTGATGCGTCAGTACATCGGCGGCGGATCGCCCGGACCGTCATCGGGCTTGGGGCACGCCGGCGTCTTCGAACGAAAGCACGTCCTCATCGTCGTATCGCAGCACTGCACGCCTCCCGAGATGACGGGGCAGCTGTTCGCGCAGTCGAAGTCCCTGGTGCACGACGAGACGCACTTCTTCGCCGGGGAAGCGGGCGGAGTCGGGCCCGACGAGCTCGAGCCGCTGCAATATCCAGCCTTCTTGAACGTGTCGACGCCGCTCTTGCTCTGCAGGGTCGGTCGCCGAGGACGGACGCCGAAAAGAGACGAAGAACGCGCTCTGACATACGGGCGGCCAGGCGCCGGCGGTCGCAGGAAATCGACCTACAGGACAAAAAGGAGCGCGGTCAGCGTGAGGCGGTGAGCCAGGCGTCGATGCGCGCCAGCAGCTCGGGGTCGCGCTCGGCGCGAGCTGCCGCATCACGCGCCGAGGTCGCGAGACCATGCGCGCGTTCACGATCGGCATCCGGAAGGGAGCGCGCGACGGCGAGCTCGGCGCGTGCTCGCGCGAGCGGATCGACCTGGCTCGTCTGCGCCACGCGCAGCGCTCGCTCGGCGGACGCCAACGCTTCCTCGATTCTTCCGCCTCCGATGAGAGCGTCGGCCTGCGTGCGCAGTGGCTCCAGGATCCGGCACGAGCTCTCTCCATGGAGACTCCGCGCGATCGCCGCCGCCTGCTCGGCGTGGGCCGCCGCCTCCGTGAAGCGCCCTGCTGCGAGCTCCGTCTCGGCGAGGGAGAGAAGAGGCTCGAGACGGCGCGCGGGCTCGTCGTTCTGGGTCCTCGAGACGGCGAGCGCGTGGTCGACGAGCGCCTCCGCCTTGCTCCCTTCGCGGCGGTGGAGCTCACCGCGCAAGAGGATGATGCTCGTCTCGTCGGACTCGCGATGGCTGAGTGCAGCGGCCGCCGCGAGCTCGGTCTTGGCGTCTGCGAAGCGGCCGAGCTCGAGGAGGGAACGAACGCTGTTGCGATGAGCCATCGCGACATGGTTCGGGTGACCAGGAACCTCCTGGAACATCGCCAGCGCGCGTGCCTTCATGTCCATCGCTCGCCCGTGCTCACCGAGGCTGGCGTGGAGCGAAGCGAGGTTGCCGAGACACAGCGCGAGCTGCGGATGCGGCGAGCCGTACTCCCGCTCGAGGATGGCGCAGGCCTTCTCCTGAGGCTCGATCGCGTCGCGCGCCCTGCACTGCCCGACGAGCACTCCGGCGAACCCGTCCAGCGCCACCGCGGTCAGCCGGTGCGACGCGCCGAAGCGAAGCTCCACGAGCGCGAGCTCTTGCCTCGATACGACGAGCGCCTCGTCGAAGCGCTTCCGGTCGAGGAGCATGGCCCGCGACCACGAGAGACGCTCGGCGTCGAGCTCGAACGCGCCCGGCATCGACTCGAGCGCAGCTCTCGCGTACTCGGCGTACCGAGCGCCGTCGTCGTAACGCTTCCCTTCGTAGCCCACGAAGTGCATGAGCTGGATCCACGCGCGAATGGCGAGCGCGGGAGCGTGTCCTGCGCTCGCGGACGACACGGCCTGCTCGAGCGCCTGCTCGCACTCGCGCGTGTGACCGAGGCGCCCGTGGGCAGTGCCCAGCCAGACGTAGGCCTCGGCGAGCGCAGGGAGGTAGCTCGCTCCGTTCGCGGTCTTCCAGGCGTCGTCCGCGAGCGCGAGGCCCTCGACGTAATGGCCGGCAGCGATGGTGGTCGCGGCGATCGCGATCTTCTTCTTCGTCGTGTCCACGGCGGCGATCTTGTCGGCAGCAGGGGGAGGCGCGCGCTGGGCGATCTCTCGCGCGTCCTCGCATGCGCTCACGCGTGGCAAGAGCTGGAGCATCGCCGGCACCTGCTCGAGCATCGGTCCGTCGACATGCTCGAGGCTTGCCGTGACGGCTCGGACGATCTCGAGGCGCTCGGTGAGGCAGCTCGTCTTCTGGTCACGCGCTGCGCTCTCGCCAGGTTCACGTGGAGCACGCACCTCGCAGGTGCGTCGATGAGCGCCGCGCCACGCCTCGGTGTACTCGGCGAGCACCGCGCTGGTCTTTCGCCATGCTCCTTCGGAGAGCGGGCTCCTCGTGCTCCGGAACGCTTGCTCCGTCTTCTTCGCGACGTCCGCGTTCCATATCGTCGTCATCTCCGCCTCGCGGGCCCGGCATTGCGCGACGTTCGGAGCGTCGCGCGCGCGCGCCCATACGATCGTTCCGGCGGCGAGCGCGGCGCCCCCGATGGCGACGGCGAGCGTGAGCCTGCGGCCTCGGGACCGGCGACGTCCCGCGCGAATCGCGACGAGGAGCGCGCGCATCGATGGGAATCGATCGGTGGGCTCGGTCTTGCTGCCACGGGCCACGAGCCTCGTGAGCCATCGCGGGACGGCCGACGCAGCTCCGAGCGCCTCTTCGAGCGCGATGCAGAAGCTGTACTGGTCGGCCCGCGCATCGACCTTCGCTCCGGAGCGCTGCTCGGGCGCCATGTATGCGAGCGAGCCCTCGGCGGCGCTCGTCTCGTCGCCTCGCCCGACCGCCAAGCCGAAGTCTCCGACGAGCACGCGACCGTCGTCCGCCACGAAGACGTTCTCGGGCTTGAAGTCACGATGCACGAGCGCAGCGTCGTGAGCCGCGCATAGCCCTTCCGCGGCTTGTTCGAAGGCGTCGAGGATCGCGGCGACGGAACGAGGCTCGCGCGCGAGCCAATGACGGAGCGACACGCCCTGGACGAGCGCCATGACGATGAAGACGCGATCGGCCGCGCGACCGACGTCGTGGATCGTCACCACGTTCGGGTGCGAGAGCATGGCCATCGCCTGCGCCTCGCCGAGAAGGCGCTTCTGTTGCGCGCCGAGGTCGGAGCGCAGGACCTTCAGCGCGACCACGCGATGGAGCTCGGGATCGACGGCCTCGTAGACGACGCCCATTCCGCCGCGCCCGAGCACGCGTCGCAAGACGTAGCGGCCGACCCGATCGGCGGCGCTGTCGTCGTCGAGCGGAACCGGCTGGACGACCCCGACGAGCACACGGCAGTCGCCACACGTATCGAGATGCCCCGAGAGCGCGGCGATCTCGCCCTCCGAGAGCTCGCCGTCGACGAACGCCTGGAGGCGGGTTTCGGAGGGACACGACACGCTTTACGAAATATAGTAGCGCGCGTGGCCGATGCGAGCTTCGAACGGCTGTTCCGCGAGAAGACCGGGCTCGTCGTGGAGGACTGCAAGGTGTCGGCTGTCCTCGAACGAGGCCGCGAGGCCTGGCCGAAGATCGTCATCGCGCCGGAGAAGCTCGTCGACCATCTCGCGCTCCATGCGAAGACCGCGGCGGCGCTCGAGGCGATCCACGCGAGCGATTTCTACCTCGCGTGCGGCGTTTGCCAGCAGGACCGCGCAGCGCTCGCCTACTTCGAAGAGCACTTCATGGCGCGCGTTCCCGACTACGTCCTCCGGATCCGAGTCGGTAGGGACGTCATCGACGAGGTGCAGCAGAAGCTCCGTGAGCACCTCATCATGGGCACTGGCAAGGGGCCCAAGATCGCCGAATACTCGGGCAAGGGCGCGCTCGGCGGTTGGCTTCGCATCACGGCAGTGAGGACCGCGCTCAACCACGTGAGATCGGCGGGCCCCCGAACCGAGGGGCTCGACGACGAGGTGTCGATCACGAGCGATCCCGAGCTCGCCTATGTGAAGGAGCACGCCCAGGACCTCTTCAGTGACGCCTTCAAGCGCGTGCTCGCCGGCCTGGACGCGAACGAGCGGACCATCCTTCGCCTCCACTACATCGACGGCCTCACGATGGACCAGCTCGCGCGCCTCTACAAAACGCCGCGATCGACCGTCGCGCGCCGCGTCGCCGAAGCCCGCCAGCAGATTCTAGCGGCCACCGAGGGCCTCCTCCGGGACGAGCGCCGGATGACTCCCTCGGCCGTTGCCAGCGTAATCCGGCAGGCCCGGAGCCAGTTGCAGATCACGATCACCCGTCTTTTAGGGTGATCGGGCTTCTGAGATTTATTTTCGGTCTCGCGTGGGACAGGGGTCGAGGGCCCGTGTCAGGGGGGCATGAAGACCGTCATCGCAATTGCTTCCAGCTTCCTTCTCTCGATGTCCGTCGCCTGCGCATCGCAGACCGAGCCCTCGAGCGGCACCCAGGGCGAGCAGACCTCGCCCGTCACCGGCCAGCCGGCCGACGTGATCGTGCCCGCCCCCGCGCCGACCTGCAAGCCGCTGGCGAAGGCGACCACGGGCACCTTCGGCGCTCCCGGCCTCGCGAACCCCGCCTCCGTCCAGTGCACCGCGCTCGGCTATCGTCTCGTCGACGACCAGTGCGTCTTTCCGGACGGCGCGAGCTGCGAAGAGTGGTCGTTCTACCGCGGCGCATGCGGACAGGCGCACTCCTTCTGCAACCTTCACGGCGGCAGCGTCTCGAACAAGGTCGAAGACATGGGCGGATGGACCGCGAGCTATGCACTCTGCACGCTTCCCAGCGGCAGTCAGTGCCACGACGACGCGTTCGCGCACAGCTGCACGTGCGAGTAAGCTTGGGCTCCATGGACTCCCGAAGTCGCCATGCGACGGCGCTCGCGTTCGCGTGCCTCGTGTCCGGCCTCCCCGCGTGCGGTGACGGAGCGGGCAGCTCGCCCTCTGCGTCCGAGGACGAACGCGGCTCGGTCGGCGTGCCGCCCCCGGCCGGTGAATACTGCGCGAAGCTCGGCTTCACGGTCGCCGAGAGCGACTGCAAATTTCCCGACGGCACGAGCTGCGAGCAGTGGGCGTTCTATCGCGGTCAATGTGGCCAGTCGCACTCGTACTGCAATCAACATGGCGGAGCCATCTCGAGCAAGACGGAAGACATGGGCTCGTGGACGGCCGTCTACGGCGTCTGCGACATCAACGGCAAGCAGTGCAAAGAGGGGTCGTATTTCCAGACCGGCAAGTGCGAGTAAGCGAGTCGTGCGAGTCGTGGAATGAGCCGCCTCGCGACCGTGCGATACATGACGAGGCGCCGGAGAGCGATCGCGTGGACGACGTGGGCCTCCGCGGTCGTGCCCGCGTTCGTTCCGCTCGCGGCATGCGGCGGCGATGGCGACGCGGAGCCGCCTACGGTGGCCGACGCGAGTATCGTCGCCTACACGTCGAATCCGCCGTCGAGCGGTCCGCACTTCGATCGGTGGGCGAACTTTTAGGAGCTCACGCACGAGGTGCCCGACGGCCATCTCGTCCATAGGCTGGAGCACGGCGCGGTGCTCCTCCTCTATCGATGCACGGGCGCGGCCTGCGATGCGATCGTGCCGGCGCTGCGGGCGGTACGTGCAGGGTCGCGGCGGCAGCGTGGGGTACGTGTATCGCGCGGACTTCGTGGACCCGGCCTCGCTCACGAAATTCGTGACCGATCACTACGCCATGGCGCCCGAGAATTTCTGCGCCGGAGGGCAGGTATTCTGGATGACCCATCGCGCAGACGTCGTGATCGTCGGAGCCGGGCAGGAAGGCGCGACCGCCGCGATGGCCCTCCGTGGTTCGAGGGTTTCGCCGAATGAAATTTTGGGTCACGGCAGTGGGCGCGATGGTGGCGACGACGGCGGCAATCGGCTGTAGCCACCAGCATCGGCGGTTCCGGTGCGAGCGCAATTTCGTAGAAGACGACTTCGGGCAACCCTGCACGAGAGGCGCTTTGGCTAACCGAACCCGCGAAGTTTTCCTTCTCGCTGTCGCTTTGTCATCGAGGCCCTTGCACGTCGTGTCCGGTACCGGCAAGCCCTCGTCCTCCGAGGGTCCAGCACGTGCCGTGGTACGATCTCCGCCGTGGAAGCGGTCGAGCGCCTTCCTCCTACAGCGAGCGGTCTCGACGACGGCGACGCGGTCCCGTACTTCCTCTTCTGGACCGACGTGACGGTCATTCGCTTCCGCGAGCTCTTGTCTGCGCCCGATCCGGAGGTACGGGCGTACTGGCTGGGCGCGCTCCTGAGAGAAGCCAACACCCGCGACGTCTGGCTCTTCACGAGCCCGAGTGAGCTTCGCGCGCTTTGGCCTCGAATCAGCCGTCACTTGGGGAACTCACGCCTCATGTGGGCCTACTTGCTGGACCTCGAGGCTCCTCTCTGGCCGCCCGCCGAGGCGCGTCGTGCCGTCTAGAGAGTTCGACCGGCGCATCGTGCCCGAGCCCGTGATCGCCGTCCTTCGAGCTTGCCAGCGGAGGGCGCCTTCGCGTCTCGCGGGTGGCGCGGCGCTCGCCGGCGTCCACCTTCGTCACAGGCTGTCGAACGACATCGACTTTGGTTCGCGCGTTGCCCGAGCGGAAAGACGCGGGGATCGATCCGGGTCCCGATGATGCTCGAGCCTCTCTCGAGCGACGAGCGACGAGCGACGAGCGACGAGCGACGAGC
>JAYSXP010000460.1:0-10897 GCA_043717125.1 Polyangiaceae bacterium | reverse complement strand
GCTAGAGTTCCGTGCTCGGCCATGGCGGAAATCGCGACCTCGTTCGATCCCGCGCCGCGCATCGCGGAGGAGCTCCGCCTCCCCGCCGCGGCAGTCCGCGCCGTCGCGCGCCTGCTCGCCGACGGCGCGACCGTCCCCTTCATCGCGCGCTACCGCAAGGAGCAGACGGGGGGTCTCGACGAGGTCGCCATCCGCGCCATCGAGGAGAAGCGCGACTACATCGTCGAGCTCGAGGACCGCCGCGCGACGATCCTCCATGCCATCGAGGAGCAGGGCAGGCTCACCCCCGAGCTGAGGCGCGCCATCGAGGCGTGCCGCGTGAAGACCGACCTCGAGGATCTCTACCTCCCATACAAGGTCAAGCGCCGGACGCGCGCGATGATGGCGCGTGAGCGCGGCCTCGAGCCCCTGGCGAAGCGGATCCTCGCGCAGCCGACGACCGGCGACCCCCGCCGGGAGGCCGCGCCCTTCGTCGACCCCGCGAAGGAGGTCCCCGACGTCGAGGCCGCGCTCGCGGGCGCCCGCGACGTCATCGCGGAGATCGTGGCCGAACGCGCCGACGTCCGCGCGCTCGTCCGGGCGCGCTTCGATCGCGAAGGCGTCGTCGAGTGCGCGGCGGTCGCGGCGAAGACCAGGGTGCCGACGAAGTTCGAGGCCTACTATGACTTCGCGGAGCGCGCGAAGACGATCCCGTCGCACCGGTTCCTCGCCATCCTGCGTGGGGAGGAGGAGGGCATCCTCCGCGTGAAGATCCGCGTCGACGACGACGCGCTCGCCTTCGAGATCGCCGCTCGTGTCGGGTGGCGTCGCGGCGGGCCGTTTGCGGGCGAGCTCCGGGCGTCCGTCGTCGACGGCACGAAGCGACTCCTGTTGCCGTCGATCGAGTCCGACGTGCGGGCTGACCTGAAGGAGGCCTCCGACGTGGAGGCCGTGAAGATCTTCGCCGAGAACGTGTCGAAGCTGCTGCTCGCTCCTCCGCTCGGCCGCCGTACTGTCCTCGGGATCGATCCCGGACAACGCACGGGCTGCAAGTGCGTCGTCGTCGACGACACCGGCAAGCTCCTGACGCACGCGCTCATCCAGCTCGTCGGTGGTGCCGGTGCGCTCGAGCAGGCCAAGAAGACCCTCACCGAGCTCGTCTCCAGGCATCGTCCCTTCGCGATCGCCGTCGGCAACGGCACCCACGGCCGGGAGACGGCCGACTTCAGCCGCGAGGTCCTGAAGTGCGCCTCCTCCGACGCGCTGGTGGTCCTCGTCAGCGAGTCGGGCGCCTCCGTGTATTCTGCAAGTGACGTGGCGCGCGAGGAATTTCCCGATCTCGACCTCACGGTCCGCGGCGCGATCTCGATCGCCCGTCGTCTGCAGGACCCGCTCGCCGAGCTCGTGAAGATCGACCCGAAGGCCATCGGCGTCGGCCAGTACCAGCACGACGTTCGCCCGGCGCTCCTCCTTCGCAGGCTCGACGAGGTCGTCGAGTCGTGCGTGAACGCCGTCGGTGTCGAGTTGAACACCGCGAGCGCGCCGCTGCTCTCCCGCGTGGCGGGGGTCGGGCCGTCGCTTGCGAAGAAGATCGTCGCTCACCGCGAGAAGGTCGGAGCATTCCGCGCGCGCCGCGATCTCCTGAAGGTCGCAGGTCTCGGCCCCAAGGCTTTCGAGCAGGCCGCCGGCTTCGTGCGCATTCGCGGGGCCGAGAACCCGCTCGATGCGAGCGCGGTGCATCCGGAGCGGTACTCGCTCGTGGAGCGCATCGCGAAGGATGCGGGCGTAGACGTTCGCGCGCTCGTCGGCAACGAGCAGCTCGCGGCGAAGATCCCGTGGGCAGGCTACGCCTCGGCCGACGTCGGGCTACCAACGCTCGAGGACATCCGCCGCGAGGTCGCCAAGCCCGGGCGCGATCCTCGCGACACGTTCGAGGCGCCGACCTTCCGCGACGACGTCCGCAAGATCGAGGACGTGAAGCCAGGGATGGAGCTCGAGGGCAGCGTGACGAACGTGACGGCGTTCGGGGCCTTCGTCGACCTCGGGGTTCACCAGGACGGCCTCGTCCACGTCTCGCAGCTGTCGGACCGATTCGTGAAGGACCCTCACACCGTCGTGCGCGTGGGCGACCGCATCAAGGTGCGCGTCCTCGAGGTCGATCTCGCGCGAAAACGGATCTCGCTGACCGCGAAGACCGCGAAGCCGGGGAGCTGAGCCCTCACGCGCGTTCCACGGTCGTGCACTCCGCCCCGTAGCGCTCGAATTCGGCGAACGCCTCCTCCTGCGGAACCCCTCCGCGAAGGAGGTGCACGACGGCTCGGTGCGTGACGACCACCCGCCCCGTGCTGCCGATCGCGTACGCGAGCACCCCGGTCTCCACGTAGGCGCGAGACTCGTAGCGGAAGAACCATCCGGTGCGCTTGCACTCCGTGGCCTCGTCGACGATGCGGAGGTCGTCGCTCTCGTACCCGGTCACCCGCGCGACTCCGTCGAGGGCGAGCCGCTTCGCTTTGTTGAGCGTGAGCATCTCCGAGCGCTTCGACCGTCCAGCCGCCCAGTTGCGTCCCAATTTACGCGCGAAGACCCGATCTTCGCGATCCCGGTCATGGTCCTTGAACCCCACGGCCCGGTCGCCGATGCGGGCTGGGACGACGGCTCGCCGCTCTCAGACCACGAAGTCGAGCAGCTGGAGGCGCACGCTGTAGTCGTCGAGCTTCGACTTGAACTCGTCGACGAGCGTGTCCAGCTTCACGACGACGCCGACGCTGTCCTCACGGACCACGGTGCCGCTGACGAGGATCTCTGCCGTCGGCATCACGAGCACGCCGGCCCAGTAGGTCGGGTCGGCCGTCAGGTCGGCGATCTTTCCCTCGACCTTGAGATAGCCCTCGCTCACCTCAAGGACCTGCGCCATGTGCCCGTTGTCGAGGCGCACCTGCGCGGCATAGCCCGGCGCCGGCGAGACGCGGTAGTTCGCGCGGCGGTTGTTGTCGATGAGCTGATCGAGCGACTCGAAGAGCGGCTTCGAGATGTCGGTCTCCGCAGCAGCGAGGACCGTCTCGCGCATCTGCTTCATGGTCTTCTGCGTGCGAATGAGGTTCGCGCGCATCTCGTCGAGGCGGCGGCGGTCGCGGCGGACCTTGTCGCTGACGACGCCGAGGAGGTTCTTGTAGAACGCAAGGCCGATGTCCGCGTGCGCGTCGAAGAAGCCGAGCAGGTCACCGACGGGGACGGTGAGTACCTCGACGTCCGTCGTCGCCGTCGCCGTCGTGCTGCGCGGAATGCCCGTCAGCGCGCCGAGCTCGCCGAGCGGCGAGACAGGACGGAGATCGAACTTCGTCGTCGGCGACTCCTCGAGGCAGACCTCACCCTTGGTGAGCAGCTCGAAGTGCGTGGCGACGTCGCCTGCCTTGAAGAGGACCGTGCCCGCCTTGTGAGTCATCGGCTTGAAGGCCGCAACGAGCTCACCGAGGCGCACCTCGGAAATGCCTTGGAACAGGGGCAGGGGCTTGAGAGAGAGCGCGATCGTCAAGGGTACATCCTCCTCGCGGAACACCGCTCCACGCACCCTAATAGGCTCTGCCGGCCTGACAAGAGCTACGGCGCCCCCCGGGCCAAATTCACGCCTTCCGAGGGGGCAGCCCGGGCGGCTCGTAGGCCGTCAGGACCTGGAACGTGTCGTGGATGGTCTCCCCCGTCGCGGGTTGCGAGAGGCCCCCGCCGATGCCCGCCACGACCACCGTGATGTTGTCCTTGCCGCCGCGTTCGTTGGCGAGGTCGATGAGCTGCTTGGTCGCGACCTCGGGGCGGCCTGAGGCGAGCACCACGTCACGGATCTCGTCGTCGGTCACGTGGACCGTGAGGCCGTCGGAGCAGAGGACGAGGCAGTCGCGGTCGCGCAGCTCCAGCTGCCCGAGCGCCACCTTCACGTTGGGCTGGTTGCCCATCGCCTGCAGGATGATGTTCCGGATCGGCGACTCGGCGGCCTGATCGGCCTCGATGACCCCCGAGTCGACCAGCAGCTGCACCATGCTCTGGTCGTGCGTGAGCTGGCACAGGTTTCCCCGGCGAATGAGGTAGGCGCGCGAGTCCCCCACCTCCGCGATGAACGCTTGCCCGGCGTGGACGAAGACCGCCGTGAGCGTGGCGCCCATCTTCTTCGACTCACGGGTCGCCGTCTCCCAGACCGCCTGGTGTGCGCGCTGGATGGCGTCGTTCATGAGCGCGTCGCGAGGAGTGTCCGGCGAAGCGTCCTTCATGGCGCGCGTCAGCGTCTCCACGACCAGCGCGCTCGCAACCTCGCCCGCTTGCGCGCCGCCCATGCCATCGGAGACCGCAAGCAGGACCCCGCGCTCTCCGACGTCGAGGCGCGCGTGCTGCACCGAGTTGAGCAGCGTGCCGCCGGTGAGGTCCGCGACGACGAGAGCATCCTCGTTCTTCTCTCGTTCTTTCCCTACGTCGGTCGCGCCGGCGACGCTCACGTAGAACGGGGCTGTCGCCAGGGGAGGTAGGCTCTTCATCGCGGGGTTTTCGTTGGTCACGTTCTGAGAAGTAGCGGCCATGGGGTACCTCGGGAAGCTCGACTTCATCGTCCGCTCGAGCAAGGTTCATTCCGTGAAAGATTTCCCGTAGATCGGCGGATCCGACCCGCTTCAGGCGGGGCGATTTTCCCCGTTTGGCTGGGATCGGGTGAGTCGTCGGGCGAGATGGTAGAGCGCCGCTGCGATCGCCGTCGCCATCTCGCAGAGCGGCTCCGCGCCCGGTTCGTAGAGCACGAGGTAGTCGCGGGCGATCACGTCGTACCGGCGCATGAACCGAAAGCGCACGAGCGCGCGCCCTTCGCCGAGCTCGAGTCGCTCGTCGACCATCATGTCTTCGTCGCGGGCTTCGAGGGGCTTACCGTAACGCGCCATCACCGCGTCGAGCGCTCCGTCCGGGAGCGGCAGGAGCTCGTCGCCGACACGCAGCGCCAAGCCGCCCTCCACGTCTGCGAGCCGCGTCCGGACGAGGGTGCCGGCGGCGTCGGTGGTCTCGTGAATCGTGATCTCCGCCACTTGCGCGAAGGTATCACCTGCGGACGCGACCTCGGATACAAGGGAAGTCATGAAGCTGTCCAAGCATCCCTTCCTCGCGCTCGCAGCCATCGGCTGGATCGATGGCTCACTCCAGAAGGTCGAGGCGGTCGGACTCCTGCGCGCGGCGAAGGAGGCCGGTCTCGAGGGAAACGACCTCGCGGCGATCGAGAAGGCGACCAAGGAGAAGGTCGGGCTCGACAGCGCGGACGTCGCCGGGATGTCCGAGTGGGAACAGGTCCTCACGTATGCCCTCGCCGCGTGGTTCGCGCAGCTCGACGGTGTCGTCTCGACCGAGGAACACGCCACGCTGGTCGCCCTGGGCGAGAAGCTCGGCTTGAAGGAGGCGCTGCGGAAGCGCGCGGCGGCCGCTGCGAACGACATCGCCTGCCTGCCCGAGGGGGGTCGCCCCGAGCGCTACGACTTCGAGAAGCTCGCTTCCCGTCTGAAAGAGCGGATGCCGCAGCTCGAGGTCAACAAGACCTGAGTTGCGTCCCAGGAACTTGTAGGCCCACCGGCGCAGTGCCATGCTCCGCCCCGGAGCTGCGACACCATGGAATGGGCTTACAAAGCGACAGTGAAGAACGTGGACCGTGCGGGCACCGTGATGCTCGCCAATCGCGGTCTCCTGTGTCGGGCTGCGCACGAGAAGACGGGTCAGATGGGCGAGCTGTCCAAGACCGTCGCCCTCGGGGACGTAATCCACATGTACTATACAGGGGTCCCCGGAAAGACCCCGGAGATCGGGAGCTTCGAGGTCATCTCGAAAGAGAAGCATCCGAAGCCCGAGCTCTTCGGCGACAAGGTCCCGGAGACCTGCCTCTACGCGGTGAAGGATGATTCGCTCATTCTCGAGGTCGACACCCAGGGTCGCTACGAGGAGGACTGGGTCCTGAACCAGTACACGGGCTGGATCATCCGGAAGGTCGGCGCGGCACGGCCGTACGACGCAAAAATGTTCCGCGGCCAGTCGACCCTGGTGCGGCTCGAGGCCGAGGACGACGACGACGCTGAAGCCGAGCCGGAGTGACCCCGGGTCTGATACACAAGGGCGCGTGACCCGACGCGCCTTCTTCTTCCCGCACTCCCTCGACCCCGCGCAGAAGCCAGGGGCCGACAACATCTCCGGGCGAGCCCCGTTCGAAGTGACGGGAGGGCTCCTCGGTATGGACGCCCGTCAAGGCCCGTTCTGGGTCATGGCCGACGGGTTCATCGACTCGCTCGGCGAGGCGCCGGGCGTCGTCGGCGCGTACCAGGACCCGTGCGTGTTCTCCGCACCCTGGGGCCCGTTCCACTCGTTCCTGCGCCTGGACGGCGCGAGCCCCGGCAACGAAAAGGTCGTCGCGGGCGGCAAGATCATCGCCGACAGCCTGCCGGACACGGTCGTCCCCGGTGACGTCATCATCTACGGCAAGACGACCCCGCTCGGCGGGAAGAACATCAAGGAGATCTGGGTCGACACGGTGCTCGTCGTCGATGACATCGCGACGCTCCCGGTCGCCGAGGCCGAGAAGGCGCCGTACACGTTCGCGCTCGCGAGCGACGGCGCGCTGCCCACGAAGGGCACCAACGCCTGGCGCTACAACCTGTCCGACGCCGAGGCGAAGGGCATGCACGAGACGACGAATCGGAATCCGCACCGCATCATCAAGGGGCGCATCTCCGAGGCTGGAGACGCGGTCGAGAAGCTCGAGACGAGCTTCGTGCCGCTCGCGGATCGCACGGGGGGTGTCTGCCGCGTCCTCGCGGTCGACAAGGGCCACCTCGGCGCCGACTGGGCGAAGCTGCTCGAGTTCTTCGAGAGCGGCGTGTTCGCGAAGGTGAAGGGCATCCCGCGTGGCGGATGGATCGCGCAGTTCGAGTCCTTCGCGCTCGCCGAGACCTTGCTCCAGGCCGTCGTGAAGCGGTCCGGCGGCCACCAGGGGATGCGCGGCACCGTCGCGATTCCGCCGCTCACCCCGGTCGGCGGAACGAAGCGCTGGAATCCGCGCACGAGCCGCGTTTTCCCGGGCTGAAGAGCTCTCGTACGAAAAAGTACGCAACTTCCGCGGCGGTGGGTCGAGCGGCGGTTCATGCGCTCTTCGTCAAAAACTTCGGTCACCCTCGTCGCCTTTCTCGTGACGCTCGTCGCGTCCAGCGCGCGCGCCGCCTCGCCGTCCGCTGCCGGCGTGAAGCGCGTCGCGAAGCCCTCGACCGCGGTGGCCTTCGCGCTCCCGGCGCCGACGCCGAAGGACGAACCGCTCCCGGCCCTCCCGCCGCCGCCGCCGTCTGCGCCGTCCGTGCCGCTGGCGCCGCCCCCGCCCGCGTCACCGCTACCGTCCATCTCGATCCACGACGCAGACGCCTCTCCGGACGTCGCCGCCGCGACGACCCCGGAGGTCAAGCCGACGGGCTTCGTCCTCCAGTTCGGCACCGGCGTTCTCGTTCCGGCCTCGTCGTTCGCGCCAGGCACCTCGACCGTCGGCCCCGGCCTCGCGTTCGGTTTACGGCTCGGCGGCTACGCGACGCCGCACTTCGGCATCCTCGTCGGCTTGCGAGGCTCGTTCGGTCACGACAGCGGCATCTGCGGCGATCCGTGCGACAAAGGCTATTCGCTTCAGGTTCCGGTCATGCTGCAGTTTGCGCAGAAGGATCGCGCGCGCGGACTCTACGGCGAGGTCGGCCTCGGATTCGGCACGACCTACGGCGGTTCGGGGCACGGCGTCACGTACGAGCTCTCGTCGCCCCTCGAGCTGAAGCTAGGCACGGGCTATCGCGTCTCGGGCGCAAATGGCGCGCGCCGCAGCGCAACGCTCGATCTCAACTTTGGAATGGACATCGGCGCTTTGGACCACGCGAAGCTCACGGCCGGCACCGCGAAGTACGACGGTTCGATCGACAAACCATCCACTCACGTGGTCGTCGCGCTGTCACTCATCGCGCACTTCTCCCTGTGAGTCCCCTCGGCTTCGCTCGCGTTGCGGACTTCCCGCGCGATTTGCGCTAAATCCGCGCTCCGCGGATGTGGCAGAGGCACGCAGCACGCTCGTTGACGGCGATCGCCTTCGCCGTCGCATGCTCGTCGTGCCTGTACTCGCGCATCATGTACTTCGGACAGCCGAGCCTGTCGTCGCCGAGCTACTTCGCTCGCAGGGTCGTGCCTGCCAGGTCCCCGGTGCCCATGCGGGTGAGCGAGCCCGAGGCGACGATCGGCGTCATCGAGTCGAGCCACGCGTCGTACCGCTCGTTCGACGAGCTCCTCGAGCAGAATCACACCCGCGCGTTCCTTGTCGTGCGTGACGACGTCATCGTGTACGAGCGCTACTTCCGCGGCGCTTCGCGCACGACGCAGCTCCCGTCGTATTCGATGAGCAAGACGTTCGCGGCGGCGCTCGTCGGATGCGCGCTCGAGGACGGCATCTTCGGCTCTCTCGACGACCGGCTCGTCGCCTACGTGCCGGAGCTCGCGTCGAGGCCGGGCTACGGGGACATCACGCTCGAGCACCTCCTGCGCATGACGTCGGGGATCGACTTCGTCGAAGAATCGTACGCGGGCGGAGCCTTCTACTACACGACCGATCTGCGCGCGCGGATGTACGCGTACGACGTCAAGTGGCCCGCGGGGTCACACTACCTCTACGGCAGCATCGGCATGCAACTGCTCTGGGACGCGATGAGTCGCCGGCTCGGCGGAAAGACCGTCGCTCGTTACTTCGAGGAGCGCGTCTGGAGTCGCATCGGCGCGGAGCACGCCGCGGCGTGGTCGCTCGACAGCGCGTCGAGCGGAATCGAGAAGCTCTTCGGCGGATTCAGCGCCACGACACGTGATCACGCGCGCATCGGACTCCTCTACCTGCACGGCGGCGAGATGAACGGGCATGCCTTGCTCTCCCCGGACTGGGTTCGCGAGTCGCTCGCGCTCGACCCGGTTGCGGGCGTCGTGCAGACCACCGACGGGAGCGTCAGACGTGGCAAATACCAGTGGTTCTGGAGCCTCGACGGCCGCAGCTACTTCGCGAAAGGCTACCGAGGGCAGTACGTCCTCGTGATCCCCGACAAGCGAACCGTGTTCGTGCGCTTTGGGGACGAGTACGGCGACGTCGCGTGGCCGGCGCTCTTCGAGCGCATTGCGGACGGACTTCGATGAAGCGCCGCGGGCCAGGCGCGCTCCTTTCGATCGCGTGCCTCTCGGTGACGCTCGCGCGCAGCGCCTCTGCGGACGAGGCCGCACCGCTCCCCGCGAAGGACGTTCGCTGGTCCGCGACCCTCGGCGGTGCCGCTGACGTCGGGAGCTTGCCGCGCGCGTCGACGGGCCTCGCACTCGGTTTCGACGTGCGGCGCGGCGCGCTCGCCGCCCGCGGGCTCACGTCCGTTTTTGCTTCCGTGACGGAGTCGGCGACGAGCGCTTCGGTGGCGCTCCTCGACGTCATGGCGATGGTCTGCGCGCTGGCCCCCGTGAGCGTCTGGTTCGACGCGGGCGCGTGCGGAGGGGGAGGCGCGGGGCTTGTCCGAGCCGAGCGGTCCGGGGCTCTCACGCCCACATCGGGAGTGGCCCTCCGCTTCGAGGGCGTGGCGACGGCTCGCTTCGACCTCGTTCTCTCCGACGCGTGGTCGATCTCGCTCGAGACGGGTACGGTGCTCGACCCGCTCCGCACCTCCGTGCCGCTCGCCCCGCCAACGGATGCCGGTCGCGCATCGCTCTTCGCGTTTCGAGGCGTCGTCGGGCTCTCCCTTCGCGTCTGGTGAGGAGCTACTTCGCGCAAGATGAAAGCGGGATGTCGACGATCGGGCCGCTTCGCTCAAGATCGTACTTCCTCGCCTGCTCGGCAAGCTCTGCTTCGGCGACGCGCCTCCGTGCGGCTGCCGCGTAATGTGCCTCTTGCACGGCGTCAGGCCGTGTCGCGGAGTAGAGCGCGTGCGCGAAGACGCGTGGGGGAATGAACTCGTGGAAGCGCGCGATCTCCGAAACGCCGTCCGAGGCCATGATCACGACGGTCGGGTCGCCGAGCACCTTGAAGCGCTGCTGCAGCGCGCGTGTCAACGGGGCCTCGTCGTCCGAGCTGTCGACGTGGACGGAGACGAAGTCCCGCCGCAACAGCCAGCGCACCTCCGAGTCGACGAAGGTGACGTGCTCGAGCTCCTTCGCAGCCTTGTCCCACGTGGCGCCGAAGTAGACGACGACCGGCTTGTTCTCCGCCTTGCCGGAGGCCATCGCGACGTCGACGTCCGCGTACCAGGTCACCGCCATGTCGACCGGGGCCTTGCCGCACCCGAGGACCCACGCGTTGCCCGCTCCGAGACCGAGAAGGAGCAGCCACACGGCCCAGCGCAGCGCGTCGAACCGCCCCATGAGACCACTACAGGCGAGGGCAGGAGCTTGTTCCCGGGGCGCTTGTCCTCGAACCCGAACGCGTGGATGCTCCACGCGCGATGCGTCGACTCACCCCGGGCGACTATCGCCAGATGCCCTGGCGCAACGGCGGCGGGACGACTACCGAGATCACGATCGCGCCCGAGGAGAGGTCTACGGCGGGCGCGCGGTTCCTCTACCGCGTGAGCATCGCGAACGTGGCGACGGACGGTCCTTTTTCGCGCTTCGACGGGTACGACCGGCACATCATGTTGCTCTCGGGCGCGGGCATGACGCTCGATTGCGGCGAGCACGGGACGATCGAGCTTGGCCCCATCGACGAACCGCACACGTTCTCCGGCGACTGGGAGGTCCGCGGTGCGCTAAGGGACGGCGCCGTCCGCGACTTCAACGTCATCGTGGATCGCGCCGCGGCCTCTTCGTCGCTCCAGGTTCGCACCCTCGTGGCCGCCGAGGTGGTCGCGTGCGCGCCTGGTACCGTGTGTATTCTGCATGT
>JAYSXP010000459.1:0-10901 GCA_043717125.1 Polyangiaceae bacterium | reverse complement strand
GAGTTCCTCTTCGACGACGAGCAGTCCATGACCCGCATCGACATGAGCGAGTTCATGGAGAAGCACATGGCGCAGCGCCTCGTCGGCGCGCCGCCGGGGTACGTCGACAGCGAGGAGGGCGGCTTTCTCACCGAGGCCGTTCGTCGCCGCCCTTACAGCGTTCTCCTCTTCGACGAGGTCGAGAAGGCCCACGCCGACGTCTTCAACCTGCTCCTCCAGGTGCTCGACGACGGACGGCTGACCGACGGCCGCGGTCGCACCGCGGACTTCTCGAACACCGTCGTCATCATGACGAGCAACATCGGCTCGCAGCGCATCCTCGAGACGGATGCGAAGCTCTTCGAATCCGAGGACGGGCGCGACGCGCTTCGCGACGTGCTCCGCGAGGAGCTGAAGAACTTCCTCCGGCCCGAGTTCTTGAACCGCATCGACGACGTCATCATCTTCCGCCCGCTGTCGAAGCCCGATCTTCGCGGCATCGTCGACATCCAGCTTCGTCGTCTCGAGAAGCTCGTCGCCGATCGCGAGCTGAAGCTCGAGCTCACCGAGGCCGCGAAGATGCGTCTCGTCGACATCGGCTACGAGCCGGCGTTCGGCGCGCGGCCGCTGAAGCGCGCGATCCTCAAGGCGGTCCAGGATCCGCTCGCCGAGGAGCTCCTCTCGGGCGGCTATCCGAACGGCTCCACCGTGCGCGTCGACGTCGAGGGCGAGGGCTTCAAGTTCGTCAAGGCCTGAGCGGGCTGGCCGAGGACAGGCGCCGATTTCTGGCGGACCGCCGAGGAATCGGAGCGCGCCGCAAAAGAATCGGAGCGAGCCGCGAAGGAGGTCGCGCTCGCGCGCGCCGCTGAGCTCGAGGCGTCGATCGCAGCACATACGGCGAAGGCGGACGGTTCCTGAGTCGCTCGGCTCGTCGATCCGACCTACGGAAGCCTTGACGGCACGCAGGAGGTCGCCGTCGAGCTCGCTCGCTTCACCGTGAAGTGACGCCTCGCGCCATGTCGGCTAGGAACGAACGCGATGCGTGTTCATCTCGTCGGCGTTTCGGGCACTGGTATGGGTCAGCTCGCGCTCCTCTTTCGCGACGCCGGGCATGAGGTCAGCGGCTCGGACATGGCCTTCGACCCGCCGATGGGGCCGGCGCTCGAGTCCGCCGGGATCCGCTGCCTGAAGGGCTACGACGCCGCGCACGTCGACAGCTCGCTCGAGCTCGTCGTCGTCGGAAACGCGATCCGCAAGGAGAACCCGGAGGCGATGCGCGCCGAGGAGCTCAAGCGCACGCGCATGAGCATGTCGGGCGCGCTCCGCGAATACTTCCTCACCGGTCGCCGACCCTTCGTCGTCACCGGCACGCACGGCAAGACGACCACCTCGTCGATGGTCGCGTGGATCCTCCACGAGGCAGGCCTCGAGCCGGGCTTCTTCATCGGTGGTCTCCCGAAGAACTTCCCGTCCGGCGCGGCGATCGGCTCGACGAAACGCAAGCTCGTCACCACCACGCTGGGCTCGTCGGCGAAGCCCTCACCGTTCGTGGTCGAGGGTGACGAGTACGACGCCGTCTACTGGAACAAGCGACCGAAGTTCTTCGATTACGTCGGCGTCGGTCGCGACGATGTCGTGATCCTCACGAGCATCGAGCTCGATCACATCGACATCTACCCGAACGCCCAGGTCTACGAGGCGCAGTTCGAGGAGCTCGTCGCGATGGTCCCTGGCGACGGGCTGCTCGCCTGCGATGCGCGCGACGCGCGCGTGCGGGCGATCGTCGCCGAGCATGCCGAGACGAAGACGCTCTTCTACGGCCTCGAGGGCGACGAGACCGGTGACGTGACGCCGACGTGGCTCGGTGCGATGGTCGCCCCCGATCCCGTCACCGGTGCGCAGCCGTTCGATCTCTATGCCGGCGGCTCCTACTGCGGCCGCTTCGCGCTCAAGGTCCCGGGCGCGCACAACGTTCGCAACGCGGTAGGCGCCATCGCGGCATGCGCGGAGGGCTTCGGCGTCGGGGTGGCGGCGGCACGTACTGCGCTCGCCACGTTCGAGGGTGTGCGGCGGCGTCAAGATCTCCTCGGCAAGCCAGACGGCGTGGCCGTCTACGACGACTTCGCGCACCACCCAACCGCGGTCGACGAGACGCTGCGCGCGCTGAAAGCACGTCATCCCGGCGGCCGGCTCTGGGCAGTCTTCGAGCCGCGTAGCGCGACCGCGTGCCGCGCGCTCCACCAGCACGAATACGTCGCGGCGTTCGCGCCGGCCGACCGCGTGCTCTTTGCCCCGCTCGGGCGCACGAACATCCCGGAGAGCGAGCGTCTCGACCTCGTGCGGCTCGCCAAGGAGATCGGCGACAAGGCGGAAGCTGAAGCGAGCGTCGACGCAATCCTCGAGCACCTCGTCCGCGATGCGGAGCCCGGCGACACGATCGCGCTGCTCTCGAACGGTTCCTTCGGCGGCATCCACGCGCGGCTGCTCGGCGCGCTCGCGGCGCGGAAAATCGCATGAACGTCGCCGAGCTCGAGGCGATCCTGGCGACGGTACGGAGCGCCGCCCGCGAGGCGGCAGCGCTCGTCCACGGCGGATTCCGCAAGCACCCGATCGTCGAGCACAAGGGCGTCGTCGATCTCGTGACGAGCTTCGATCGCGACAGCGAGGCGCTCTTGCGGGAGCGACTGAGCGCGGCCTTCGCCTTCGACATCGTCGGCGAGGAGGCGGGCGGAGAGAACACCGACGCCCCCGCGTTCTTCATCGATCCGATTGATGGCACGACCAACTTCGTGCACGGCCATCCGTTCTGGTGCGTGTCGATCGGGCTCGTGATTTCTGGTGAGCCTTTGCTCGGCGTCGTCATCGCTCCGGCGCTCGGCCTCGAGTGGTACGGCTACGTCGCAGGCGACGGTACGCGACGCGCGCAGCGTCACGCGTGGGGCAATGCGCGAAAGGCGGACGCGGGCGACGAAGAGCAGGACGACGAGCCCTGTATCGTGAGCGGCATGACGCGTTTCGAGGACTCGCTGCTCGCCACGGGTTTTCCGTACGACCGACGGACGAGCTCGGAGAACAACTTCGACGCCTTCGTTGCGATCAAGCAGCGCTGTCAGGCCGTGCGTCGTTGCGGATCTGCCGCGCTCGACCTCTGCCTCGTCGCAGACGGGACGTACGAGGGCTACTGGGAACGCAAGCTGCGGCCGTGGGACATCGCCGGAGGCACCGCGATCGTCCGCGGTGCGGGTGGGCGGGTGACGGAGTTCGAAGAGGGCGGCGGCGGATCCATCGCGAGTGGTCACGTCGTCGCGACGAATGGACACATCCACGAGGCGCTCCTGAGCGCGCTCGCCCAAGCCGCGCCGCTCTCGTTCCGGTGATTTCGCCGCATTCTCCGGTGTAGGGAGGAGTCCGTGTGACTCCGATGCAACGCTTTGAACGCACCTGCACGACGTGCGCGAGGTGCCGTTAGGGTTCACGATGAAGGAGAGAGCGAATTGCGTTTCGCCCCTTTCTTCGCCTCCCGTGCCCCGCTCCTTACATCTCAGTCGCTCAGGGGCGCCGGAAGTACCTCGGAGGAGTCCCGTGTCTCGCAGTACCCGCCGCATCGCTCACCTCTCGGACGTCCACACGCTCGACCCCGAGCATCGTCGATCGAGCGCTCGCTACCGCCTCGCGACCAAGGCCGTGAGCCTGGGACGACCCGTCGACCCGCGCGAACGCGCGCGGAAGCTCGCACGGGGCCTCGAGGCTGCGAAGGCCAGCGGCGCCGATCACGTCGTCATCACCGGCGATCTCACGGAGATCGGCGACGCGAAGGAGTTCGAGCACTTCGCGCAGATCCTCGCGGACGCGCGCATGCCCGAGGGCACGGTGACGCTCGTGCCAGGCAACCACGACGCGTACACCTCGGCGGCAGGATGGCGCCGCGCGCTCGAGGGGCCGCTCGCGCGGTATGCGCAGGCGAGCGCGACCGATGCCGGCAAGGTCGTCGATCGCGGCGAGGTCGCGTTTCTTCCGATCGATACCTCGTGCTTCCAGTCGATCGCGCGTTCGGGCGGCATGTTCACGCCGGATGCCGCGCGTGCGGTCCAAGCGCGCATCGACGACCCAGGCCTACGCGAGAAATCGATCGTCCTCGTGATGCATCACCCGCCGTTCGTGCGCCACGGCAACCCACTCTCCGAGTGGATCGACGGCCTGCGCGGATGCAAGCACGTGCTCGAGATGCTCGCGCGTCATCCGCGCGTGCAGATCCTCCATGGCCACATGCATCGCGTGGTCGATCGCATCGTCGACCTAAGCAAGGGCGTCGCGGGCCTCGCCAACCGCGCCCGCATCCTGGGCGCGCCCGCCATCGTCGACGACGCGGAAATTCCGCGCGTGCGTCTCTACGAGCTCCGCGAGGGCCTGCTGGAATCCGAAGGCCTTTTCGCGATGTAGGACGATCGCCTCCGAGTTTTCTTCGCGGTACGGGAAGCGCTCCGAGGGGGACGAGCGTACTGTCGACGTCCTCATGAAGATCGCCGCGATACGTCACCCCGCGCTCGCAATGCTTCTGATGGCGTGTGGTCAGCCTGAAGCGGCGGCACCCGTGCCGGCCCCCACCACCTCGAGCGCGACCCCGGGCACTTCGCCGGCGAGCCTCGTCGAGTGTCGCGCCAAGGCGGGCGGAAGCACCATCAAGGCGCGCTTTGAATTCGCAACGATGACGGGCACGGTCACGGTCGACGGGACGGAGACGCGTCGCTTCGCCGTCACGGCCGTACCGCATGCGGCGACATACGCGCTCGTCTTCGCGAGCTACGGCGAGGGCGACAAGCGGCCCGTCGGCGAGAAGCTCGTGGCTTCCAGGAGCACCGTGACGCGGATCGTCGCGAACAGCGACAAGAACGACATCTACTTCGACGGCGACGTCCAGCCCGCAGGGACCGACAAGATGGCGGCCCTCCACTGCGATCCGTGAGGACCTAGAATGGCCTCGACTCTCAACGGGTAGCGGCGAGCAGCGCCATGAGCAGGTCGGCTTGTTCCTGGATGGCGAAGTCCTTCGTGTCGCGCGCCAGCAGCTTCATCGAGCGCGCGTGGAGCTCGGCGATGCGGCGTAGGCCCCCCACCTTGCTGACCTCGTCGCCGATGAAAGCCGCGTCCAGGCGGCGAAGCGTGGCCATTGCAGAGGCATAGGCGATGACGTCGCCGTGGCGCGACTTCGCAATGCGCTCGATGTCGTCGTCGTAGACACACGGCACCGCGGCCGCGAAATCGCGCGGGCCGCCCCAGTCGAGGTCGTCGACGTGCGCGCTGACGGTGAACTTGAAATCCTCGCCCGGAACCCACGGCGGCACGGTCACGCGAAGGACCTCGGTGCGTGCCTCGCCCGCGCGGACGTTGCCGAGAACGAGCTCGCCGGCGTCGAGCGCCCAGCGCGTCTCGCCTCCGGAAGCCTCGAGCACGTGCGTCGGCGCGGGCGTGCCCTCGAAGCTGAGACGCACGTCGCGGAATTTGGTGAGGCCCGCCTGCGGGATCTGCGTGCGCACCGCCTCGAGCCGTTCGTCGAGGTCGTCGTTGCCCTTCGTCCGCACGGTGCCGAGCTGCACGCCGTGCTGCGTGAGGCGCTGCACCTCGGTCGTGTCCGCGGGCGCCATCGGCACCTCGGTGAGGACCAAGATTCGCTGGGTGATCTCGGGCGACGTGATCGCGGCGCCCGCTGCGCGCAGGGCGCCCGGCATGTCGCGAGCGCCACGCGAGCGCGTGCGCACGTGGTTCTTGAGCGCGGCGATCGCCATCGAGCGGTGCGAAGCCGGCATCATCGGGACAATCGTGCGAGCGCCCAGCGCATCGATGATGGTGACGCGATCGCGGCCCGCGAGCTGAGCGAGCGCGGCGTCGGCGAGCGCCGCCGAGTCGGGCCCGTCGCCGTCGAGCACGATGGCGACGTTCTCACCCCAGCGCGCGCTTCCCTCGGCGGCAGGTGCGATGACGTCCACGCGGATGAGCACTTCGCCGCCCCATGACGGAACGCGCGTGTCGCTCGGACGAAGCACGATGGCGAGGCCGGTCGTCGCGAGGACCGTGGGCTGACTCGTCTTCGTGAAGCGACCGTCCTTCGGGAGGATGAACCCGATCGGCGCACGCCACGGCTCGTCGGCGCTTCGCCGGAGCAATGGCGTCGGCGGCTCGGTGCTGTCGCGATATTCGACGCCGTTCGCGGTGAGGACCGACGCGCCGTGGCCGTTGCTGCCCTTCTCCTGGAACGCAACGGTGCCGTCCCGCCCGACGTAGGGCCGGTCGCAGCCCACGCCGAACGCGACGAGCGCGCACGCGAGCAACCATGGCGCCGTCCACCGCGAAAGGATCACGATCGGCAGTATACGCCCCGCCCGCGTAGACGCATTCGCGTTCGGCTTACAAATCCTTCATCCGCGTGCGGCATAACGCATCGGACGCGTCGTGGCCGCAAGATAGAGCGGGTGCTTTGGCTGGCCGTTCCGCGTCAGCCCCAGGCACTCGGGACGTCGATGCACCGCGAGCGCGACGCGCGCCACGTCACGACCGCGCTCGAGGAGTGTGCCGTTCGCTCCCCAGCCCATGACGAGCTTCGTCGTTCGGTGCTCCTCGAACGTCCGACGAAGGGTCTCGTCGTTCTCCGGCCCCACGATCTCGCGGCGACGCGCGGCGCGAACGTGGAGCGCCTTCGGGTCCGTCGAACGGAACGCGAAGGCGTTCAGCATCACGAGCGAGCCGAAGCCCCAGTCGTCGGCAAAGCCGAGGATGCGGCGGATCGTCGGGTCGTCGACGTTCTCGTCCGCCGTCGACGGGTTGAGCCCGACGAACACCATCACCTTCGCGCGAGGCTTCCAGACGCGGCGCAGCTCGTAGCGAAAGAGCCCGCACGGAGAGAACGTCGCCGTCGAGACGCCCTCGTGGTCGCGGAAGCGCCACCCTGCGCCGTTCACCACCGCACGACTCACGCCAGCGACGTGCCACGCGCCGACGGCGGCGGCTGACTCGGCGGCGCGCCCATCGATCGGAGCGCCTCCGCACAGTCGTCGGCGATGAGACGATTGCCCGCGGCGCGCGCCAGCTCGCGGAGCTTCTGGTACTCGAGCCGCGCGTTGTCCATTTCGCCGCGACTCTCGAGGAGCCTCGCGAGCAACAGGCGGCCGCCGAGCACGTCCCACGTGAACTCGTTCGCCTCCGCGTAGCGGATCCCCTGCCAGAGCACGCGCTCGGCATCGGCGTCGCCGGCGCGCCCGTCGAGGAACGCGAGAATCATCCGGTTGTGACTCGCGAGGTGGTCGTGACCGAGCTCGTCGCAAAGCGCGAGCGACTGCTTCACTGCGCCGTATGCACGCGCGTAGTCCTCGAGTCGGATCAACGTGTCGCCGAGGTTGTGGAGGTTCACGGCGACCTCGTACTGGAGGCCGAGGTCACGGGCCATGTCTACCGCCTGTTCGCAGCGAAGCGCAGCAGACCTGAAATCCCGGGCGAAATAGTCGATCAGCGCAGAGAGCTTCGCTCGCTCGCAAACGAACGTCGGCTCGTCGGGGATGAGCTTGGCGGCGCGCTCGAAGTGGCGCTTCGCGGCAATAGGATCACCCATCGCCGCGTTCGTCTGTACGAGGCTGACGAGCAGCCTGTGCTCCTCGACCTTGTCGCCGCCCGTCGGCACGATGGTCTGCAGGCGCTCGAGGAGCGCGAGTGATCGCTTGAAGTCGCCCTGGCGACCGGAGAACTCCGCCGCCGCGACCATCGCCGACTTGACGAGCTCCTGGCGGTCCTGGGCGATCGCCTCCGCGGCCGAGAACTGAGCGCGTGCCGCGTCGAACATGTGGAGGGCGCCGAGGATCCTCCCCGCATCGATCCGCACGCGCACCCGCAGCTCGAGCGCATTGGCGTACGATCCGGGCGACGCATCGACATGCGCGATGACACGCTCGCAGAGCTCCATCGCCTCGGGGAGCGAGCGCACGAGGCGCACTGCCTTCGCGAGCCCGGCGAGCCAGCCGGCAAGCTCCGCCGGCGTCCGGCTGGTCGGGTCGCAGAGCTCGATGGCGCGTGCGAAGTCGCGGGTCGCCGTCTCGAGCTGACCGTTCTCGAGGCGACGCGCGGCGCTCTTCGCGAACCACATGCCAGCGCGTTCGCGCTCGCCCGAGGCATACAGGTGCGTCGCGATGCGCGAGGCATGCTCGACGGCGTGGTCGCCGAGGACGTCCTCGAGGGCGCGACCGGCCGCCGCGTGCATCTCACGCGAGGCCTCGACCGTGAGCGCGTCGACGACGACCTCGCGAACGATCGGCGACGTGAACATCAGCTCGAGAGGCCCGGTGTGCACGACGAACCCGCGATCGCGGAGGACCGCGAGCGATCGCTCGAGCGCGGTCAGGTCGAGCGCGGTCATCTGGGCGAGCACGGCGGCGTTGATGGGCTCACCAAGGACCGCGGCGCCCTGGAGGATCGCTCGGTCGGCTGCGGCGAGACGAGAGACGCGCGAGGCGACGAGGCCACGCAAGGTCTTCGGGAGCGCGAGATCTTGCCCTACGAGCTTCATCGAGACAAGCGAACCGTCGGCCACGGTGACCGCGCGGCCCTCGACGAGGGCCTTGAGGATCTCCTCGATCATCTGCGGGTGTCCACCGGCGCGCTCGCGAACGAAGCGCATGAGCTCCGGCGGGACGCGCTCGATGCCGAGGCGCACGGCGACGAGCCGCTCCGCATCCTCCGGGTCGAGATCCGAGAGATCCAGCCCGGCATGCACGCCGAGCTTCTCGAGCGGGTGGGAGAAGCCGGCGCGCGCCGCGAGAACGACGAGGGCGCGCGATTGCGGAATGCGCAGGAGGACCGACTCGATCACGCCGTAGCTGTCGGTGTCCATGCAGTGCGCTGCATCCCAGGCGAACGCGTGCGGGCGATCCTCGCAGAGCCGGAGGACCATGCGTGTGAAGGCGTTGACGAGCGACGCCTTGGCGTTCGCCTGCGAGAAACCTGCGCTCGCGCCGAGCGCCGCCATGACGGCTCCGACCTCGTCGTCGTGCAGACCGAGCGCGCGGAGGCGCGGAACGACCTGGCGAACGCGCACGTCGGGATCACCTTCGGCGACGCCGCATAGTACTTGCAACATGCACTGAATTCCCGAAAGCGGAAGCTCGGTACCGCGAGGCAGACAGGTGGCAAGGTGCCAGCCGACGTTGTAGCCGCCCTTGCGGAGCCGGCGCTCGACCTCGAGCAAGAGACGCGTCTTGCCGATGCCGTGATCACCGCGCACCGTGATCACGCTGGCGGTCCGGCGGGTCGCGGCAGCGAGCACTTCACCCACGACGCGCAGCTCGTCGCGTCGCCCGACGAAGCGACCGAACGCCTCGCTCGTACCGCGAACCTCCTTGACGAGGAGCGTCGTCGACGACGAGAGACCCGGCGCACGCGGTTGCGAGCTCGAGTCTCCGAGCGTATCGAACACGAAGAGGCTGCGGACCTGCCTCATCGCCCCGGCGCTGATGGCACACATGCCCTCCCGTGCGCGCGCGAGGTCGCGGGCGATCGTCACGAGCGCGGAGAGCTGCTCGCCCTCGGTCGGCACACCGTCACCGCTCACGTGGATGCGACCGACGTGGAGTCCGGCGCTCGGCTGCCGCGCGCCCGCGAGAGAGCGGAGGACGACGAGCGCGCAGCGCGTCGCGATCTCGGTGTCGCGACCGTCGGGCTCGTCGACGCCGAAGAGCGCGGTGATCTGCTCGGGCTCGCGCGCGAGGATGCGGCCGCCATGGCGCTTGATCGTCTCGGCGGCGCGATCGGCGAGCGAAGGGTCGTCGCGCCCGGGAAGCTCGACGACGAGCGCCGTCACCTCGCGGCGTTCGCCCATGCCGACGGCACGCTCGACGTCGACGTACGGCGCGCCGGCGTCGATCTTGATCGAGGAGTAGCTGCGCCGGTTCGAGGATCCGGGCACCTCGACGGGCGTGCGCTCCTGCGACGGCACGCCCTCGGCATCGAGGATCACGTGAGGGCCGGTCTCGTCGGGCGAGCGGAAGCGCGCGAGAAAGTCCGCGAGATCGTGCGCGGAGAAGCGACGGCCCTGCGCGTAGAGGAACGCGAGGAGCGCCTCGTACATCCGACCCGCGTCGGCGAAGCGGTCGGCCTTCTTCGGCGCCATCGCCGTCTTGAGGAGGGCGACGAGCTCGGGCGGCACGTCCGGGCGCAAGAGCTCGACGGGCGGATATTCGACGACCGACACGCGGCGCAGCGTCTCGAACGACGTCGGCGCGCTGAACGGGTTCACGCCCGCCAGCATCTCGTAGAGCACGGTGCCAAGAGAGAAGAGATCGCTCCGCGCGTCGACGGGCTCGCCCTCGGCGTGCTCCGGGCTCATGTAACCGAACTTGCCCTTGAGCTGGCGCTGGCGCGTGTCCTCGATGCCGGTCGGTTCGAGCACGCCGACGGCCTTGGCGATCCCGAAGTCCGTCACCTTGACCTCACCCTCGAGCGAGAGGAGGACGTTCTGCGGTGACACGTCGAGGTGGACGATGTTGAGCGGCTGGTTCTGCTCGTCGCGCCGACGATGCGCGTGGTCGAGGCCCTTGGCGACCTCGGCCGCGACGTAGACGGCCATCTCCACCGGCAGCTGAACGGACTGGCGCCGGCAACGTGTGAGGAGCGTCGCGAGGTCGAGGCCGCTCACGTACTCCATCGCCATGTAGTAGGCGTCGGCGGAGGGCATGCTGCCGACGACCGTGCCCGGGGCGATGCCGAGGTCGAAGACCTGCACGACGTTCGCGTGCGAGAGGCGCACGGCGAGCTTCGCCTCGTGGATGAACATCTCCACGAACTGATCGCTCTCGGCGAGCTCCGGGAGGATGCGCTTGATGACGACGACCTTCTCGAAGCCCTCGACGCCGTAGCTCTTGGCCTTGAAGACCTCGGCCATGCCG
>JAYSXP010000458.1:0-3777 GCA_043717125.1 Polyangiaceae bacterium | reverse complement strand
CCCTGGGCGAGCAGCAGCGCGCGTTCTACCGCGCGCCGCGCCGGAAGGTCATCCTCTCCACGAACGTCGCCGAGACCTCGGTCACGATCCCCGGCGTCGGCGTCGTCATCGACTCCGGCCTCGTGAGGCAGACCCGCTACCACGACGGCCGGGGATCGCTCGTCCTCGCGCCGATCGCCGACGACGCGGCAGCGCAGCGGGCCGGACGGGCCGGGCGCATGTCCGCGGGCGTCTGCTATCGGCTCTGGAGCGCGGCTTCGGCGCTCGCGAAGAGCACGCCCCCCGAGATCCACCGCGAGTCGCTCGTCCCGCTCGTCATGTCCGCCGCAGCCTGGGGCGAGCGCCCGGAGGAGTTGAGGCTCCTCGATGCGCCGAAGCCTTACGCGCTCGAGGCCGCGCGCGCCGATCTGCGCGCGTGGGGCGTCATCGCCCCGGACGGTTCCATCACCGAGGGCGGACGCGGCGTCTTCGCGCTCCCTCTCGACCCGTTCCTCGGCCGGTTTCTCGTAGAAGCCCGCACGACGGGCTGCCTCGACGACGCGATCGATCTCGTCTCGGCGCTCGCCGTCGGTCGGCCGCTCTTCACTCCGGGCTCGCCCCCTTCGGAGCCTCGCGACGACCTGCGTCTCGCCGGCTGCGACGTGACCGCGCTCGTGCGCGCCGTCCGCGAGGGGCGACCCGAGGTGCATCACGTCTCCGGCTTCGTCCTCGAAGAGGCGCGGCGGAACCGCGCGCGCCTGCGGAAGGTCCATCGCCTCGCGGCGCGCACGAGCGACGAAGGCGCGGCGGACGTCGCCGCGCTCGTTCGCGCCGCGCTGACCGCCGACCCTCGCGTCGCCCACGTCGCACGTGCACGCGGCCGGGATCGTGCCTTCAGCAACGGCGGCACCGAGCTCGCTCTCGCGCGCGAGAGCGCGGTCCAGAACGCACGCGACGTCGAGGGTGTCGTCGTCTTCGACACGCGCGCCTTCGGCGTCGGGCGAGAGACACGCCTGCTCGTGACCTGCGCGACGCCCATCGCCCTCTCCGCCATCGCGCGCGCCGGGATCGGCCAGGACCGGCTCGCGTCCGTGCAGGTCGATCGCGGCCGAGTGCTCGCGAAGATCGAGCGCGTCCTCGCCGAACGCGTCCTCGCCGTCCGTGAGGAGGTCCCGACGGGCGACGTCGCGCGCGCCGCGATCGCCGAGCTCTTCCTGCGCGGGAGCATCTTCCGCGGCACAGTCGCGATCACGCGCGAACGCCTCGCGCTACGAACGATCGCCGGCAAGCTCGCGACGCGCGGCCACCCGGCCGGCGTAGCATGGGACGAGCCGCTCACGCTCGAGGCCTGGGTGGACAAGCGCATCCGCGAGCTGGGCGTCGAAAGCGGCGAGGATCTCGCGATGCTCGAAGCCTCGGACCTCACGATGCCCGAGCTCTCGTACGAGGTGAAGAGCCAGCTCGAGCGCGAATTTCCGCTCGTCGTGAGCGTGGGCGACGCGACGTACCACGCCGAGTACGACCTCGATCGCGCGCAGGTCACGCTCCGTCGCGTGAAGGGCAACCGCGACACGCCTCCACCCCTCTCCTATCTTCCGCGTTTTGCGGGTCTGCGCATCGTCGTCGACGGCCCGCGCGGCATTGCCGTGGTCCGCGAGCGCGGCTGAGCGCGAGCCTCGTCACGATGTGCTAGCAAAGCCCCGCATGAAGCTCCGCGTGGCCACCACTACCTTCGCGAGCCTCGCGAGTTGCGCGAGCCTCGCCGGCCTCGCGCTCGCGTGCTCGAAGGGCACTCCGACTCCTCCTCCGCCTCCGCCGCCCGCCGAGCTGCCCGCGGCTTCCGCGAGCGTCACGGTCAAGTCGGCTCCCGTGCCCGACGCGGCGACCGCCGCGCGCCCCTGGAACGTGCTCCTCGTCAGCATCGACAGCCTGCGCGCGGACATGCCGTGGGCGGGGTACGAGCGTCCGATTGCGCCGCGGCTCTCGGCGCTCCACGCGAAGTCGGTCTCGTATCCGCGCGCGTATTCGACCTCATCGTTCACGTCGAAGAGCATCCCGGGGCTGCTCACGGGGCGCTATCCGTCGGAGCTCGCGCGCACCGGCGCGTTCTTCACCAAGTACCTCACCCCGGCGGACTTCACGTGCACCGCGCTCTCCGCGGAGGGCATCGCGTGCGTCGGCGGCCACGCGCACGCCTACTTCGACAAGGGGCAATCGGGCTTCGAATCCGGCTTTGCGAAATGGCAGCTCGTCCAGAAGATCCCCTTCGACTACCAGACCGACCCTTACGTCACGAGCGACAAGCTCACCCCGCTCGCGATCGAGCTGCTCGGCGAGGCCGCGAAGGGCGACAAGCCCTTCTTCGCGTGGTTCCACTTCATGGACCCGCACGACGTGTACCACACGCACGCGGAGAGCCCGCACTTCGGCAAGCGCCCGCGCGACCTCTACGACGAGGAGGTGTTCTTCACCGATTTCTGGGTGGGTAAATTGCTCGACTTCGTCGCCGCCCAGCCGTGGGGCGAACGGACGGCGATCGTCGTCACGGCCGATCACGGCGAAGCCTTCGGAGAGCACGGCATCACGCGTCATGCCCACGAGCTCTGGGAGGAGCTGGTCCGCGTACCGCTCTTCGTCTACATGCCGGGCGTCGCACCGCGCGTCATCGACACACCGCGCGGCCATGCCGATCTCGCGCCCACGTTCGTCGAGCTCCTCGGCGCGAAGCCCATCCCGACACTCCGCGGGACGAGCCTCGTCTCCGAGCTGCGTGGCGGCGAGGCGGCGCCGCGCGACGTGATCGCCGACCTGCCCGAGGACGAATACAACGAGCGCCGACGCGCGCTCGTCCACGACCACACGAAGCTCATCGCCTTCGGCAACGACGTGCGCTTCGCGCTCTACGACCTCGCCACCGACCCCAAGGAGAGCGACGATCTGATCCGGAAGCGCCCCGAGCTCGCCGAGGAGATGCGCGGCCGCTACCGCGAGGCCGGCAAGACGATCGCCGAGCTCCCGCCAAAAGGCGGGATCCCGAAGCACGACAACTGAGATGGCCCGCGGGCGCCGCACGCACCTCAGGACCTCGAAGGAGCCAGCTCCGGCACCTCACCCGCTGACGAGGAGCCGTTCGATCTCCCGGAGCGTCTCGACATCGTCGCCGATCATCTCCTTCATCGACGAGATGCGGCGCGCGACGACCTGGGCGACGCGCTCCTCGATCGTGTCGTCGGCATAGGCCCAGTAGACCTGCGCGAAGCGGCCGTCGCGGTGACAGCGACCCTCGATCTGCGCCATCTGGATGGCGGACCAGCGCAGATCGTGGATCACCTCGGAGCGCGGAATGTCGGCGTACTCGCCCTGGTGGAGCGAGATGCCCTCTTCCACCGTGAAGAGCACGATGCGCGCCTCTCCCCGCTGGAAGCGGAGTCGCTCCTCCTCGCGCATGCCCGCAGGCACGCCGCCGTGGATGACCGCGCACGGCACGGCGCCAGGGCCCGTCTCGAACGAGGCGCGCAGCTGGGTGAGCGTCTCGAGGAAGGCGACGGAGATCGCGACCTGATGGCCGTTCTCCAGGAGCTCGCGCGTCAGCTCGACCGTGCCCTGCGCGCGGATGAGCGAGCTCTTCTGCCGGAGCCTCAGCGTCGCGGCGAGCGCCGACTTCGGGTCACGCCCGCGGGGCGCGAGCTCCATGGCGCTGCGGAACTCGGTCCAGGCCTGCTCGTAGAGCGTGCGTGCCTCTCCGTCGAGCTCGATGGGCGTGAGGATGCGGTTGATCGCCGGCCACCCCGCGATGTC
>JAYSXP010000457.1:0-10974 GCA_043717125.1 Polyangiaceae bacterium | reverse complement strand
AGACGAGGTCGTAGGTCGCGGCCGCATCGGTCTTCGCCATCCACGCAGGGTTGCCGAGGCCGCCCGGCGTGTGACAGCCCGAGCACTTGGCTTCGAGGATCGGCGCGACCGTCGCGATGAAGTAGGCCTTGCCCGCCTTGCTCGCGGTCGGGAGGTTGCCGGGCGTCGTGCCGGTCCCCGTTCCCGTGCCGGTCCCCGCTCCCGTTCCGGTCCCCGTGCCCGTGCCCGTCCCCGTCCCGTTGCCGTTGCCGTTGCCGTTGTCTTCGCCGTTGCCGAGCTGGCTGCTATCGGGCGAGCCACACGCGGCGACGGCGGCCGCAGTTGCGAGAGCGATTGCGAGGAGGTAGCGGGCGTTCATGATCAGACCTCTTCCTGCTTGCGGCGGAGCGCGACGATGACACCGGCGACCGCGAGGAGAAGGAAACCACCCGTTCGCCCCGAGCCCGTCGTCGAAGAAGAGGTGCTCGAGACCGAGCAGCCACCGTTGTCACCACCGAGCTGCGCGTGGCTGCCGGTGTCGCCGTCGGGCGTCGTGGCTTCCGTGCCCTGGAGCACGTTCGTGTCTTCCGAGGACTTGCCGTCACCGCTGGGGTTCGTCGCGGGCGCCTTCGTGCGCGGCGCGGGGCCCGTCGTCGACGGCTGGCCGTTCGCGTCGGTACCGGGAGTGGACGTCGGAGAGCCCGGCGTCGTCTGGAGACCGGCCTGCCACGAGGCGGGCACGAGCGTGAGGTAGATGCTGTTGCGCTTGCCGATCGCCGCCGCGGCGGTGTCCGTGTAGCCGGTGATGGTCGAGAACGAGAACGACTTGGTTTCCGGCATGAACGCCGTCGCACCCTTGCCGAAGCCGGGGTTCGGGACCGAGCCGAGGCCGTTGATGAAGCCGCGCGCCTGGTTGTTCGGGTTGCGCTTGCCGCGGGCTTGGACGTTCGCGACGTCCGAGTACGTGGAGACCGCGTAGAGCTTCGCGGCGTCCTTGAGGCCGAGCGTGCCGTCCGCCTTCAGCGGGATGAGCTGCTCGAACGCGCCCTTGGTGCCGGTCGACGAGCCGCCGATGTACGCGATGGCAGGCTCGGCGTTCGGGCCGTAGGTTGTCGCGAACATCGTCGCGTGACGACCGTAGGCCGCGGCGTTCAGCATCGGCGCGCCGATGGGCGAGAGATCCGCGGTGCTGAAGAGGTTGAGGAGCGCGACCTGCGCGCCGCCCGCGTGACCGTTGTCGCCGTTGCGCTGGCGGTTGACCGACGCGCTGAGCGAGTACCCGATGGCGAGCTTGTCACCGACGAGGCCGACCGAGGGCTCGGCGACGTACTTGTTGTTCTGCGGGTCGGAGCGCACCGCGATCTTGCTCGCGACGACGGCGCCCGTGGCGACGTTGAACTTCGTGACGCGGAAGCCGATCTCGGCGGGCTGGTTGTTGGCCTCGACCGCGGCGATGAAGCCTTCCGTCGCGCCGGGGGCGACGACGACCTGCGGACGGCAGTGCTGCGCCGTGTTCGAGAAGCGCTTCAGCCAGTCCATCTTCACGGTGCCGTCGTCCTGGACGGTGACCTTGAAGGCTTCCTGCGCCTGGTTGTTGTACTGCATACCGACGACGAACGAGCTCGGGCCGACCTGGGCGATCGAGTGCGGGCCGCGCTGGTTGTTCGGGTTGTTGACGGTGATGCCCTGCTCGAGCGCCGTCTGGATGAGGTTCGTCGGCTTGTTGCTGTCTGCGCCGCGCGTGTTGTTCGGGATCGTCTGGAGCGCGCCGGTCACCTTGTCGGCGATGTACATGACGGGCTGCGGGTTGTTGTTGATGCCGTTGTCCTCGCTGGCGGCGATGAGGACCGTGTACTTGCCCGTGAAGGCGATCTGCGGGCGCATCCAGGTGCGCTCACCCTCGAGGGAGGGGAGGTTGACGACGGCGCCGGGGACGACGCCCTTGTCGGTGAGCTTCGCGAGCGCAAAGCCGCCCTGCATGTAGCTGTCGTTCGCCGCGTTCTGGTTCTTCGTCGCGGCCGAGCGCGTGAAGGTCGTTCCGAGAAGGACCTCGGCGGGGTTCGACTTCGCGTCGAACGTGAACTGCGCGTCCATCAGGCCGGCGCCGGTGTTCTTGCCGATGCGCGGCGCGCCGTTCTGGAGCGGGCCGAGAGCGTCACCCTTGATCCAGATCGTCTGGAAGGTGTTGAGGACGACCGTATCGCCGGCTGCCACGACGTCCGCGCGTGCATGACCTGCGGCGAAGAGAGCGAGCGTCGCAACCACACCAGCGCAAATACGAGACGTCTTCATCGGGCATCCTCCAGAACTACGAACGGGTGGTGCGAGAGCCGACCTCAGTCGCGTGCGGTCGCCGCGTTAGAGGCGAGCTGCACGCTCAAATCTGTGTCTTCGGAGATGGCGCTCAGCTCGCGGGACGCGGGCTTCGTGCTCTTGAAGATCTGCACGCTACTGATGAGCGCGTCCTTGTCGTCGGCAGAGCCGGTGACCTGGAGCGACGCGGGAACGTGAACGCGCACCTTGCCGTGATTGTGCTTCGGAAGCGTGAAGAAGAGCTCGGGAGCGAGCGTCGCAAACTTGGCCGCGTCGGCGTGCGCGATGACGTCGTCGCCGGCAATGAGATCCATCGCCTGGATGCCCGAGGTGTCGACGCCGAAGCCCGCGACGAGCTTCGCGACGTTGTACTTGCGCTCACCGTTCGCCGTGTCGCCCATGACGAGGGCGTCGGCGAGCTGGCGGCGCTTCACGAAGCCGACCATCTTGCCGTCGACGTAGATGCGCGTGCCCTTGACCGCATCGCCAGAGGCGTACGGAACCGCGTCCGAGCACTCGCCGTCCGCGCCGACGTGGCAGGACTTCTTCGCGTCGACGATCGGCGACGCCTTCTTCACGTAAATGGTGACTTTGCGGATCTCGTGGACGACGAACTCATTCTTGAGGCCGTCGGTGTCCCAGCGAACGGCCGGCGTGCCCGTGGTGCCCGAGAGGAACTGGAACTGGAAGCGGTTCGGCTCCTTCAGGAGCTCGGAGCCCTCGACGCTGCCGATCCGATCGCCGTTGCCGTGCATATGAATCGACTTGATGCTGGCCGGCGCGATGCCGATCGCCTTCACGTAGTCGACGAGCTTGTAGCGGACGGCGCCACCCTCGAGCGTCTCGGACGGCATCGAGGGAAGGTCGCCGTAGCGGAGGACCGAGGCCTGCACGCCGTCGACGAACACGCCGACGTCGAGGCCCATCATCTTGCGCGCGCCGTGCTTCGGATCGTTCGGGTCGAGCCTGCCCTCGCCCGAGACACCGTTCTTCGCGTCGGCTTCCGACTTCTCCGCCGCCCGGAGCGCCGCGGCCTGCGGGAACGCCGCGCCGACCTGCTTGGCCGGCTCGGGGGTCTTCTTCGAGCAGGCGATGAGCGCGCCGGCTGCGACGAGGACCATCAGGAGCTGGTTGCGGAGCGGGTTTGCCATCGCGGTACGTCAGAACCTCGTGCACCCGCTATGCCGACCGCGTTTTCGACCTGCCTACACTGGAGCCCTGGTCCAATCCTGCGGAACTGCGAGTTCCCGGTAATGCGCAAGGCGCTGTAACCGCGATGTAACCCGGATCCAGACGTGGCCACGCTGCAACTCAGCGGAAATGTGGTTTCGGGTACGGCGTGATCCACACCACCGACAGATTGCTGGATCGGGTCCTCGCCAACTGAGGCGGGCGAGCCGCAGAAAGGGGGTGTAGGAGTGCGGTCGGAGCGGACTTCCGGACGCCAAAAAGCCCCCTCCGATCAACGTCGAACGAGACTTCCGGGAGGGGGCTACGGCCTTCGATGGGCGAGGCGATGACCAGGTCCGCGGGTCGCGCGCCCTTTCACTTCGTTCCGAACTTCGCGGCGCGCTCCTTCACTTCCTTCTGGAGGGCGGCGACGTCCTTCTTCGCCTTCACGGTGATCTCACTGCCGTTCGGGAGATCCTTCACCTCGACGGTCGTGTCGCCCTCGACGACGACCGGACAGCGACCGAGCCCGCCGCCGCCCTTGCCCTCGGAGTTGTGCTCGACCTTCGGCGGCTCGGCGAGCTTTGCGACCTCGGCGGCGTGCTTCGCGCGCGCCTGGATCTCCTTCACCTTGTCGGGGGCGCCGGTGACGGTGACGATCACGCCTTCCTTGGAGTCCTTCACGACCGTCGCCGCGCCTTCGACGGCGCTCGGGCAGTGCGCCATCTTTTGGGAGCCTGCGCCCTCCACGCCCGGCGCCCTGGCTTCCTTGTCGCGCTCGCGCGTCTCGCGGCGCACGAAATCGACCTCGGCCTTCTGGCTCGCGAGGACCGTCGCCTTCACGCCGTTCGGGATGTCCGCCGTCGTGAGGTTGGTGTTGCGCATGACGATCGTGCAACGACCGTACGTTCCGTGGCCACTGCCGGAGTGATCGTGTTTCACCCCGGCGTCCGCCTCGTGCTTGTCAGCCTCGACGAGCTTGGCCATGCGCGCCTTGATCTCCTTCGTCGACGCTTCATCCTTACCGGTGACGGAGACCTCGATGCCGCCCTCGACGTCCTTCAGCGCGACGGTTGCGCCGGGCGCCGCCGTCGGGCAGTTCGCCATGTGGCCGTCCGTCGGTCCGGCGTCGGCCGTCGCGGTCGTCCCGGCCTCGGGCGCAGGCATTGCGGTCGACGCGGCCGCGGACGCGCTCGCCGCGACGCTCGCCGTTGCAGACGGCGTGGGAGCAGTCTCGGTCTTCTTCTTGTCGTCACACCCGGTCGTGCCGGCAGACAGCGCGAGCGCGGAGACCAGGAGAACAGGCGAAGCGAGACGCGTGAAACAGCGCACGAGGACCTCCGAGGAAAGGGGATTTCAGGCCTGGAACGGCGTGATTGGATCTCGAATCCCGCGCGGCGGCAACCCTTACGACAGCCGTCTGAACACCCCGGATCGCCCCCCGCAACCTGCCGGCTTGACACGTCATTTTCGTCCCTTAGGGTGGCCCGCAATGCGCCGCGCCGTCGTCGTCGTCACCACGCTGCTCGCCGCTTTGCTCGGCCCGCGCATCGTTGCGCCGCGCGATCGCGCCGCCGGCGAGCCTTTCTCCTTCGCGCCGCCCGAGGGCTTCATCGAGGCGAAGGGCGAGGCGAGGCAGGGCGACGAGGATCAGGAGTGGCTCTACCCGACGATGAACCTCCTCGCCGTCACGCCCCGGATCATGCTGAAGCGCTCGAAGGGCGGCGGCACCGTCGAGCCCACCGATCTCGCGACGATCGCCAGCGGGATGCCGCAGGTGCTCGAGCCGAGCGGTGTCACGTGGAAGGACATCCGGCACGAGACGCGGATGCGTCCCGACGGCGCCCGCGTGGGGCTCATCGAAGGCGAGTGCCTGAACAAGAACGGCGCGGTGTATCGCCGGCTCTTCTTCGTCTTTCCGGTCGACGGCGGCACGGTGATCACGACGTCGTTCTACGGCGCCGGCGAGGCGGCGAAGTGGCAGCCCGCGCTCGAGGCGACGATCGCGAAGGCGCACGGGGTCGCGCTGCGCGTCCCGCCCCCGCCGAGCTGGATGTATCTTGCATGGGGTGGGGCAGGGCTCGTGATCGGCTGGCTCGTCTCCTCGCTCGTGCTCCGGAAGCGCGACGACGCATGAGCGCGTGCGTCGAGGGGTACGGGCTGCACTCCGGAGCTCCCGGCGCCGTCCGCTTCGAGCGCCACGACGGCGCGACCATCCTGCGCGCCCGCGGGATCGACACGCGCGTCGTCGATCTGCGCGTCGTCGACACGACCCGCTCGACGACCGTCGAGGACCCGAGCGGCATCGTTCGCATCGGGACGGTGGAGCACGTGCTCGCTGCGCTTGGAGGCCTCGGTGTCCACGCGGGCGTCGCCGTCGTCGTCGACGGAGCCGAGCCGCCGCTCGCCGACGGCGGCGCGCGTCGTTACGTCGATCTCGTTCGAGCGCTCGGGGTGCCGCCGTCGCCGACGCCGCTCCGGGTCGTCCGCGCCGGGGTGATGGAGCACGGGGAAAGTCGGTACGAGCTCGCGTGCGGCGATGGGCAAGGCGTGACGCTCGAGATCGCGGTCGACTTCGATGACGACCGCATCGCGCAGCAAGCCCGATGGACGGGCGACGCCGACGACTTTCGCGAGCGGATCGCGGTCGCGCGGACGTTCGGCTTCGAGCGCGAGGTGGGGGATCTCCTCGAACGCGGCCTCGCCTCGCACGTCACGCCGGAGAGCGTGGTGGTCATCGGCGACGGACGGGTCCTCTGGTCGGGCGCGCCATTCACGGCGGACGAGCCGGTCCGCCACAAGCTGCTCGATCTGGTCGGCGACCTGTTTCTCTACGGCGGTCCACCTCGAGGGATCCTGCGCGTGACGCGGCCCGGCCACGCAGCGACGCACGCCGTCATGGCGCGCGCGCTCGCGGAGGGGCTCGTCGTCCGCGACTGACGAGCGCTCTGGTCTAGGCCCGCGCCCCCGTATAGCCTCGCCTCACGATGCGCGGCCCCCTCGTGCTCGCGGTGACCTCGTCGCTGGTCGTGCTGGTCGTGCTCGCGTGCTCGCCGTCGTATGCGCCGTGCTACCGCGGCGAGTACCAGGGGTGCCGCTGCGAGAGCGGCGCGCACGGCTTCCAGGCGTGCAACGTGACCGAGGACGGCTTCCAGAGCTGCGTCTGCGACGGCACCACGCCCGGCGTCGACGGAGGCCGTGATGCGAGCCCTGTGGACGCGCATGCGCAAGAGGCGAGCGCCGGCGGTGCGTTCCTCGCGCGGTGCGGTGCGAACGGTGCGTGCAACGAGGCGGGCAACGTGTGCTTTTCGTTCCCTAGCAAGGGGCAGGTCTGCACGAAGAAGTGCACGACGGCGTCAGAATGCCCGGCGCCTTCTCCCGGCTGCACGCCGAGCCACGGCGTCTGCAGCGCACCATGAAGAAGCGGCTCTCGCTGGCGCTGGTCTTGAGCCCTCTGCTCGTTGCTTCGCTCTCGCATGCGCAGGAGCCCATGCCGCCGAGCGATGCGCCTTCGCCGAGCGATGCGCCTTCGCCGAGCGATGCGCCCCCGCCCGGCGATGCGCCCCCGCCCGCGGATCAGGCGCCGGCGCAGCGCGAGCCTGCCGAGGTGCGTGTCATCGGCGCCAAGTCCGATTCCCTCCAGCGCGTCCCCGGCTCGGGCACGCTCGTGTCGACGAAGGACATCGAGCGTGCGGCTCCGCTCGACCTCGCGGAAATGCTCCGTCGCGTCCCCGGCGTGCAGGCGCGCCAGGAGTACGGCGGCGGCGGTCGTCTCGACATCAGCATTCGCGGTCTCGATGCCGGGCGCAGCCGCCGCGTCCTCATGCTCGAGGACGGAATCCCGATCTCGATCAATCCGTACTCCGAGCCGGACATGTATTACGCGCCCGCCGTCGAGCGCATGCGCGGCATCGAGGTCGTGAAGGGGAGCGGCAACATCCTCTTCGGGCCGCAGACACTCGCGGGCACCATCAACTTCCTCACGCTCGCGCCGCCCGACCATCGGACGCTCGCCGCCGACGTCGACGCCGGCAGCTACGGCTACGCGCGCGGCCTCGCGAGCTACGGCGACTCGTACGGTGGCGTGCGCTACATCGTGCAGGTCCTCCACCGCCGCGGCGACGGTTTCCGCGACCAAGGCTTCCAGTCGACGAACGGCCTCGCGAAGATCGCCTTCGACACCGGAGCCGACGGCGAAGCAATGGTGAAGCTCGGCTTCCATCGCGACGAATCCGGATCCGAGGACGTCGGCCTCACGCGCGACATGTACCGGGACGAGCCGCGGCGCGCGACGCTCTCACCGTCGAGCCACCTCGTGCTCGATCGCTACGACGCGTCGCTCACGCACGAGCAGCGCCTCTCTGCGAGCACGAAGCTGAAGACGCTCGTCTACGGCTACACCACCGAGCGCATCTGGCGCCGCCAGACCTACTCGCGTAGCCCGTCCGCGATCGAGGACTACGATCGCATCGTCGGCGACCCCACCGTGCCGGGCGGAGCGATCTATTTTGGTCACGGCGACCGCATCCTCGACCGCGCGTACGCCGTGGTCGGGTTCGAGCCGCGGTTCGAGCACCGGCTGAAGACCGGCGACGTCGGGCACACCTTCGAATTCGGTGGGCGCCTGCTCCGCGAGAGCGCCCACTACCAGGATCGGAAGGGCGACTACCCCGAGTCGTATTCGGGTGCTGCGCAGTCGGAGGAGAAGCACGCGGGCCTCGCGGTCGCCGGATACGTGCAGGATCGCATCGCGCTCCGCGACGATCTCCTCCTCACGCCGGGCGTTCGCTTCGAGCACCTGACGGTCAAGCGCACCATCCTGCGTCGCCAGAGCGGCACGACCTCGGAGGACGTGTTTCTCGAGGGCGGCGACGACGTCAACGGCGTCATCCCCGGCGTGGGAGCGATCTACGGCACGAAGAGGGCGCATGTCTTCGCGGGGCTGCACCTCGGCTTCGCGCCGCCACGGTTCGCGTCGTCCGTGAGCGTCGCCGGCGTCCCGCAGGGCGTGAAGGCCGAAAAGAGCCTGAACTACGAGCTTGGCACGCGCGTCGCGCCGGCCGCGTGGCTACGCAGCGAGCTCACGGGCTTCCTCTCCATGTATTCGAATCAGGTGATCGCGAACACATCGGCCGAGGCGACCGACGCGACCGCGCTGAGCGACGCGGGCGCGACCACGATCTACGGCTTCGAGACGGGGACGACCGCGATGCTCGCCAAGGTCGCAAAGGCCGATGCCATCGTCGACGTCGGCGTTCGCTACACGTACTCGCGCGCGACGTTTCGCTACGGCAGGAACGCCGGCAACCTCTTGCCCTACGCGCCCGCGCACTCGTTCAACGCGAACATGGACGTCGAGCTGCGGAGCGGATGGGGCGGGCAGCTTGCCTTCCGTTACGTCGGCCCGCAATTCTCGGACGAGGCGAACACGGTGCCCGAGGACATGACCGGACGCATAGGCCGCATCCATGGCTACGGCGTCGCCGACGCGACGGTTCACTACCATCATCGTCCGAGCGGGGTCACGTTCCGGCTCACCGGCAAGAACCTCCTCGACAGCGACTTCGTCGTCGCGCGCCGTCCCGAGGGCATCTTCACGGGCGGGTACCAGCAGTTCCTGTTCGGCGTGAGGTGGGATTACGAAGCCCGGCCCGCGGAGCCGGTAGCCCGCTGACCCGAAGGCGCCGCCGCGCGGGTGCGACACCGCCCCCGAGGAACCGGTGAACCACGACACGTGCAGGTTTGCCCATCGCGGGTAGACCTCACCTCGTCGCGCGTACCTGCGAAAGCCTTGCGCATCCTGGATCGGATGAGGGCCCATGCTTCGGTACGCCATGTGCTGGGGAGAACGTTCATGATCCGAACGTCGCTCCTCGTTACCGTGCTCGCGGCATCGTGCATCCTCAGCGGTTGCTCGTCCGATGATGGCAAGCCCAGCGGTGAGGGCACGGGAACCGGCACGGGAGCGGGAACCGGCACCGGGACCGGGACCGAAACCACCGGCACGGGTACTGGGACGCCCGCCACGACCGCCACCACGACCAGTCCCGCGAGTCCCGCGGCCGAAGCCGGCGCGAAGAAGGGTTTCACCGAGATCTGCACGACGAACGACGACTGCGCGAGCGGCGTCTGCTACGCGAGCGATCAGGGAGCACACTACTGCTCGGCGAGGTGCACCGCCGAGGACGCGACGACCGTGTGCGTCGCTCCGCTGGCGGGCAGCTGCAACAAGAAGGGCTACTGCAAGAAGCCCTGATGCGACCGGCACCCGTCGGCTTGTGATCGCGTGCGCGTTCCGGTACGCGGTGGGGCGTGGCTCCGCTTCGCACCGTTCGCACGCTGTCGTTCACGCTCCTCGTCCTCCTCGTCCTCCTCGCGTCGTCGACGGCGGCGCGCGCGGGCGAGACGCTCAAGGTCCTCGTCCCCGACAGGGAGAGCCTCGAGTACCTGACGTTCTGGGTGGCGCGAGGCGGCGGTGCGTTCGAGCACGAGGGGCTCCTTGTCGAGCTCGTCGTCGCTCCGCCGCCGCAGCGCGGGAAGGCACCGCTCGACGGGCTCCTCGAGGGCGGCGAGGTCGACGCGGCCCTCCTTCCGCCGGCCACGTACCTCCGCCTCATCGCGGGCAAGGCAGAGACCGTAATCGTCGCGAACCTCTTTCGCAACGATCCCTATGCGCTCGTCGCTCGCGCTTCGGCGATGACCGCGCGCAAGGTCCCCGAGGCCGGCACTCCGCACGATCGGCTTGCAGCGCTCCGGGGAGCGACGCTCGCGTATCCGCCCGCAGGGTACGGCCGCCTGAAGGACCTCCTCGTCAGCCAGAAGCTCGACGTCGACACGGACTTCAAGACGACTGTCCTCCTCACGCGCGATTTGGGGGCGCCGTTCAAGGACAAGACGGTCGACGTCGCCTATCTCCTGTCGCCGCACCTCGAGAAGGTGATTGCGTCGGGGGAGGGCGTCCTGGTCTTCGATCAAGCGGGCGGCGAGGTGCCGGAGCTCGGCAACCGACAGACGAACGTCCTCGTCGTGACGCGCCGGGTGGCGACCGAACGCCGTGAGGCTGTTCTCTCGGCGGTACGCGCCATCGCCGCTGCCGAGAAGCAAATCCATACGGCGCAGGCCGAGGCCGTCGACGCACTCGCCAAGGAATTTCCGGCGCGCGACCGAGGCGAGCTCGAGGTGGCGGTGCGGCTCTACGAACCCGGAGTTCCCGATACACCCGAGGTGCGCACGCAGGATCTCGCTCCTGCGCTCGCGCTCATTCCCGAGAGCGTCCCCAGGCCGGAGCTCGCCGGCGTGGATCTGGCTATGTACGTCGCGCCGGACTTCGTCGCTGCCGCGCTGGCCGTCGATCCTGGACGTCGCTATCGGAGGATCGCGCTCGGCTTTGCACTCGCCGCCGCCGTGCTCTCCGCGCTCCTCGCGATGCGCCGTCGTCGCCGGGCGGCCGCGAAGTGAAGGTCGCTCAGGCCGTGTGACTCACACGGCACGAGCTCCCGAAGGTCGCTCAGG
>JAYSXP010000456.1:0-3800 GCA_043717125.1 Polyangiaceae bacterium | reverse complement strand
CTGGAGATTTCGACGACGACTGGTCGATCGCCGCTTCGTCGCCGACCGCTCAGTCGCGCTGGAAGGTGATCCCGGATCGTGCGATCGTGACCGTCGAGCGTGGCAAGGAACCGTACATCGAGTCGATCTGAGGGGGTGACGAACACGCGCGCACGGAGGGCACGTGGGCTCGTCCCACTCGCGCTCATGCTCGCGTGCGCGTCGTGCGCGGGTTCCGGCATCCTCGAGACGGCGACGGAGATGCCCAAGGCGCCGAGGCGTCCCGATGGCGTGGTGCTCGAGCCCGCGCCGGCGATGCCTACGGCCTCCGATCGCGCGTCGGCGACGGGAATCGTCGCGCTTCGCGAGCCCCTCGCCGACAAGGACGTCGAGGACGTGGTGCGCGCGTATATCCGCGGGTTCGAGCGCGAGGACGTCGACGCGCTGACGCAGCTCCTCGCGCAGGAAGCTTCGCCTCTCGGCCGTACCGGGAACAGGACCCAGCTGATCGACCTCTGGCGAACGAAGATCAAGAACTTCGAGTACCAGAAGCTCGCCGGGGTCGAGGTCGCGCGCATCGCGCAGATCGAGAAGTTCTCGTTCGACATCCTCGGTGCGTCGGGAGCTCCGCCGCGCCCGACGGAAATGCGTCCTGGCGACCTCTACGTACGTGTTCCGATCGCCACGCCGCGCGTCGGCTCGGATCAGCTCTTCGGCGACATCCTCGTCCTCTTGCTTCGTCGCGAGGACGGCCGCCTGAAGATCGCCGGCCAGGCCGACGAGAACGGCACGTAGGTCGCGTGAGCTACTCGCTCCGGTACTGCGCGAGATCGATCTCGTAGCGCTTCAGCCAGCGATGCACCTGCATGCGCTCCTTGCCGAGCTCGCGACCGACAGCGGCGATGTTGCCCTTGTGGCGCTCGAGGAGCAGGCGCAGCTCCTCCTCGGTCGGCGGCCCGCGCCTCGGCGGAGAAGCGGTGGGCGTCCCGCCGGGGGATGGGAGGTGCGGGTGGTGACCTTCGTAGGGTGCTGCCGGAAGCTGGCTCGGGAGCGAGACGCGTGGCCGATCGCCGTAGCCCTTCATGTGCTCGCTGATCGCGTCGGGCAGGTGCATCGTGTCGAGCTCGATGCTGTCGGTGAGCGCGACACCCCGCTTGATGCAGCTCTCGAGCTCGCGCACGTTGAACGGCCAGTCGTAGTGAAAGAGCGCGACGAGGAACGAGAACGAGAACTGCATGTCCGGACGCCCGTAACGGGTGCAGAAGCTCTTCGCGAGCAGGAAGATGTCCTCCTTGCGCTCGCGGAGCGGCGGCAGACGGACGACATGCTCGTTGAGTCGTGCGAGGAGGTCGCCTCGGAACTTCCCCTCCTTCACGTACTGGTAGAGATCCCGGTGCGTCGCACAGACGATGCGGATGTCGACGAGCTCGGGCGTCGTCGCGCCGAGCGGGAAGACCTCGCGTGACTGGAGGACGCGCAGGAGCTTCGCCTGCGCATCGAGCGGCATGTCGCCGATCTCGTCGAGGAAGAGTGTGCCGCCGTCCGCGAGCTTGATGAGGCCTGGCTTGTCGCGGTCGGCGCCGGAGAACGCGCCGCGCCGATAGCCGAACAGCTCGCTCTCGAGGAGGTTGTGCGGGATGGCCGCGCAGTTGATCGCCTGGAACGTCCCCTTGCGACCCGAGAAGCGATGGATGCCGCGCGCGACGACCTCCTTTCCGGTACCCGTCTCGCCGAGGACGACGGCGGAGAGCTCGGTCGGCGCGATGCGCTCGATGTCGGCGGCGATCTGGTCCATCTGCGCGCCGCCGACCAGGTCCGTGAAGAGCCTCGCCTTGCGGTCGCCCGCGACGCTGCCGTCGATGCGGTATGCGACGCACTTCTCGGCGCCGGTATCGACGAACTTGAACATCGCATCGCCGACGCGGATCTCGTGGTTCGGCTCGAGCTCGACGTCGGTGATGTACGAGCCGTCGACCATGGTGCCGTTGCGGCTCCCGAGGTCCTGCAGCATCCAGCGCGTGTCCCGGGCATAGAGGCGCGCGTGCTCGCGGCTGACGGCCTGCTCGGGGACGCAGATGAGGTTCGACGGATCGCGGCCGATCGTCAGCTCGGAGGAGACAAACACGTACGCCGGCGAGAGCTGCTCGAAGTTGGGCGCGTAGAGCAGGACGAGGCCGGCGCGCTCCTTGGTCAGAGGAGTGGAGTCGCGCGGCTCGGGACCGTCGTTGTAGCTCGACGAAACGCCGGTCCGGTACCTGCTCATCGAAGGCCCAAGTGTATCACTCTTGGGATGTTTCCTCGCCGTCGAGTCGATCCAGGGCGACCCCGAGGCTCTTGCCGATGGCGTGGAGGACCTCGTCCGTCCGGCGGTCCAGATCCGCGAGAGATCCGGTGTTTTCGATGACGAAATCGGCGACCTTCACCTTGTCGGCCAGGGGCCTCTGCGCCCGGATCCGAGCCCTTACCTCGGCCTCGGCCGCGTCGTCCCTGGCGCAGGCACGGGTCACCTGGGTCTCCTCGGGAGCCGAGACCACCACGAGCGGTCGGAAGGCGTCGGCGACGCCGTTTTCGACGAGGAGCGCGGCCTCGTAGCACGCGAGCGGGTGGCCCTCGTCGCGGAGCTCGGCGGAGCGCTTGAAGGTGAGCATCGTCACGATGGGGTGGACGATGCCGTTCAATGTCCTGCGCTTGGCGTCGTCGGTGAAGACGACAGCCGCGAGCTTCTTCCGGTCGAGCGTTCCGTCGTCGGTGAGGATCTCTTCACCGAACGTCCTCACGATCTCGGCGAGGCCGGCCGAGCCCTTGGCGACCGCGTCACGTGCGAGCTCGTCGGCGTCGATGACAGGGACGCCCCGCTTGCGCAGGCGCGCCGCTACGGCGCTCTTGCCGGAGGCGATCCCGCCCGTGAGACCGAAGAGGTGCACGGGCGGGAGCGTAGCCGATCCGAGGACCGCGTTCTGCGCCGCTTCTTCGGCACACGAGCAGCTCTTGCCGCTGCACGAGCCCGCACCGCCGGAGGACGACGACGGGGCGTCGGTGCCTCCGTCGCTCGGCGTCGCAGCGGCGATCGGGCCAAGCGTGAAGTCGTACGTGCACGCGGGCACGAGGGCCGCGTTACAGAGGAGGACGACGATGCCGAGGACGAGGACGGTGCGCGCATCGAGCTCAAGGATGAGCACGTCGCTCGCCAGGCGCGCGAATCAGAAAGGACGAGACTTCTCCCCCACCCGCGCGCCCTCGCGACTACGCTTGCGGATGTGAAGCTCCCTCGGCTTCTTCGGCTTCCTCGGCGGAACGTCCTCAAGGCGGCGATCGCGTTCGGCTTCCTCGGTGCTACGGGCTCGATTGTCGCGCTCGTCCGTTCGCGCGGCTACGAGGTACCCGAGGGCATCCGCACGAAGCTCGTCGGCCTCGAGGCCTGGCAGTACGTCGTCGTGCAGCACCTCGCGCGTCGCGTGTGTGCTGCTGACCAGCCTGGTGTCGTCACGCCCGACGAGGCCGACGTCGCCGGCTTCGTCGATGGCTACGTCGCGAACATGGCGCCGCGCATGCGTCGCGATCTCGGGCGCTTCCTGGGCGTGATCGAGCAGCTCGCGCCCGCGGGCCTCGCCATGGCCTCTCGTTTCACCCATCTCGAGGCCGCCGATCAGGACAAGGTCCTCGCGTCGCTCGAATCGAGCTCGAGCGATCTGCTTCGAGGCGGCTTCGAAGGTTTGAAGGCTCTGCTCTTCATGGGCTACTACCGCGACGCGCGCACGTGGCCCGTCATCGGATACGACGGGCCTCGCGTCGAGGCGCGGCCGTGACGGTCGTGCGCGGGC
>JAYSXP010000455.1:0-10999 GCA_043717125.1 Polyangiaceae bacterium | reverse complement strand
CCGAGGCCGCGATCCTTTGCGCCGCGATGGGGATGCAGAACAGCCTCGTGACGAGGTTGTCCGGCGCCGTCGTTCGGACCACGCATCTCACGGGCGTCGTCACCGACCTCGGCATCGAGGCGGCGCGCTGGTTCCGCTGGTGGCGTGGGGCGATCTCCGGGACCGTGCGGATCAAACTCTCGTTCGGCCGGAACCCACCCGACAAGCCCTCGGGGCTGAAGGCCTTGCTGCTCGCCACCATCGCCGGGGCGTTCATCCTCGGCGCCATGGCCGGCGCGCTGACCGTCGTGCGGCTGCATCACGCCGCCATGATCCCTCCGAGCGTCGCCGTCGTCGCGTGCGCGCTCTACGCGTTCGCGAGCAGTCGCCGTGTCGCTCCGGACGAGCACGGCGGAGCCGCGAAGAGACGTCGCTAGGCGTTCTTCGCGCGCTCCAACGCCGTCTGTCACGGCGCGCGCTTCGGGCAACACGCTTCACCCACGGCCGCGCCAGCGAGCAAGCGACCGTCTGCGCGAAGGCGCTCATCGTCAGCACGACCGGGAGCGTGGTTCAGGGCAGCAGAGTGCCGAGCACCGCAGCTCGTTCGAGGTCCGCTTCTGCATCGGCCATCTGACGCTCCAGATCCAGCTCCTGCGAGCGCGCGTCCCACATCGTCTGGTACGCGTCGAAGAGCTCGGTGATCGAGAACTTGCCGGCTTGGTACGTGACCTCGGCGCGCTTCAAGAGCTCGGTTGCCGCGATCAAGCTCTTCTCGCGGAACTGGGCGAGTCCGGCTCGCGCATTCTGTCGTGCGCGCCACGAGCCCGAGACCTCTGCGCGAGTTCTCGCCTCGAGCGCGGCCACCAGGAACTGCTGTCCCTGGGCGTCGGAGAGCGCGCGCCCGATCTGGCCCTGGTTGCGATCGAACAGCGGGAGCGGAAACGACACTCCGCCGCTGACGTAGACGCTCTCCGGACCGAACGACTTGGCACCGCCGACGAAGATGGACGGGGTGGGAATCGCGTCGCGCCGAAAGCGCGTCGCCGCGCGCTGGTTCGCGATCACACCGCGCCGCGCGAGCTCGAGATCCGGGCGTCTCTTCAGCGCGACGGCGATGAGCCCGGCCTCGCTCTCGGGTCCCCTGAACAAGATGAGCCCGTCACGCGTGATGGGCGCCGACGTGAACGTCGGGTCGGCCACCAACGCGACGATGTTGGCCTCGGCCCGGTCACGCTCGATGATCGCCGTGTTCACCGCCGCGCGAAGGGTGGCGGTCGAGGTCGTCACGCGGAGCATGTCGTACTCCCCCGTGGCTCCGGCAGACGTCCGGAGCGCGACGATCCTCTCGATCCGGTCGAGCTCCTGGAGATTTCGCTGCAGCATCACCAGTCGCCCGTCCGAGAACGCACGCGTGACCATGGCGGCCTGGATGTCGGCCGCGCGTAGCCACAGCGAATTGAGCACCGTCGTCTCCGCGACGTTCACGAGAGCTTCCGCCGCGTCCCGTCGTGCCCCGATCTGTCCGAAGATCGGCAGGGGCGCGCTGACCTGCGCGGAGTACCCCGTGGCGCCGTTGATCGGCTCGCCCACGGCGGCGCCCTGAAACCCGAGAGTGAGCTCGGGATTCGGCCAAACCTTCGCGGCGATGACGTCGAACCGAGCGCTCCCGATCTGCGCTCGCCAGAAGGCGGTCTCCGGGCTGCTCTTCAGCCAGTGAGCGAGGATCTCTTCCTCGCGAAGGACGGCCGCGTCCCGGTGCGGCTCATCGGCGCCGGCGACCCCGGACCAGAGCGCCGCCGCGGCGAGGAGGCCAAGTGTTCGCAGATCGAGTCGTAGCATTCGAGCGGTCCTCCTCGGACCCATCACGCGGCGTCGAGCGGGCGAGCGTCCGCGCCGTCGGCGGGTGCAAAGAGCTTGTAGAGAAGCGGGAGCATGAGGAGCGACAGAGCGAGCGACGAGATGAGCCCGCCAACGACCACGATCGCCAGAGGCTTTTGCGAGTCGGACCCGATCCCCGTGCTGATGGCTGCCGGGATGAGGCCGAGCGTCGCCACGAGAGCCGTCATCATGATCGGACGGAGGCGAAGGTCGGCCGCCTTCTCGATCGCCGCGTCGAGAGGAAGGCCGAGCGCGCGCTCTTCCTTGATGTAGGCCACGAGCAGCACACCGGTCTGTACGGAGACGCCGAAGAGCGCGAGGAATCCGACCCCGGACGAAACGGAGAAGTTCGTACCGGTGAGCAGGAGCGCCGCCATTCCACCGCAGGGGGACGTGAGAAGCACGTTGAGGAGAATGATCAGCGCCTCGCGCGGGCGGCGGAACATCGCAAAGAGGAGAACGAAGATCGCGAGCACCGTGATCGGGATCACGATCGCCAGCCTCCGGCCGGCGCGACGTGCACTCTCGAACTCGCCGCCCCAGCTCGCCGTGTAGCCAGCCGGGAGCCGGACCTTCGCCTTCACGGCGGCCTGTGCCTCGTCCACGGTGGACCCGAGATCGCGCCCGCGAATGCCGAATTTCACGGCGATGTAGCGTCGGTTCGACTCGCGAAAGATCCGCGATGCGCCACCGATGATCGAGACGTCTGCGACCTGCGAAAGGGGCACGAGGTTTCCGCCTGCGACCGGGATGAGGAGCTGCCCTATCGCGTCGACGTTGTCGCGCACGTCGGCTTCGTAGCGCACCACGAGATCGTGATGGCGCTCGCCTTCGATGAGCTCGCTGACCTTGTGTCCGCCGATACCCTTTTCGATCGCGTCTTCGACGTCCTTGACGGACATGCCATAGCGCTCGGCGCGGTCGCGCGCGATGGCCACGTGGACGTTCGACTGTCCGAGCTCGCGAAAGATTCCGAGGTCGACCACGCCCGGGATCGTCTTGATGGTCCGCGCCATTTGCTCCGCGATGTCGTCGAGCGCGTTGAGATCGTCACCGACGATCTTGATGGCCAGCTGCCCCTTCACGCCGGTCAGCGCCTCCTCGACGTTGTCGGAAATGGGCTGCGAAAATCCGAACGAGACGCCGGGTATCGTCCCGAGGTCGCGGTTCATCGCGGCGATGAGCTCGTCCTTGTGCTCGTGAAATTCGCCTCTCCACGTCTTGCGGTCCTGGAGGACCATGAGGAACTCGGCGTTGTAGAAGCCGGTCGGGTCCGTCCCGTCGTCGGGCCTGCCGATCTGCGCGCTCAGCGTGCGGATCTCCGGATAGCCCGCGAGGAGCTCGCGCATTCCGCGCGTCTGACGCAGCGGGGTATGGACGCCGTCGACCAGAGCCTCGGCTTCGGCGAGCGAGATGTTGGCTGGCATCGAGGCCCTCATCCAGATCGCGCCCTCATCGAGGTGCGGTAAGAACTCGCTCCCGATGGCGTGGGCCATCGCCGCGTCGCCTGCGAGAAGCGCGGCGCCTACGACCAACGCCGCTCGCGGCCACGTGAGCGCACGCTTCAGCGCCGGCAGGTACAGCTTGCGCACCAACGAGAGCAGCGGATTGTGAAACTCCTTGACGCGCCTGTTGAAGAGCAAGGTGGTGAGGACGGGCACCAGCGTGATCGCGAGCAAGAGCGCGCCGCCCAGCGCGAACGCCACCGTCCACGCCATGGGGCTGAAGAGCTTTCCCTCGACGCGCTCGAGCGTGAAGATCGGGAGGTACGCGGTCACGATGATGGCGATCGCAAAGACCACCGGTCGCGCCACCTCCTTGCTCGCCACCCGGACGAGCGTTCGAAGCTCGTAGGGCTCGTTCTTCTCCTGCTTGTCGGCGAGCTGCCGGAACACGTTCTCGACGACGACGATGGACCCGTCGACGATCATGCCGAAATCGACCGCGCCGATCGAGAGCAGATTGGCCGGGATTTTCGCGGCATCCATGAAGATGAACGCGATGAGGAGCGAAAGCGGGATGGTCACCGCAACGATGAGCGCCGCGCGCGTGTTTCCGAGGAACACGAAGAGCACGAGCGTGACGAGCCCGATCCCTTCGATCAAGTTCTTCATCACCGTGTGAGTCGTCAGGTTCATCAGATCGGTGCGATCGTTGTGCGGGCTCATCTTCACGCCGCGAGGCAGCACGCGGCCGTTGATGTCGTCGATCCGCTCGTGCAGGCGGTCGAGGACCGTCTGCGCTTGTTCGCCTTTCCGGAGCAGGACCGTCGCCGCTACGACGTCCATGTCGTCGTTGACCGAGACCCGCCCCAGGCGTGGCTGATAGCCGATCTGGACCTTGGCGATGTGCCTCACGCGGACCGGCGTACCGTCGCGAACGGCGATCGACACGTCGCCGATTTGCTCGGGTGTGAGCAGGCCGATCCCGCGCACGTTCAGGCCCGCGTTGCCGAAGGTCACGATGCCGCCGCCCGCATTTCCGTTTGCTGCGGCGAGCGCCTTCTCCACGTCGTCGAGCGTCAGGTTCCTCGCGGCGAGCTGCGAGGGGTCGAGGAGGACCTGGTACTGCCTGATGGTGCCGCCGAAGCTGACGACATCCGCGACACCCTGGGTCGCGAGCAGCTCGCGTTCGATGACCCATTCTTCCAGATCCTTCAGCTCGCTGAGCGGCCGCGGCGCGATCTTCGCGTCTTCGTCCGTGCACTCCTTGGTTCGTGTCTTCGCGCAGTTCACCAGGCGATAGCGCAAGATCTCGCCGACCGGGCTCGCGAGCGGACCGAGCGCTGGAGTCACGTTGTCGGGCAGCGCGGGTTGGCCGATTCGCTCGACCACCTGCTGACGGGCGAAGTAGCTGTCCGTACCGTCCTCGAAGATGAGCGTCACCACACTGAGCCCGGCGATCGACGTCGAGCGCACCGCGGTGTGCTTCGGCACGCCGTTCATGACGCGCTCGATCGGGATCGTGATCTGACGCTCGACCTCCTCGGCCGCGTGCCCGGGCCACTGGGTGATGATCTGCACCCACGGATCGGCGACATCGGGATAGGCCTCGATGGGCAGACGCTGGAACGCGAAGACGCCCATGGCGGCGAGCACGACCGCGGCCACGCAAACGATGGCGCGGTTCTTCTGCGCAAACTCGACGATGCGCTCGATCATGTCAGAGCGCCTCGTTCGCCTCGGCGTCGAGCAGGATCGCGCCTTCGGTCACGATCTCTTCGCCCGGCATGATGCCCGAGAGGATCGACTCGTGTTGTCCGTGCTGCTCGCCCACGCGAACCTCGCGCTGCAGATAGGAGCCGTCCTTGTTCTTCACGAACACGAAGTACTGGTCGCGACGGGCGAGGAGCGCGCTCGTAGGGACCTCGGCGGCGCCTCCGCTGAGGCCCTTGACCTCCACCCTCGCGAACATGCCGGGACGAAGGGAGAGATCCTGGTTCGACACCTCGATCCGTGCGCGCGCCGAGCGCGTCTGCGGGTCGATCGTCTCGCCCACGTAGGTGATCTTTCCCTCGATGCGTCGATTGGGGTAGGCGAGCACGTGAACCGTGGCGGCGTCCCCGATGTGCACGCGCGGAAGGTCTTGCTCGTAGACATCGGCGAGCACCCAGACGGTGGTGAGATCGGCGATCGTGACCAGCGGCGCGTCCTGGTCCGCGTGGACCTGCGTCCCGACGGTGACGTTGCGTTCGACGACCGTGCCTGCGATCGGAGAGACGAGCTGGTAGTCGCTCGACCCGTGCGCGCCGCCGATCGCGCCCAGAGCAGCGACGGCGCGCTGCTCTTCATTCTGGGCCTGCACGAGGGCCGCGTCCGCCTGCTGCCGTTCCGCTTCGCTGCCCGCACCGTCGCGAGCAAGCGTGGCGGCGCGCGCGGCCACCTTCTCCGCGAGAAGCCGTGCCGAACGCCCTTGGGCGACCTGCGCTTGGGCGGTCGCGATGTCGGGCGCGTGAATGGTCAGCAGCGGCGACCCCGCCTTCACGGCGTCTCCCGTGATGACGTTGATGCTCGCGATTCTCCCTCCGACCGGCGGCCCCATCTTCGCGACGTGCCGCTCGTCGAACGAGATCTTCGCCACGAGCGATCGCGAGTGCTCCAGGTTTGCGGGGCCGGCCGGCTCCGAGCGAACGTAGGCTGCGCTGGCTCCGGCGAGGACGATCGCGCGATCGGCGCGCCTCTCGTGCGAGGACGGGGGCTCCGTCTGCGAGTGGCCCCTACAGCTCGCCAAGCTGAGCAGGAGGGGCAGGGCGTACGTCCTGAGAAACGCGGGAGCCGATCGTTGGAGGTCCATGTCGCGGGCGGCCTCTACGCAATCCTCGTGCCGGGACGCCGGAGATCGCCCCGTCCTCGGGTGGGCTAGAGTGCTGCGATGTCGATCACGAGGCAGCCCCGGGGGCGGGTACTGATCGTCGACGACGACGTCGCGATGGGCGACTTCTTGGTGGAGGGGTTGGAGACGCTCGGCTTCGACGTCGAGGCGGTCACGACGGGCGAGCGCGCGCTCGAGCGGGTCCGAACCGGCTCGTTCGATGTCGTGGTCACGGATCTCCGCATGAAGGGGATGACCGGACTCGAGCTTTGCCGGAGGCTGGTCGAGCGCTCCGCGGCGGTCCCCGTCGTGATGCTCACGGCCTTCGGGGATTACGCAGCGGCCGTCGAGGCGGTTCGCGCGGGGGCCTACGATTTCCTTTCCAAGCCGGTGAAGCTGGAGGTGCTCGACATCGCGGTGGCTCGCGCCGTCGAGCAGCATCAGCTTCGTCGGGAGGTGAAGCGGCTGACCCAGTCGCTCACGCGTTCGACCGGGTTCGGAAGGCTCGTGGGGGAGAGCCCGGCGATGCAAGAGGTCTATGACCTCTCGGCCCGCATCGCCCCGTCCGACAGCTCGGTCTTGCTCACCGGAGAGAGCGGGACGGGCAAGGAGCTCGTGGCTCGCGCACTCCACGCGCAGGGCTCGCGCTCCAGCAGGTCGCTCGTGGCGATCAACTGCGCAGCGATGCCGGAGAGCCTCCTCGAATCAGAGCTCTTTGGCTACGAGAAGGGCGCCTTCACGGACGCGAAGGGCTCGAAGGCCGGTCTCTTCGTGGAGGCCGACGGCGGTACGTTGTTCCTGGACGAAATCGGCGAGCTTCCCCTCAACCTCCAGGCGAAGCTGCTCCGGGCGTTGCAAGAGCGCGTGGTGCGTCCGCTCGGAGGGCGCAACGAGGTCCCGTTCGACGTTCGCCTCATCGCCGCCACGAACCGCGATCTCGAGACGGCCGTCGAGGAAAAGCGCTTTCGCGGGGACCTCTACTTTCGAATCAACGTGATCGAGGTGCGTCTGCCGCCGCTTCGCGCCCGAGGGAACGACGTGGTGGTTCTGGCCGGGCACTTCCTCGCGGAATTCGCCGAACGCGCGAAGAAGCGTGTGATTGGCCTCGTCCCGCAGGTCGCCGAGAGGCTCCTCAACTATTCGTGGCCCGGCAACGTGCGCGAGCTCCAGAACACGATCGAACGGGCGGTCACGCTCGCCGCGCACGACCACATCACCCTCGAGGATCTCCCAGAGCGGATCACTCGGCACAAGCGCTCCCACGTCGTTCTCACCGACGAAGCAGAGCTCGTCACGCTCGAGGAGATGGAGCGGCGCTACATTCTCCAGGTCCTTCGCGCCACGGGCGGCAGCAAGAGCGTTGCCGCGAAGACCCTCGGACTCGACCGGACGACGCTGTGGCGAAAGCTGGAAAGGCTTCGTATCGAGCTGCCCAAGCGGAACGATTGACGCGTTGCAGTTCCGCACCGCGTTGCAACATGCAACGTGCATCGTCGAGGACCAGGTCACTTCGACCCCTCGATGGTGCGGCATGCCTCGTGCGTGCGTGGACGAACCCATGAGCATTCATGACCGCCAAGTCGAGGGGCCCACGACGATGTGGCGCCGTGAGACGGTGTGACGTTTCCAGGAGCCGCAGCAAAAGGTCGTGTGCTCGTCGCCGACGATGATCCAGCGATGCGTGACCTGGTCGTCGAGGTGCTCTGCGCCGATGGCTGCGATGTCGTGGCCATCTCCTCGGGCGACGACCTCCTGCTGCGTGTGCGAGAAGGGAGCGTCGCGACGTGGCCGGCGACCGCCTTCGACGTCATCGTCACTGACCACCGCATGCCTCACGGAAACGGGCTCGACGTCGTGCAGGAGCTCCGACGCGCGGGCTGCACGACGCCGGTCTTGCTCATCACGGGCTTCACGGACGACGGAATGCGTCGGAAGGCCGATGCGCTGGAAACGATGTTGATGGTCAAGCCAGTGTCGCTCCATGCGCTCTGCACCGCGGTACAGGTGCTCCTTTCGCTGAATGCGTTCGGCGCTCCGCGGACGACGCCATGGCCGTGATCGGCCGCGCATCGACCGCGCGGCACGTGGTAGGCACGGGCACGATAGGTCCGGCGCTCCCGAGCGGTGCATCCCGTAGACTCCCGATCCGGATGCGGATCATCAATGTTGGATTCCGCCTTCTCACGAGGAAGAAGGCCCTCCCCGCGGCGGTCGTTCTCAGCTTGCTGGCAGGGCTCGGCGATGCCATCACGACCGCGGAGGCGGCTTTCACGCTCTTCTACGTGATCCCCGTGGTCATCGTCACGTGGTTCAGGGGCCTTCGAGTCGCGGTTGCGATCATCGCTCTGTGCGTGGCGAGCTCCGCGGGCGTGGACATCTTCGTCGGACCGCGCCCGTCTTCGTGGATCTTCACGCTCTGGAACGCGCTCGCGGAGTCGCTCTTGTTCCTCGCGTTCGCATACACGATCTCGCTGCTCCGGCGACGTGTGGACGCCGAGACCGCTCTACGCAGGGCCGCGCTCGATCAACTCAGGCACGCCGAACGGCTCAACACCGTGGGAAAGCTCGCCTCCGGCCTCGCCCACGAGCTCGGAACGCCGCTCAACGTGATCTCCGGGAGGGCAGACCTGATCTCTCAGGGCCGCGTCGATCTCGAAGGTGCCAGAAAATCGGCGGCCATCATCGTCGCGCAGGCCGAGCGAATGGAGAGGCTCGTTCGCAACATCCTCGCGTTTGCGCGCCGCGCTGGCGCCGAGACGAGCAGCGAGGACGTCTTCGCCCTCTGCCAGGAGACGACGCAGCTCCTCGCTCCGCTCGCGAAGCAAAAGAACATCGAGATTGCCGTTCGCGGAGAGAGCGCTCATGCGCCGGTCAACCGCAGCGAATTCCAGCAAGTGCTGAGCAACCTCATCGCGAACGCCGTTCATGCGATGGCGGATGGCGGAACGATCACGGTCAGTACCGCGGTGATGCGCGCGAAGCTCGAGGAGAACTGCGACGCGACCGAGCGCTCCTACGTCGTCCTCCAGGTCCGCGACGAGGGAATGGGGATCGCGCCCACGGTTCTTCCGTACATCTTCGACCCGTTCTTCACGACGAAGGAGGTCGGCGAGGGGACCGGCCTCGGACTCTCGATCGTGTTCGGGATCGTGCGCGACCACGGCGGCTCCATCCGCGTGGAGAGCGCGCTCGGCGACGGGACGACCTTCCTCGTCTACTTGCCCCAGTGATCGACGTCGACGTCCCCCATGATTTATATGCACTATGCATACAAAGAGCACGGTGAGTCTTGCTTCAATCAGGCTCGCGTTGCCCGACGTCGCGCCACTGTACGAGCGCCTGCTCACGCGCTTCTTCCGGCAGTGCGCCGCAAAAACGACAACCTCGGTGCGCGAGGACGACCTCATGGCGCACTCGCTTCTGGAGCACGGCACATTCAATCGTCGCTCGCGCCTGAGATTCGGACGCGGCTGCGGCCCCGCCGGGCGTCTGGAGGACGATCGAAGCTTCATACCGTGCGATGAGCCCCGCGCCGAAATAGTCCGCTGAGCAGAGGATGAACATCGCTCTCAGGAGCGGCTTGTCCGCCCAAGAGCGATTGAATCGTGCGTCGCCCCTCTGCATGTGTTCCTTCGGGGGAAACTCGTTCACGCCGCGGCTGCCGACGAGGACGAGGACGAGACCGAGGCCGAGGCCGCCCGATGTCGCACCTTCGCGAAGAAGCGCTCCAGCCCATCGTCCGCGAGCAGCTCGAAGCGACGGGTCGCGGCGGCCCAGCAGTAGATGTCCCCCTCCACCGTGTCGAACCAGAGCGCCTCGACGGCGACGGCGTGGGACCGCAGCGCCGGCCCCACGACCGGATCGTCATGCAAGGCGACACACGCGCCGAGCAGGCGTTCGCGACCCTCTGCCTGATCGGGTCGCACGGTTCCCTCTCCGCAGAAGACCACGGTGCGCGCGGCGAGCTGGTGGATGGCGTGTTCGATCGTGCCCCGCCCTGCGGTGAGGCCAGTCCGCTCGGTAGCGTTCAACGTTTGGAGCGACGAGACGGGAAACCACGAAGCCGTGACGGCGGCCGTGACGAACATGCCGGGCTCCATCACGATCACCGCCGGGAGCGGCCGCGCGAATGGGGCATTGCCCCGACGACGGAACGTCGCGAGCGCCTCTGTCGAGATGAACATCTCAGTCCTCACCTTGGGCGCGCGTGAAGCCTGCTTCGCCGTCCAGCTCTTCCAGCTTCTCGATGTGCATCCAGCGATGCTTGGTGGCGATCTTGCGGACGAGCTCGAGCAAGCCTTCGTCTGCGAAGGTCGCGGCTCCGTCGCGCAGCACGAACCGGCAGCGCCAGTGATCGACGCAGTCCGTCATCCCACCGATGTACGGGTAGACCTTCGTCCCGCGGTTCGAGATCATCTTGAGGCGGAGAGGGCTCCCCTCCGCGACGGCCTCGAGGCTCTTGCCGAGCTCGTCCGGTGAGATCGGGGACTCTACGAAGACGTCCGCCCCGACCGTCCGCCGGCTCTTCGGGCGAACGTAGTCGCGTGCCGTGTCGAGGGGCTTCACCCGGAGCGGCTTGTGCTCGCGTGTGTGCCAACGCTCCGAACGCTTGCCGCGGTTCTGGATGATTTTGTCGGTGAAGGCCGTCGTCGACACGCTCCCAGCCTGCGATACATCGCGGGTGTAGACGCCCTCCTCGAGGGTCACCATGAGCGCGTTTTCGATGGCCTGAGCCGCCGCGAACTCGTCGAGGTGGCGCAGCATCATCGTGCCCGAGAGGAGCACCGCCGAAGGGTTGATGACGTTCTTGCCGGCGTACTTCGGCGCGCTG
>JAYSXP010000454.1:0-11028 GCA_043717125.1 Polyangiaceae bacterium | reverse complement strand
GGGCGGCGAGCGTCTTGCCGTCGAAGGTGAAGAGAGTCCCCGCGACGTCGTCACCGCCGAGGAACGAGATCGCGAGGTCGGCCTGAATGGCGGCGACGATGCCGACGACGGGCCCGACGACGCCGGCGTCGGCGCAGTTCGGCGCGTTCTCGCGCGGGATGTCCTCGAAGAGGCAGCGATAGCAGGGGCCGCCGTTGGGACCGACCGCGAGAACGGTACCGTGCCACCGAATGGCCGCGGCGTGGACGACCATGCGCTTGGCGATGCGGCACGCGTCGGCGCAGAGGAACTTGGTCGCGAAGTTGTCGCTCCCCTCGACGATGACGTCGTACCGGACGGCCAGCTCCACGGCGTTACGCGGGAGCATCCGCGTGTGATGGCGCTCGATGCGCAGCTCGGGCGCGATGCGGAGGAGCGCGGACGCAGCGGCCTCGACTTTCGGCTGCCCGACGTCCTCGTCGCGGAACAGGATCTGACGATGGAGGTTCGACGCGTCGACGACGTCGTCGTCCGCGAGCCCGATGGTGCCGACCCCCGCGCGCGCAAGGGCGATGGCGGCGGGGCAACCGAGCCCGCCCATGCCGACGACCAGCACCCGCGATCCGGCGAGGACGAGCCGGTTGGCGATCGGCTGGCTCATGACGCCTCGACCTGCTCGGAGCCTTCCGCGGTCACGCCGGGAAAGAACTCGTCGAGGCTGAAATAGCGTTCTCCGGTGTCACAGAGCACCGTGACCACGTGCTTGCCCTCCCCCAGCTGCTTTGCGAGCTCGAAGGCCACGAAGACGTTGGCGCCGGCACTCGGACCGACCAGCAGCCCCTCGCGACGAGCGAGCCGCAGCTTCGTTCGCCAGGCGTCGTCGTCGTGCACGGTGCGGACCTCGTCGATGGCCGCAGCGCGGTAGTTCGGGGGGACGAAGCCGGCCCCGATGCCCTGGATCTTCGTGGGGCCGCGCTCGCCGCGCGAGATCGTCGCGCACGAGTCGGGCTCGACGGCGACGATCCGCACGCCGGGGTGTACCTTCTTCAGCTCGGGGCCGACGCCGCTGACCGTTCCGCCCGTTCCGACGGCCGCGACGAAGGCGTCTACAGAAAGCCCTTCCATCGCGCCGAGGATCTCGTAGGCGGTCGTGCGGGCGTGCACGGAAGGGTTCGCCGGATTGTCGAACTGCGAAGGCATGAACGACCCGGGCGTACGGCTCGCGATCGCGCGAGCCTCGCGGATCGCGCCATCCATCTGGGCGTCGGCGGGGGTGAGCACGATCTCCGCCCCATACGCTGCGAGGAGCTGACGGCGCTCGAGGCTCATGCTCTCGGGCATCGTGAGGATGAGACGGTAGCCCTTCACGGCGCAGACCCAGGCGAGGCCGATCCCCGTGTTGCCGCTCGTCGGCTCGACCACGGGGCCAGGGGCCTTCAGGACACCACGTGCCTCGGCATCCTCGATCATGGCGCGGGCGATGCGGTCCTTGACGCTTCCGCCGGGGTTCAGATGCTCCATCTTCGCCCAGACGCAGGCGCGACCGGCGCTACCGAGCCATGCGCCGCGGATCTGCACGAGGGGCGTCGAACCGACGAGGTCGAGCATCGAGGCGGCGATCATCCTGGGCTCGACCATAGATGCTCCATGGGCCGCGCGCGTCACTCTAATGGTCACCTTGGAAATATCAACAATCGCCTGAAATTCGTGGACGCTCGGAGATGGCGGGCGCACCCTCCCACGAATGTTCGGGTCCGACGAGGCACGCGCCATCCATGCGGAGCACCCGCCGATCGATCTCCACGCCGACACGCTGATGTGGTCGCGCTGGACGGGCTACGACCTCCACAAGGCTCACGAGCCGCCGCTGCCGCTCGCCGCATTCGGTGGCCACGTCGATCTGCCGCGCATGCGCGAGGGCGGGATGAGCGCGCAGTTCTTCGGGCTGGTATCCCTCCCTCTCGCCGAACGCGTCAAGGGGATGGCCCGCGTCGTCCACGAGCAGATCGACGCACTCGTGTCGCAGATGACGAGGAAGCAGGGCGCGATCCGTCTCGTGCGAAAGGCTGCCGAGATCCGGAAAGCCCAGCAGGCAGGTGAAATCGCCGCGCTCCTCGGCATCGAGGGGGCGCACGCGCTCGAGGGCAACCTCGACAACGTCCCGATCTTCGCGCGACGCGGCGTTCGGTACATCGGCCTGCTCCACTTCACCGCGAACGAGGCGGGGTTCCCGGCCTTCGGCAAGGGCCGCAGCGACGAGGCGGGGCTCACCACCTGGGGTCTCGAGCTCGTGCAGAGCTGCGAGGATAACGGCGTGCTCGTCGACCTCGCGCACGTGAACAAGCAGGGCTTTCTCGATGCCTGTCGCGTCGCGCGCAAGCCGCCCATCGTGAGTCACACGGGCGTCCTCGGCGCGTTCGAGCACTGGCGCAACATCGACGACGCACAGCTCCGCGCGGTCGCGGACAAGGGCGGAGTCGTCGGCGTGATCTTCTGCCCGCGCTTCGTCGGCGGCGACGGCCTGGAGCCGGTGGTCAAGCACCTCAAGCACATCGTCGACGTCGTCGGCGAAGAGCATGCGGCGCTCGGCAGCGACTGGGACGGCTTCATCGTCCCGACGAAGCCCCTCAGGGATCCGCGCGGCCTGCCTCTGCTCACCGACGCGATGCTCGCAGCCGGTTTCACGCGTGGTGCCGTCGGCAAGATTCTCCACGACAACGTCATGCGCGTCCTCGACGAGGCCTGAGCGCTCATCTCGCCCAGCGCTGCCACTCCTCTTCGTAGTAACGGACGAGCATCTGGTTGTTGAGGCGGTTCACCTCGACGGGCACGGACGACATGTCCGGCGCGATGTCGAACAGCGATGCGACGGTCGCGTCGGTCAGGTACTTCAGCCCGGCCGGCACGTGGGACGGGAGCGCGATCGCTCCCCTGCCGGCGAGGACGAAGCCCCACTCCCCGAACGAGGGCACGAGGGCATGGTACGGACGAGCGGTGAAACCGGCGGCCTCGATCGAGCGAACGACGCACCAGAACGAACGACGTGCGACGAGCGGCGATGTGCTCTGCACCGAGACGACGCCGCCCTCGGCAAGCCGTTCAAGGAGCAGCCGGTAGAACCGAACCGTGTAGAGCTTGCCGAGCGCGAAGTTGTTCGGGTCGGGAAAATCGACGATGACGACGTCGAATTTTCTCGGAATGTCCGGGTGATCCTGGGCGATCCAGACCATCGCGTCGTCGTTGACGACGCGCACGCGCGGGTCGAACAGCGAGCTCTGGTTCAGCTCACGAAGGAGCGGCAGCTCGCGCGCGAGCTCGGTCATGCCCTTGTCGAGGTCGACCAGCGTGACGGACTTCACCTCGGGGTGGCGGAGGATCTCGCGAACGGCGAGGCCGTCTCCGCCGCCGAGCACGAGGACGTTCTCCTTCCGGGCGGCGACGGCAAACGCCGGATGGACGAGCGCTTCGTGGTAGCGGTACTCGTCGACCGATGCAAACTGCAGGTTCCCGTCGAGGAACAGGCTCACGCCGCTGCGCGCCTGGGTGAGCACGATGCGCTGGTACTCGGTCTGCTTCGTGAACGCGACGGGATGGAGCAAGAGCGCCTCGTCGGCGACGAGCACGATCTTCTGCGACGCCCCCAGCGCCCCACCGAGGACGGCGAGAGCGATGCACGCACGGATGCGGAGCGGTCTCGGGTCGAGCGACGAGCCGAGCACCCAGGTCCCCCAGAGCGCAGAGAGCACGCCGAGCATCCCGAAGACCACGCCGGTGCGAAGGATGCCGAGGCTTGGAAGAAGCAGGAGCGCGAAGACGAGCGTGCCCAGGAGCGCGCCGGCATAGTCGAGCGTCAGGACGCGCGGCACGACGTCCTTGAAGGCGACGCGGCGCTTGAGGACGCGCATGAGCAGCGGGACCTCGGCGCCGACGAGGATGCCCGTCGACGCGACGAGCAGGTACAGCACGAGCCGCACGTGCGAGGTCTGCGCGAACGTGAGGTAGAGGACCGGCCCGCCAAGGCCCCCTACGAACGACGCGGCGATCTGGCAGTCCACGAACCGCTCCGCGACGCGCTCCTCGACGTATTTCGAGAGCCACGCGCCGACGCCCATCGCCGAGAGGTGAACGCCGATGACGGTCGAGAGCTGCGTGACGGAGTCACCGAGCAGGTAGGTCGAGACGGCGCCCGCGACGAGCTCGTAGACGAGGCCGCACGTCGCGACGAGCACCACGGTGACGTAGAGAAGGAGCTTACCCATCACTGACGAATGCGCCGCACGGCCTCGGCGGACCTTCGCGAGATCACTTCCCGCCGAAGCCGCCGCTCGAGCTGCCACCGACACCGCGCACGCCGACGCCGACGCCGCCCGACCCGCCGCCGTCGCCATCGCCGACGCAAGCGCCACATGCGGCCATACCGAGCACGAGCACGACGACGACGATGATCGCGAGGACGAGCGCGGGGGACGCCGAGCCGGAGCCCGTCGGTGCGAAGCCGGCGAACGCGGGCGGCGCCTCGCCGTACGAGCTCACCTTGGGCTGGTAGCCGAAGGCCTGCGTGACGACCTGCGTCGGGATGATGACGCCGTGCGACCAGCTGATCTCGGTCGCGGTCTTCTCGGCGCTGATGGTCTCGCGACCGTTCTCGTAGTCCTCGGCCCAGACCGTCTCGCCGACCTCCACCTTCCAGTAGAACTCGCCGAGCACGAAGTCGACGCGCGCCTGCTGCGAGTTGCGCTGCCGGTAGTGGATGTTGTTGCGGCGGACGAACACCGGTGCGCGGCTCGCGTCGATGTCACCCGCGGCGAGCGGAGTGATGAGGAGAAAGTTCCCCTCGTCGAACACGAGCCAGCGGTAGCCGTGCTGGACGTTGTAGAGCAGGTACTCCTGCCAGCCGAACCAGTCGTCGCTCATGGGAGCGCCCGTCGAGCGCTCGACGTAGCCGAGCACCGTCCACTCGGCGTTGACCACGCCGCGCGCGTCGGGAACGGCCAGGATGCCCTTGCGACCGAGCTCGATCGACGGCTTCTCGCGGGCCTCGCCCTGCTGAGCGACGACCTGCTGGAGCTTGACGTCGTTGATCGCGTTGCAGTGAACGCACGCGGCGCGCTCGGTGCCGGGTGAGAGCACCGGCAGCGGCGCGCCGCAGCTGCCGCACTTGATCGACTGCGTCGCGATCTTCGCCGCCGGGCGATCGCCGCCGCGCTCGGTGATCTGGAACTCGGCGAACGACGTCTGCACGCCGACGTACACCTGCGGCGCCGCGGTGCCGTCGCCGTAATCGATCGACGCCCAGCCACCACCGGCCGCCGAGAGGTCGACGAAAAAGCGCTTCGTACCGGGCGCCGCAGCGAACGGGAGCTCGCCCTCGCCGGAGAGGAACGTTCCCTCGTTGCGCTCGCCGACGACGAAGATGCCCGCCTCTCCGAGGGGCACCTGCATCTGCGGCTGGAGTGACTGGAGCGGCGGCGCCGGAACCGACGCGGCCGTCACCACCTGCCAGAAGCCCTGCGCCTCGCTGATCCACGCGTTGTTCCGCCCGTCGAAAACGGCGTAGTACTCCTCCCAGGTCCCGCCCTGCGGATGCTGAAGGACGAGGCGCCCCTCGATCGAGAAGGAACGGCCGCGGAACGTGCCGCGATCGCCGGGCGCGAGAGCCGCGTCGGAGAACGCAACGTCGGCGATGCGGCCGAGATTCTTGAGGTCGCGATCCGTCCGGACGACGACGTGCTTGCAGTACTTGCAGACGAGCGACAGCGAGGAGCCGGCGCGGAACTCGATCGACGAGCCGCAGTTCGGGCAGGGTCCAGTCGCGACCGCCATGGGCGAGGCGGAACATAGAAGCTTTTCGCTGCCGACGCGAGGGGGTAGCCTCCGCGACGTCACGATGATCGTAGGTACGGAATGGCTGGTGGATGCCCTGGGATGCCGCGCAGAGCCACTGCGCGACCTCGCGGCGCTCCGCGCGCTGCTGGAGAAGGTTCTCGCGCGTCTCGAGCTCCGGGTCGTCGGTGAGGGCGCATGGCACAAATTCGAGGGCGAAGGCGGCGTCACCGGCCTCTATCTGCTCACCGAGTCCCATCTCTCGGTGCACACCTACCCCGAGCACGGCGCGGCCACGTTCAACCTCTATTGCTGCCGTCCGCGGCCTGAATTTCCCTGGGAGCGCGAGCTTGCCGAGGCGCTCGGCGCGGCGAAGGTGACCGTCCGGGTCATCGGACGCGGCCGCAGCGATGGCGGAACATGAGCGCTGCGAGCACGCACGAAGCGTCGACCGTCCTCACCCTGGGTTCGCGCGGCAAGCTGCGTGGTGCGCCGTTCGTGCTCGCGGGGCGCACCTGCGTGCGGAGCGACGGCGGCGGTCTCTGGAACGAGTGGACGCTCGCGTTCGACGACGGACGCCAGGGCTTCCTCGCCGAGGCGTCCTCTGGCTTCACCCTCTTCTTCGAGCGCCCGCTCGCTCCTTCGTACGAGGCGCTGCGCGTCGGCGGAACGCTCGCGACCGGCTTCGTGGTGGTCGAGCGCGGTCAGGCCAAGCGCGTCGCGCGCTGGGGCGACGTGCCGGAGGCGCCCCGCACGTACCGCTACGCGGATCTGTCGTCCGCGACCGGTGAGACGGCGACGATCGACTACGGCGCGAGCGCGACCGAGCCCGACGTCTTCGTCGGACGCCACGTGAAGCTCGTAGACCTCGGCCTCAAGCCTCGCCCAGAGCGGCCTCGCTTTCTCCCCGCGCCGGGCGGGGCACGCCCAAAGGGCCTCGAGCTCTGGCTCGCGATCGGCGACGAAGGCGACCTGGCGGGCGCGCGCTACCGCGTCATCGGCATCGTGCACCGGAGCATTCGCGTAGAGGGCGAGCGCTACACATGGGAAGAGTACGTGCTGCACGCGCCCGCCGAGGGGCTGCGATGGCTCGTCGTCGGGGACGGGCACTGGAACCTCGTCGAGAGCGTCGAGGTCGGCCAGGTTGATCCGTCCGAGCGTGGCGCCAAGCATGCCGGCGAGACCTACCGGTTCATGTCGGGCGGCAAGGCACGCGTCGAGTGGGCCATCGGCGAGCTCCCCCGGGAGACCGCCGTCGGCGACGTCGTGGACGCGCGCGACTACGTGTGCGTGCCCCACCTGCTCTCGTGCGAGTCGACCGACGACGAGATCACCTGGTCGCGCGGCACGTACACGCCCTCCGACACCGTCGCGCGCGCGTTCGGCAAGCGAGTGCTCCCGAAGCCGATGGGTCGCGCACCGAACCAGCCAAGCCAGCCCCGCACGCCGAAACGGAGATAATGCATGCAGATCGAGACGATGGGTAAAACGCTGGTGGCTGCGCTCGCCTTCAGCACGCTCGGAATCCTGCTCTTTGCGCTCGCCTTCATGGTCATCGTGAAGGTGACGCCGTTCTCGCTGCGCAAGGAGATCGAGGAGGACCAGAACACGGCTCTCGCGATCATCATCGCCTCGGTGATCATCGGCATCGCGCTCATCGTGTCGTCGGCCATCCACGGTTGATCCGTTGAAGGTGACGAGCGAGGCGACCGAGACGGCGCCCGGCGTCTCGCAGGACTCCACGCGGCAACGCGTTCTTCTGATCAACGTGCTCGTGGTGGCGGTGTGCGCCCTCGTCTACGAGCTCCTTTGCGGCACGCTCGCGAGCTACCTCCTCGGCGACGCAGTGCTGCAGTTCTCGCTCGTGCTTGGCACCTACCTGTTCGCGATGGGCGTCGGCGCATGGCTATCGAAGAGCCTCGAGGCGCGCGCCGCTTCGCGCTACGTGCAGGCCGAGCTCGCCCTCGCGCTGGTCGGAGGCCTTTCGGTGCCGTTGCTCCTCGCGGGAGTCGCGGCGCACGTGCCCCTCCGGCCGGCGCTGCACGCCCTCGTCTTCGTCGTCGGCGCGCTCGTGGGCGTCGAGCTTCCGCTCCTCGTGAAGATCCTCCGTGAGCCTCAGGGCGTCGGGCCGGCCGAGCCCAAGGCGCAGACCTTCGCCGAGCTCGTCGCCCGCGCCTTCGCCTACGACTACGTGGGCGCGCTCGCGGCGTCGCTCCTCTTCCCCCTCGTCCTCGTCCCGCGTCTCGGCCTGGTGCGCACGTCGGTCGTCACGGGTGCCGTCAACGCGGCCGTCGCGCTCTCGGCCACGTTCGTGGTGCGCGTCGAGCGGCCGACGGTGATACGCACGGTCGGAGTGCTCGTCCTCGCGATCCTCGCGGTCACCTTCGTGCGAGGCGAGGCCTGGGTCGCTGGAGCGACGGACTGAGCATGACGGTCACGCGACGCGACGTCCTCACAGCGTTCCTCGGCGCACCGCTGGCGTTCGCCGCGTGCAAGACCAAGAAGCGCATCCCCGACGGCGAGATGGCGTTCAAGCCCGACGAGCTCGGGCACCGCGTGCGCGACGAGAGGCCGCCCACGATTCCAGCGGACAAGTGGGAGCGCGCCGGCATCGTCATCGTCGGTGCGGGTATTGCTGGGCTCTCCGCCGCGCGCCGGCTCCTCGCGGCGGGCTACGACGACTTCGTGGTCCTCGAGCTCGAGTCCGCGCCTGGCGGCACCGCGCGCAGCGGCGCGAATGGAACGAGCGCCTACCCCTGGGGAGCGCACTACATCACGGCGCCGATGAAGGAGAACGTCGAGATGCTCGCCCTCCTCCGGGAGCTCGATCTCGTCGAGGGCGCGGACGCCGCCGGGGACCCGACCTTCCGCGAGGAGACGCTCTGTCGCGAGCCACAGGAGCGCGTCTTCGCGGACGGCAGGTGGCACGACGGGCTCTATCTCCACGAGGGCGAATCGGCGGACGACAAGCAGCAGCTCGCGCGCTTCAAAGAGAAGATCGAGCGCTTCGCAGCCATGCGTGACGCGAAAGGCAGGCGCGCCTTCGCCGTTCCGACGTCGCAGGGCTCCGACGACGCCGACCTGACGGCGCTCGACAAGATGAGCGTCGCCGAGTGGCTGACCCGCGAGAAGCTGACGTCGGAGCGCCTCCGCTGGCTGGTTGACTACGCGTGCCGCGACGACTTCGGCGCGCGCGCCGCGCAGACGAGCGCATGGGCGGGCATCCACTACTACGCGTCACGCCTCGTCGGTCCCGGCCGCGACCCGCAGGCGGTGCTCACGTGGCCCGCCGGCAACGGCTGGCTCGTCGGCAAGCTGCACGAAAAGATCAGGACCAAGCTCCGCGTCGGGCTGGCCGTGACCGACATCGCGCCCGTCTCGAACGCGGCGTCGGGCAAGTCCGGCGTCGACGTGATCGCGATTGGCAAAGCGCCCATCGCGGTCGGCATCCACGCCGAACGTGTCATCTTCGCCGCGCCTCAGTTCGTGGCGCGCGCCGTCGTGCGGCCGTATCGAGAGGCACCTCCCTCTCACCTCGCCGCGTTTCAGTACGGCGCGTGGATGGTCGCGAACATCACCCTCGGCGGGCGTCCGAAGTCACGACGGCGCGGCGAGCACATGATGGCGTGGGACAACGTCCTCCGCGACAGCCCGTCGCTCGGCTACGTCGTCGCGACGCACCAGACGGGACGCGATCACGGCCCGACCGTGATCACCTACTACCATCCGCTCTGCGACGAGGATCCGAGCGCTGGGCGGCGCCGTCTCTACGCGGCTGGCCGTGATGAATGGGCAGATGTGGCGCTCACGGACCTCGAGATGGCACACCCCGACATTCGCGAACTCGCGACGCGCGTCGACGTTGTGAGGTGGGGACACGCGATGGTGCGCCCGTCGCCTGGCTTCGTCTTCGGCGGTGCGCGCGCCGCGGCGACGACCGCTCTGCAAGGGATCCACTTCGCGCATACCGATCTCAGCGGAGTCGCGCTCTTCGAGGAGGCGTTTCATCACGGCATCCGGGGCGCGGACGAGGCGCTCGCGAGCCTTCGGACGACGCCGTAGGGCGAGAACGCCGCTCGAACGAAGGCGCACACGTTCGAGGTTTCGCCGTAATCTCGGGTCGGCGTGGAGCGCGCAACTCGAAAGCCCGCCTGGCTGTTCTCGCGAAACGTCGACCTCGCGGTCTTCCTCGGAAGCGCGGCGTTCTCGATCGCCGCCCTCGGCCTCGGCGCGCTCACCGGCGTGCTCCACGAAGAAACGCCCGGCTGGGCGTGGGTTCCAGCCGTGATTCTGTGCGATGTCGCACACGTGTGGTCGACGGTCTTTCGCACGTATCTCGATCCCGCCGAGCGCCGTGCGAGACCGCGCCTCCTCACGATCGTTCCGATGGTCGGGCTTGCAGCGAGCATCGGGCTCCTCGCGCTGGGCGAGCTCACGTTCTGGCGGACCCTCGCGTACCTCGCGATCTTCCACTTCGTGCGCCAGCAATACGGATGGGTGTCCCTCTATCGCGCGCGCGCCGGCGAAATCACACGCGCAGGCCGGGTCGTCGATACCGCGGCGATCTACGCCGCCACGCTGTGGCCGCTGCTCCACTGGCACACCCACCTGCCCCGGCGGTTTTCCTGGTTCGTGGCGGGTGACGTCGTCGCGCTGCCGTCGTTCGTCATGCCGCTCGCGACCCTTCTCTACGTCGTGGCGCTCTCCGCCTACGCCGTCCGCTCCGTGATCATGTGGCGGCGCGGGACCGCCAACCCCGGAAAAGACGTCGTCGTCGTGACCACGGCCATCGCCTGGTACGTCGGCATCGTCGCCTTCGATTCGGACTACGCCTTCACGGTCACGAACGTCTTCATGCACGGCATTCCGTACTTCGCGCTCGTCCTCGTCCACACTCGCGCGCGGAACAAGGCCATGCCACCACGCACCTCGACGTTCGCCGAGCGACTCACGCGCCACGTCTTCGTGTATCTCGCGTTCCTCTGGCTCATCGCCTTCGCCGAGGAGCTCGTCTGGGATCGCGCCGTGTGGCACGAGCACGGCTGGCTGTTCGGAGAGCCTTGGAGCGTCGGCGGCTGGAAGCTCCTCATCGTTCCCCTCCTTGCGTTGCCGCAGCTCACGCACTACGTGCTCGATGGCTTCATCTGGCGAAGGCGAACGAACCCGACGTTCGCGGGTCTCGTCGGCCCGACGGCGGAGCCGCTACTCTAGCCTCGTCGGGTCGCC
>JAYSXP010000453.1:0-11045 GCA_043717125.1 Polyangiaceae bacterium | reverse complement strand
TGTCGCCGCGTGAGGCGGCGGTGCGTGCGACGCGGCAGATCACCGTGAGCGTCCTCGGCTGCACGGCAACACTGCTGTTCGCGTTCCTTCCGCTGCTCGCGCTCCCGGGCACCGCCGGCCAGTTCATCCGGAGCATGCCGGTCGCGGTGGTGTTCACGATCGGCGCGTCGCTCCTGGTCTCGCTGACGATCGTTCCGTTCCTATCGAGCCGGCTGCTGGTCGCGGAGGGCGAGCATGGCAACGTGTTCTATCGCGCGATGACGTGGGCCATCGAGGGCACGTATCGGCGGGTGCTCGAGCGTGCGGTGGCGCGTCCGAGGACTACGTTGGTCCTCGCGGCGGCGCTGTTCGCGGCGAGCCTCGGGCTGGTGCCGAAGATCGGCTTCAGCCTCTTCCCGAAGGCTGGCGTACCGCAGTTCATGGTGCGCATCGAGGGTGCGGAGGGCGCGAGCCTGGCGGAGACGGATCGCGCCGCGCGCTTCGTGGAGGGCGTCCTCTCGCGCCACTCCGAGGTGTCGAACGTCGCGGTGACGGTCGGCAAGGGTCACCCGCGGGTCTACTACAACATCGCGCCGCGCAACGAGCGCGCGAACGTCTCGGACATCCATGCAGAGGTGCACGCGAAGGACTCGCGCGAGGTCTCGCGGATCCTCGACACGATCCGCGAGGAGCTGCGCGCGCATCCGGGCGCGCGGATCGATCTCGAGGAGTTCGAGAACGGCCCGCCGCTGGAGGCGCCGATCGCGATCCGCCTTCTCGGGGACGACACCAACTCGCTGGAGACGGCGGCGAATGCGGTCGAGGGCATCCTTCGGAGCACGGAGGGCGCGCGTGACGTGCGAAACCCGTCGCGCGATCGGCGCACGGATCTGCGGGTGAAGGTGGATCGCGACAAGGCGGCAGTGCTGGGTGTCGCGGTCGCGGACGTCGATCGCGCTGTGAGGCTGGCGGTCGGCGGTGTGGTCGCGGGCAAGTACCGCGATCCGGGCAGCGAGGACGCCTACGACATCCGCGCGACGCTGCCGCGCACGAGGCCGGCAAGCGAGCAGCTGGGGTCACCGACGGCGGCGCCGGATCTGGCGACGCTCGATCGTCTCTATGTGACGACGTCGCAGGGTGCGCCGCTTCCTCTCGCGCAGGTCGCGTCGATCGTGCTCGAGCCGTCGCCGACGACGATCCGTCACTACGGCAAGGAGCGGAGCGTGACGGTGACGGCGTTCGTGCGCCCGGGCTTCAACACGGATCGTCTGACCAAGCACGTGATCGCGAAGCTCGACGTGACGAGGCTGCCCCCCGGCGTGCGCTTCATGGCGGCGGGGGAGCTGGAGAATCGTCAGGAGAGCTTTGGCGGCCTGGGCACGGCGATCCTGGTGGCCGTGTTCGGCGTGATCGCGATCCTGGTGCTGGAGTTCCGCACCTTCAAGAGCACGCTGATCGTAGCGTCGGTGATCCCGCTGGGCGTGATCGGCGGCCTGGTGGCGCTGCTCATAAGCGGTGACACGCTCTCGTTCACGGCGAACGTGGGCTTCGTCGCGCTGATGGGCATCGAGGTGAAGAACTCGATCCTGCTGGTCGATTTCACGAACCAGCTACGAGAAGAGGGTGCCTCGCTGGACGATGCCATCAAGCGGGCGGGCGAGGCGCGTTTCGTCCCGATCCTGCTGACGACGCTGACGGCGATCGGCGGGCTGATTCCCTTGGTGTTGGAGAAATCGAGCCTGTACTCGCCGCTCGCGGTGGTGATCCTCGGTGGCCTCGTGAGCTCGACGCTCCTCGCGCGCGTGGTCACGCCGGTCCTGTACAAGCTGCTGGCTCCGGCCATCGAGCCGGTGGCGACTCCCCTCTCGTCGCCGCCGCTCCCTCTCCTCGATCCGCACGACGCGCAGCTCTCCGCGTAGCGGGCTCAACGTGTGCTCGAATTGCGACACGCACGAACGCGCCGCCATACCCAGGCTCTGTCGCCCGGAGGAAGGCAAAGAGAAACTCGGAGGGAGAGCCGCTGGCGTGACGCTTGCTTGGCGGGGCACGCATGACGGCCCCCTGCTCTGCGTCCGATGGGACGAAGACTGCCTTCGCCGCGCGCGTGCTGTTGGTCGTCGCGTCGCTCGCCGCCGGAGCGTGCAAGGACGAGCCGGCGACGAATAGCGCCGGGGAACGAGGGCGCGTCCATTTTGCGTACACGACCGGGCGATGTGGCGCAGCGTCGTGCCCGATGGACATGCCGCTCATGGTGGACAGCGAGGAAGGCACGCTCGTCGTCGAAGATGGCCTTCCCGAGCTGTTCCTCCGCAGCACGAACCCGAACGTGGTGGCCGTCCGCTGCAAGACGAGCCGCGACGCGACGACGACCCCGAGGACCGAGGCTTGCCCGATGGGACCGCTCGATCGGGGCCTCTCCTATGACTTCACGATCAAGGCGCTCGCCGCCGGTGAGGCGTTCATCGAGCTGTGGACGAGCCAGAGCTCCGACGATCCGTCCGCGCTCTACGACAGGATTCGCGTCGAGGCGCGCGACGCGACCCGCATCCAAGTGGAGCTTGGCGACGACGGTGAGGCGTATCCGGTCGCGAAGGGCTCCACGTTCGACGTGAAGGTCGGAGAGGCGTTCGTGGTGAGCCGTCGCGCATACGCGGGCGAGATCGAGCTCCAGACCAGCGGCGCCGTCGGCCTGTGCTCGAGCAGCCCCGACGTCGTGACGCTCTTCACCGGCGGCCTGATCTTTCCGGAGCAGCCCGACCGATGCTCGACATTGAGCTTCGTCGGCGGGCGCGCGCTCAGCGCCGGGTCGACGAGCATCACCGCATCGCTCGGGATCCTGAGCTCCTCGGCCACGGTCCGCGTTTCGCGATGACGCATGACGGGTCGATGACGAGCCGCCCGCGACCGCACCGAGCGCGCCAAAGCGCAGTAGACTCCGCGCATGAGCCGTCACGCGCGCTTCACGATCGACGCCGACGTCACCCCTAAATTCACGGCGTGCTACCTCCGAACCGCGGGCGACGAGTGCGCGTTCATCGAGGCGCACACCGCGCATGCGCTTCCTCGCCTCCTCGCCGCGCTCGCGGCGCAGGGCAAAGAGCCCGAGGACGTCCGCTGGGTCGTCGTCACGCACGCACACCTCGACCACGCGGCCGGCGCGAGCGCGCTCCTCGCCGCGTGCCCCAAGGCCACCCTCGTCGCCCACCCGCGCACCGCGAAGAACCTCATCGATCCCGCGCGGCTCATCGAGGGCGCCACCGCGGTCTACGGCGCGGCTCGATTCGCAGAGCTCTACGGAACGGTGACCGCCATCCCGAAGGAGCGCGTGCTCGTGCTCGGCGACGGCGAGAGCATCGAGCTCGGCGACGCGACGCTCACCGCGTGGAACACGTCGGGCCACGCGTATCACCACTTCATCGTCGACGACCCGGCCACCGATACCGTCTTCACCGGCGACACGTTCGGCCTCGTCTACCCCGCGCTCCAGAAGCACGGCCTCTTCGCGCTCCCGTCGACGAGTCCGACGGGCTTCAACGCCGACGAAGCGCAGAAGAGCCTGGACAAGGTGCTCTCTCTCGGGCGGCGCTTCGTCTGCCCGACCCACTACGACGCTCACGAGAACCCGGCGGCGATCGCCGCTCAGGTGCGTCGCTTCATCGACCGCGCGGGCACGTGGGTCCTGAAAGCCGCGAAGACGGACGAGCCCGTCGCCGCGATGGAGACACGGCTCGCCTCTCTCTGGCGAGCCGCGATCGCCGAGGAGGCGCCGACCTTCGGCGCCGAGGAGAACCAGCTCCTCGCGCTCGACATCGAGCTCAACGCCCAGGGCCTCACCTTCGTGGCCGACTCGCTCCGAACCAAGCCGAAGTGACTCCGGTGTCCCAAGGGCGAGACACCGAGTCTCGCGGACGGGACGCTCGGTCGCGCACGCTCGACGAAGTGTCTAAAAACATGCACTTTGTCGCAGGCACGGTCGCTGCAGCGAGACGGCACATGTCGCGGCCCTCGCTTCTTTTCCTCGCGGCGATCTCCGCCGGGTGCTCGGCGGCGTACCCGAGCCCCAGCGTGCGAACGCCCCAGCGCGTGGCCTTCGCTGTGCCGGAGAGCACCTTTGCGAAGACGCGAAGCGGCGACGAGCTCTCGGCGCGCACGACCCCGACCATCGCCGGCTGCGGCGACATGACCCCAACCGGCGCGCTCCGGATGTTCCTCGCCACGAAGAAGCACCGCCTCGCCTACGTCGCACAGACCCCTGAAGCCGACGCTCCTCCACGCTTCGACGAGGAGGTCCTCATCCTCTCGCAGGCCGTCACCTGGAGCAGCGCGACCCACAGCTCGCATCTCACCTATGACGTCCTCCGCTGGAACGGCACGTGTGCGCCCGTCGACGCAGGCGCGCTCTCCTTCACGCGTCCGCGTCACCCGATGCGGCCCATCCAGCTCGACCGCCTCTACCTCCCCACGCAGGTGGCGCTCCTCGAGGACAAACGCATCCACGCCGCGGTCGAGCGCGCCGAGCTGGCCTGCACTACCCATCCGGACGGCGCATCGTGCGACGCCGCGAGACGAGCCTTCGGCGCCGTTCTCGTCACGCGCGGTCCGCGCCTCGCCCTCTGAACGATCGCGCTCCGATCTCCCGATCGTCGCTAATCCGGACAGCGAAGGTGCATCCCGACCCACATCTTCCGCGCCTCGGGCGACTGCCGCGACTGCGACTGGGGCTGCCTCGTCCCGCATACCGTGCACTCGATGAAGAGCCGGCCGAGCCGGATCCGCTCCGTGCCGTCAGGCGCGCTCACCGAGAGCGTCTTCCGGGCCGGCGGGCCTTCCCCGGCGTAGAGGGCCTCGACCTGCGCGACGATCGTGTCCGCCTCGGCGCCGACGATCGAGCGGGGTGCAGAAGGAGTGGAATCGCTCACGCTACGACGCTACTGCATCCTGACCGCCCCATGACGTCTTTGAAGCGGCTCGGCCCGCTCGCCGCTCTCCTCCTCGTAGCCGTCACCGGAGCCTCCTCTGGCGCGTGCTCGAGCTCGATTGAAGCCACGAACACGCCTTCTCCCGACGCCGGCACCGACGACACGCGGCCCCCGACCCCGCCCGAGTGGGACCGTGTCGTCACGCGTCCCGACGAGGCCCAGGCCGCAGCCGACCGGCTCGCGTGCAAGTTCGCGCGCGGCGCTCTCGCCGACGAGACGCTCGGCGCGAGCGTCCCGGTCGCCAAGGACATCCCGATCGACACGATCGTCGTGATCATGCAGGAGAACCGCTCCTTCGATCACTACTTTGGTCGCTTCGCGAAGTACGCAGGCCGCACCGACATCGAGAGCGCCGCGGACGACGCGACGAACCCCGAGAACCCCGCCGACGCTGCGAGCCCGACACACGCACGCCAGCACGCCGAGCACCTCTGCTTCTCGGACACCGACCACGCGTGGGGGGCGAGTCACACGCAATATGGCGACGGGAAGATGAACGGCTTCTTCGTCACGAACCACGGAGCAGGCGCGCTCGAGAACGGGCAGCGCGCGCTCGACTGGTACGACGAGCGAGACATTCCGTACTACTACGCGCTGGCGAAGGAGTTCGGGATCGCCGACCACTACTTCTGCTCGTTGCTCGGCCCGACCTGGCCGAACCGTATGTTCTTGATGGCGGCGAGCAGCTTCGGCCACACCGCGAACACGTTCCCGGATCTCTCCTCCTATCCGTTCCCGCAGAACGACGCGCTCATCCTCGACGAGCTCGAGAAGCGCCACGTCGACTGGACGCTCTTCACCTCCGGCGGCCCTCCCGGCGTCACGACCCTCGTAGGCCCCTCGCTAGGCGTGCGCTGGAACCGCACCGTGGTCGGAACACTCGAGGAGTTCTACCGTCAGGCCGCGGAGGGCAGGCTCCCGGCGGTCAGCTTCTTCGACGCGAACTTCCTCAAGGAGGGCGACGCCGAGACGGAGGACGAGCATCCGCCGGGCGACATCCAGATCGGCCAGAAGCTCGTCTCGCAGGTCATCGGCGCCGTGATGAAGGGCCCGCAGTGGAAGCGCTCCGCGGTCTTCCTCACGTACGACGAGCACGGCGGCATCTACGATCACGTGCCGCCGCCGAAGGCGTGCGCACCGAACGACGGCCACCCGACCATCGACGGCAAGGACAGGGCCATCGAAGGCGCCTTCGATCGCTACGGCTTTCGTGTGCCGCTGCTCGTCGTCTCGCCCTACGCGAAGCGCGGCTACGTCTCGCACGAGGTCTACGACCACGCGAGCGTGCTCCGCTTCATCCAGGCGCGCTTCCGGGTCCCCGCGCTCACGTCACGCGATGCGAACGCATCGATCCCACTCGACTTCTTCGATTTCGCGAGCCCTCCGCATCTCGAGCCCCCGGTGCTCCCCGAGGCCGCGATCGACGACGCAGAGCTCACGTATTGCAAGCAGACGTACCCGAAGCGATAGCGAACCTCGCGATCGCGTGCGCGGCCGACGGCGCCGCTGCGCTCCCTGCCATCAACCCCGAACCGCGACCTCGAGCCACTCACTGAGCGTCGCCAGGAGCGCCTCCTCCGACGCGGCGACGAAGAGCGTCGACTGGTATTGCGTCGGGTCGAACGGGGTGCGGCCGATGAGGTCGAGGTCGAAAGGTACGAGCTTCGCCTCGCGCTCGAAGCGTCCGAGCTCGCCGAACGAGGAGAGCAGGCCGGCGCCCACGGCCTTCAGCTCGCCTCCTTCACGGACGACACCGAACTCCATGCAGTACCAGTACGTACGGATCAGCCGGTCGACGAACCCATCGTCCGCGACGCGCGTTGCGTCTCCGAAGAGCTGGTTGATCCGCGCGTACCGCTCGTCGCACAGCGAAGGCGCATGACCGACGAGCTCGTGGATGAGGTCGGGCTCGGGCGTGTAGAGCGGCGTGCTCGGGTGACGCATGTACTGCGTCGCGAGGAACGTCCGGTCGGCGAGCCGCGCCATGAAGCCGCGAGGGGTCACGAGGCCGGCGACGGGCGCATAGGTGAAGCCCGTGGCGCCGTGGAGGCGTGCGCTGATCTCCGCGAGCTGCGGGATGCGCGCGGCGCTAAATTCGAGGATCGGCCACGCCGCGAGGTAGCCGCGGCAGGCGTAGCGCGCATGGAGCTTGGTCAGTGCGACGAGCGCGGTCGCCCAGACCTCGCTCTCCGCCGCCGTGTATTCGACGTGCGGAGGCGGCTGCCCGCGCTCGTGAGCGCCCGCGAGCCGAGCAATGGCGTCGCGCCTCGTTCGGTACGTCGGATCGCGGAACCCAGGGTGATCGAGGTCGAGCTGGACCAGGTGCGCATCCACGCGCACCTTCTTAGCAGACGCGGCCCGCTAGATCTCGCTCGGGCCAGCGCTCGCCACCTTGCGCTTGGCGCTCGAGGTGCGGACGGGGTGGTCGCTCGCGTCGACCCCTTCGTAGGTGAGGAGAAGGCGACGGTCGCCCTGGTACTCGACCACGCGCCCCGAGAACTTCGTGGCGTCGGTACCGAAGCCCTGCACGCGCGTCTCGCCACCGAAGACGGTGGCACGCGAGAAGTAGACGATCGTGTCGTCGAGGTGCGGGCGGTTGACGGTGAGCGAGGCCGTGAGGTGGCCGACACCCCGCTCGTCGAGCTCGGTCTCGAGCGCGGCGGCGGTGTTGAGCATGCCCTGGATGGCGACGATCGCGGCGGCAACAGCCGGCGTGACGTCGACGCCGTCCTTGGTCTTCACGCCGTGCTCGGTGAGGTACTTGAAATTCGCCTCGCCGAGGTCCTCGCGGATGCGACGGTGGACGCCGTTCTCCGCGTTGTAGCTCTTCAGCGTGCCGACGATGGCGCCGCACGCGCTGCGCGACTCGCGCCACTTCGACTCCTTCGTCTGGCCGATGAGAACCTTGCCATTCGGCAGGTCGATCCGACCGACGTGCGTCTTCAGGTCGACGTTCACGAGCACGAAAGACGCGGCATTGCCGTCGTAGAGCGCTTTGCGGATCGGCCCGTCGAGCTGGTGCGCGACGGTGACGTGGGCGAGCGTGTGACCGTCGTCGGTGCCGCCGCCGGTGGGCGAGAACGCCTCGAGCTTGTACTCGCCGATCTCCGACATGCACGCGAAGCGCGACGCGACGATCTGCTGGTACGTGGTCGTCGCCTCGCCCTGGTGGATGCGGTCACCGCAGTTGGTGTGCGCGAGGGTCGTGATGACCGTGGGCAGCGAGAGGTCGGCCCCGCAGGCGACGACGTCGTTCGTGTCCTCGTCGGACTTGTCGAGGCCCGCGAGCTGCAACTCGTCGTGGAGGAGCTGCAAGCCGTTCACGAGCACGTAGCGATCGCTGACGATCTCGCTCAAGTAGACGTGGACGGCGTTGTGCTCGTGACCAAACTCCGCGTTGAGCTCCCAGAACTGCGAAAGCCGCTTCTTCACGACCGTTGAGTCGAATGCCATGCGCAAAAGGGTCGCCTGAAAACAGGGGTCCCGTAAAGACGTTCAAGGCGCCAAGAGGCGAGTTGCTGCATTTCGCAACGCCTCCGAGGATCACGGTTTTTCGAGGTGTGCCCATCGCTTTGCCCTGCCCTCCGCCCTCATGTGGCGGGCGGCGGGGGCCGGGGGGATTACCGTTCACGAGAGGCCTATTTTTGTCCGTTTCCACCGCCCACAACGGCTCACCTCGCTCGGCCGCGACGACCGCAAGCTTGCGTGTGCCCCGAATCCGACTAAGAGGTCGGGCGGAAGTACGGAGAAGACGAAGTGGCTGCGAAATTTGACGGCAAGCACGCCCGCGCGAACATGTGGGTGACGCAACAGAACCTGGCTCGCCAGAAGGGTGGTCGACCCGGCTACCAGTTCCAGGAGAAGAAGGTTCCGCGCGCGTCCAAGGTCCCGGTACCCGCCGCGCCCGCACCGACCGAGCCGAAGCGCGAGACCCGCGAGAGCTGAGCCCTCGGCCCCTCTTCCTCTTCGGGGCGTGTCAGCGAACGGGTCTACCGCACTTGCGCCTCGCTCGAGCTCGACCGTGAGTGAGAGTTGCGCCCGACGGGGCGGCGTCTACGCTTCCTCCGTGGACATGAGGCGACTCCAGCGCTCGCTCGTCGCGGCCCAGCTCGTCGGTGCGGTCACGCTTCTCCGCAGCGTGGCGTACGACCGCTGGATCACCGTGCTTGCCGCGGCGCTCCTCATCGTCGGTGCCACGGCGGCCCGCCGAGGGCGCTCGTGGGGCGTCGGGCTGGCGCTGGGCGCGGCTGCATCGTTTCCTGTCGCGTGGGCGATCGGCATCGCACCCCCGTGGTTCTGCCTCGTCGGTATCGTCGGCGCGCTGCCCTTCGCGGTAGCCTCGCGCGCGTTTGCTCGCTTCGACAAGGGCGCGACGGCCCTTCTCGCGTTCCTCGCGGCGTCGACCGGAGCGATCGCCGCGATCGCCTGGAAGGAGTACGCGTGGTCCTTCTTCATGACGTTCCCGGTCTCGCAACCGAGCCTCCAGGCGCAGCACGGCCTCGCGCTGGCGACACTCGCCTTGCTGGTCGTGGTCGCGGGGGTCGTGACGCGAGGCAAGCATGGAGAGGTCGTTGGCGGGCATCGTGTGCGCGTCGCCGAGCCGCTGCGCGTCGCCGACTCCGTGTATCGCGCGGAGGACGCGACGCCCGAGCTCGACCTCCTCGACACGGAGGACGATTCGCGCAGCACGGCTCCGCAACGACGAAGGCGCCTCCCATGATCGGCTGTGCGCGTGAAGAAGCGCCGCACCCGCGGCGACGCGTCGGACGACCGGACCCCTTCAGCGCTTGAGCGCCTTGCCGTTCGAGCGCTCGCCCGACTGTGGCCAGCTCGCCTTCGAGCCACGCATCGAGATCCACCAGTCCTCCTGGCCGGACGGCGACACGCGCGGGTTCGCGGGGTCCTCATTGTGGATGCTCGCGCGCCAGCCGCGGATCTCGGCCTCGGTCGCATCGAGCGGCAGCGTGTAGAGAAAGAGGGTCGGAGACCCCGCGGCCTTCGTTCCGGGATGCATCCGTCCACCGTGCTTGAGCACGTCGAGCTTCGACTCCACGACGTACGTGGGCCGACCGCTCTGTCGCTTCTGGCCGCCGACGATCACGATCCGGTTCCTCTGACCTTCTTCGAGCGCTTTTCCGGCGTGCCGGGCTTGCCCGGTCGAGAGGCGGCAGCGACGGCGGGATCGCGTGCAACATACACGCAGTGGACGCGCGCCCCGCGCCCCGCGCGCTCGAACGTGTAGCGGAAGCCGGCCGCGCGGAGGTTGCGCTCGAAGCCGGGGGATGCGCCCTCGCACCAGATCGCGAAGACGCCGCCGGCCGACAGCGCCTGCTTGGTGCGCTCCACGGCGACCCATCCATAGAGGGGGTCGTCGGCGCGGACGATGTTCTGCGGGCCCTGGTACATGTCGAGCACGATCGCTTCGAAGCGCGGCGCGTGGGAGTCGCGAGCGACGGCGGCGATATGCTTGGAGACGTCGACGATCTCGACGGTCACGCGTGGGTCGCGCGCGGCTCCGGCGTTGAGCGAGGCGAGCGGTCCTTCGCACCACTCGACCACCACCGCGTTGAGCTCGGCGACCGTGACCTCGGCGTCTTCGGCGAGCTCGTCGAGGGCGGCGCGTAGAGTGAAGCCCATGCCGAGACCGCTGACGAGCACCCTCGCGCGCCGCTTGCTCCGAAGGCCGACGCACGCGAGCTTGGCGAGCGCGTCTTCGGAGCGGTGAGCAGCGCTGCTCATCAGGATGCGGCCTCCGACGGTGATGAGGAAGTCCTTCTCGCCGCGGCGCCGCAGGTCGAGCACGCCCTCGACGGTGGATACGGAAGCAAGGGTTTCCCAGGGGAGAGCCATGAGCGACCAGGTCCTAGCCCTCTCCTGTCTGGTTGTCACGAGTGCCCGCGCGCCCTGTCCGTCGGCGCGTCGACCGCCGAGAGCGCGTGGAGGCGAAGGCAGCGCTGCGGCTGGCGAAGCGTGTCACAATGAAGGCATTGGTTCGTCTCCTTCGCACGCTCACGGTGCTCGTCCTGCCCGCCGCCGCGCTCGCAGCGTGTGGGCTGAGCGCCGTCGGCACGGCGCCGGGAACCAAGG
>JAYSXP010000452.1:0-1204 GCA_043717125.1 Polyangiaceae bacterium | reverse complement strand
AAGTCGGGGCTATGCCGGAACAGAATCATCGTATATAATGCTTGAATGTTAGATGAACTAGACCCCTCTCAAATAGATGACACGCTCCTCCGCCAGCAGTTTGTGGCTTTGATCAATTTGCTTGAGAAAGCCCTGTCTGACAATACCATGCTTAAAGAGGAAAACCAGCGCCTTAAAGACGAAATTACGCGCCTTAAAGGCGGTCGGGGCCGCCCTCCCTTCCAACCAGCTAAAAACCCTGCTCCTATTTCTTCCGAGAAGGAACGGAGTGAGGTTGCCCCTGGCTACACTCGACCACCTAAGAAAGAACCTGAAAACGCCCTGTATTGGCTACCAGACCCATCCGAAGCTCAAGCCGTTCTTTGGTAAGCGTGATGTAAGCCGTTTAAGAACGGGAAGCTGATGATTTTACCGTCAGCGGGAACTGATTGTGCTGGAACTACTGGTATTTTCTGCTTGATACCTTGATGGGGTCGCAAGGTGTTGTAATACTTCACATACTCCCTTAAAATTCGCGTTAAGTGACCCTCCTTTAAGATCAGAAAATGATCGAGACATTCTTGCCGTAAACTTCTGAAGAATCTTTCGCAAAGGCCATTTGCTTTTGGGGCAGCAATTGGAGTTTTCAATACTTTTATGCCACTACTCTCGGTGAGTTGGTCAAAGGCTGTCCCAAATTTAGCGTCATTATCCCTTATCAGGTATTTTGGTCTTTCCCCAAAAGGAGTGGCCTATTTGAGTTGCTGGGTTACCCACTCTTCATTAGGATGACGAGTAACTCCAAAATGGATGATGCAACGAGAAGAATGTTGGAGGATAAAGAAGGCGTAAAGCTGGCCGAATAAGGCATCCATTACTGTAACAAAATCGCACGACCAACCCTCTTTGGAGTGATTTTTGAGGAAGGTATTCCAGTTCTGGTTGGAGGAAGGGCGCGTAGGTCGGGCCTGTCGCATATATTTTTGAATTATTCTTTTGGCTACCTTTATATTCACCTTCAAGAGTTCGCCCCGGATTCTTTCGGCTCCCCAGAGCGGATTTTTGGCCGCCATCTCTTTTATAAGGTCAATTGTTTCCTGGGCTATTTTTGGCTGGGAATTTTTATTTGGTTTTGACTTGAGCTTCCAGAACAGTCGGAAACCTTGCCGATGCCAGCGGAGCAGCGTGTCAGGGTTAAGGATAAGCAATGCCTGTTTCCAATTCG
>JAYSXP010000451.1:0-3837 GCA_043717125.1 Polyangiaceae bacterium | reverse complement strand
GAGCGCGGTGGCGCCGGCGACGACGGACGTCCGGCTGCGTTTCTCGCGTCCGCCACCACCGCCATCGCGGCGCCGCTCCCGGCACCGATCGACGACGGCACCGGCGTCCTCACGCGCGCCACGGTTCTGGTGGTCGAGGACAACCGCAAGATGGGCAACCTCGTGAGCCAGACGCTAGCCACCGCCTACCTCAGAGCGCGCGTACGACGGCGAAGAGGGAATCGCGAAGGCCCGGGCGCTTCGCCCCGACCTCATCATCACCGACCTGATGATGCCGCGAAAGAACGGCGAAGAGCTGGTGCGCGCGGTGCGCCTCGATCGCCAGCTCGATCGCGTCCCCATCGTCCTGCTGAGCGCGCGCAGCGACCACGAGCTGCGCGCCCGGGTCCTCGGCGAAGGCGCGCAGGACTACCTCACGAAGCCGTTCAGCGAGGGCGAGCTGCTCACGCGCGTCGGCAACCTCATCACCATGGCGCGCCTGGAGACCGCCCACCTGCGCGCCGCCGAGGCGAGCAAGCTCAAGACCGATTTCCTCGGCCTCGTCTCGCACGAGCTGCGGACGCCGCTCACGGCGATGCAGCTGCTCATGGACCGCCTCGTGGAATCGGAGTCGCCTCCTTTGCCCGCGCGCGAGCGGCAGATCGTCGACCGGCTCGCGGCGGCGACGACCCGCCTCACCCACCTGGTCGACACTCTCTTGCATTATGCACGTATTCAGAGCGGACACCTCGCGATCGAAGTCGAGCCGTTCGACCTCGCCGCGCTCGCGGCCGAGGCGCTGGAGGAGGTGCGCCCGCAGGCGCAGCGCAAGTCGCTCGAGCTCGTCCTGCAGCCCCCCGATCAGCGAGTCCGCATCGAGAGCGATCCCAAGCTGGTCCGGCTGGTGATCGTGAACCTCGTCTCGAACGCCGTGAAGTTCACGGTTCAGGGCAGCGTCACGGTCTCGGTCGCGAACGACGGCGAGCGCCGCATCCTCCGCGTCAGTGACACGGGGCCGGGGATCGCAGCGGCGCAGCAGCAGCGCATCTTCGAGCCTTTCCAGCAGCTCGAGCCGACGAAGCACAAGCACCAGCCGGGGGTGGGGCTCGGCCTTTCCCTGGTCCGTCAGATCGTGGACAATCTCGGGGCGAGCATCGCGGTCCGCTCCGAGGTCGGCAAGGGAAGCACCTTCGAGGTGTCCATGCCGGCCACGCATCCGGACGCGCGAGCGACCGCGCGAGGTTCCTGAGCCGTGGCCATACTCATCATCGAAGAGGACGACGAGATCCGCGAGCTCCTCGCGGAGATGCTGACCGAGCGCGGCTACCCCTTGGCCACCGCCTGCAACGGCGTGGAGGGGCTCGCCGCGATGCGCTCCGGCCCGGCGCCCTGCGTGATCCTCCTCGATCTGATGATGCCGGTGATGGACGGCTGGACGCTGCGCGCCGAGATGCTCGCCGACCCGGCGCTCGCCAACATCCCCGTGGTCGTGGTCTCGGGCGCGGCCGACCTCGAGCAGAAGATCTCGCAGCTCAAGGCGGTGAGCGTCCTGACCAAGCCGGTGAAGTGGCCAGTGCTCCTCGACTCCGTCCGCGCGTTCTGCTGATCGAGGCGGCTCAGAAGTCGTAGCGCGGGAGCGACTCGCCGGTCACCGCCGGCAGAACCTTCACGCCGGCGTTGCCGTCCTCGGAGAGCGCTGGCTGCCCGGCGCCGCCGGCGCCCGGCGCCAGCTCGAAGGTGCGTTTGGGCGAGCAGCCGGTGAGGGTGCCAGGAGGATCGTTCGCATGGCTCGAGTCACTCTGCGGCGCGCGCCGAGCCAGCGGCGACGGCTGCCGCTTCTGCGCGCTGACGCACGCGCAACGCGGCGAGGATCGCCTCGTGGGTGGCGGGCGAGGGAAGCGCGACCTCGCCGCCCGCAGCGCCGAAGGCAGCGATGGCATCGCGGATCGCCTCGCGCACGCTGATCGCGAGCATGAGCGGCGGCTCACCGACCGCCTTGCTGCCGTGGATGACGCCGTCCTGCGCGGCGTTGGGCAGCAGGGCCACGTTGAAGCGTTCGGGCGCGTCGCCGATGGTGGGGATCTGGTAGGTGCTCGCGGAGTGCGTCAGGAGCCGGCCATCGTTGCTCCACTTCAGCTCCTCGGCGGTGAGCCAGCCCATGCCCTGCACGAAGCCGCCCTCGATCTGACCGCGGTCGACGCCGACGTTCAGCGACTCGCCGACGTCGTGCAGGATGTCGACGCAGGTGACGCGCTTCATCCCGCTGAAGCCGTCGACCTCGACCTCGCTGACCGCGGCGCCGTACGCGAAGTAGTAGAACGGCTTGCCCCTGCCCTTCGCCTTGTCGTAGCCGATCCCCGGCGTGCGGTAGAAGCCCTGCGCCGAGAGCTGCACCTGCTTCATGTACGCGCGATCGACGACGCGCTCGAAGGCGATCTCCACCCCCGGCACCTGCGGGGCACGCGCCACGCCGCGCTCGAAGATCACCGCGCCCTCGGGCACGATCACCGACGACTCGGCGTTGAGCAGCTCGGCGGCGATGGGCGCGAGCCGCTCGCGCAGCGCGACGCAGGCCGCGCGAACCGCGGCGCCGTTGAGATCCGCCCCGCTGGAGGCGGCGGTGGCCGAGGTGTTCGGCACCTTGTCGGTCTGCGTGCGCATCACGCGGATGACGCCCTCGCCGATCCCCAGCTCGCGCATCGCGACGCCCTTCATCTTCGTGTAGAGCCCCTGCCCCATCTCGGTGCCGCCGTGGTTCACCTGCACGGTGCCGTCGCGGTAGATGAGCACCAGCGCGCCGGCCTGGTTCAGCCAGGTCGCGGTGAAGGAGATGCCGAACTTCACCGGCGTGATGGCGATGCCGCGCTTCACGTGCGGGCTCTGCGCGTTGAACGTATCGATCTGCGCGCGGCGCTCGGCGAGCTTCGAGCTCGCGACCAGCGACGTCCAGATGGTGCCGAGCCGCTGATCGCCGAGCTCCTGCCCGTAGTGCGTGGTGTTGCTCTCGCCGGTGCCGCGATAGAGGTTCCGCTCGCGCACCACCTCGGGGCGCAGACCGAGCTGCCGCGCCACGCGGTCGAGGATCTCCTCGATGACGAGCATGCCTTGCGGGCCGCCGAAGCCGCGGAACGCGGTATGCGAGGTCACGTTGGTCCTGGCGACGCTCCCCGTGAACGTGCATGTCGGCACGTAGTACGCGTTGTCGAGGTGGAAGACGCCGCGGTCGCAGATCGACTCCGAGAGATCGAGCGCCCAGCCGCCGTCGGCGTACAGATCGATCTTCGCGGCGAGGAGGCGCCCCTCGGCGTCGAAGCCGACCTCGTAGCGTGCGTAGAACGGATGGCGCTTGCCGGTGAGCTGCATGTCGAGGTCGCGGTCGAGCTGCACGCGCACCGGGCGCCTGGTGCGCGCCGCGGCGAGAGCGCAGTAGGCGGCCCAGCCGTTGCCCTGGGTCTCCTTGCCGTCGAAGCCGCCGCCCATGCGCGGCGACTGCACGGTGATCTTGTTGCGCGGTAGATCGAGCACGTGACCGACCACCGCCTGCACTTCCGTGGGATGCTGCGTCGAGGAGGAGACGAACATCTCGCCGTCCTCGCCGGCCTCGGCCCACGCCGCTTGCGCCTCCAGGTAGAAGTGCTCCTGGCCGCCGATGTCCAGATCGGCGGGGAAAGTCCAAGCAAAGCACTTTTCGCCTGAAGGGGGTCCGGTTCGTCCGGTTCGGCGGGGTCGTTGGAGGTGTCGGGCCTCATGAGTGGGCTGGGGGGACGGCAATTTGGGGGTCCGGGGCGCAGGTGGGCCCCGGGGTCGCGCTGGCGCTCCGTGATGCCTCGGGTTCAGGCGGCGTCGTCGTAGGTGGGG
>JAYSXP010000046.1:0-19849 GCA_043717125.1 Polyangiaceae bacterium | reverse complement strand
CCGCCGTCGCCTGGGCCTTCCTGGTTCCCGGGCTCATCATTCACACCACATTCGGGATACTCTCAGGCCTCGTCAGCTCTCCGCTCATCCGGGCTCTTGCCAAGGAGCGCGACAACGCCAATTTGACGCCGCTTGTGACGAGCAATCCGCTCGCAACCATGGCAAAAGAAGAGACATGAGCAAGCTCGTGACAGGCGACGGACGGACGCACATCGAGTCGACCCTCATGCGCGAGTCCCTCGTCGATCGCCGCGTCATCGCGACGACGAGCTCGGAGGACGAGTTCGCGATCATGCCCGACGTCGTCATGGTCGGCATCGGCGGTCAGTCGATCTTCGATCGCGGCAAGGGCGCGATTCGTCCGCTCGTCGAAGAGCTGAGCGCGCTCCGCGCGACGAAGAAGCACAAGATCGTGCTCTCGGTCGGCGGCGGTACGCGCGTGCGTCACACGATGAGCGTCGCGTTCGACCTCGGTCTGCCGCTCGGCGGCGTCGCGCAGCTCGTCGGCGCGATGGAGGAGTGCAACGCGGTCTTCCTGAACGCGCTCCTCGCCAAGCACGGCTCGATCGTCATGCAGCGCGAGCACTTCTGGGAGCTGCCGCTCTACCTCGAGAGCGGCATGCTGCCGATCGTGATTTCGACGCCCCCCTATCACTTCTGGGAGCCGCCGCCGGCCGAGGGCTGCCTTCCGGCGCACGGCTCCGACTTCGGTCTCTTCATCCACGCCGAGGTGCTCGGCGCCCGCCGCATCATCTTCGTCAAGGACGAGGACGGCCTCTACGACAAGGACCCGAAGAAGCACTCTGACGCGAAGCACATCAAGCACACCACGCTCGACGCGCTCATGAAGAACATGCCCGAGGAGCTCATCCTCGATCACGCGCTCTTCACCACCTGGCAGCGCGCCCGGCACATCAAACACGTCCAGATCGTCAACGGGCTCGTGCCCGGTCAGCTGACGAAGGCGCTCGCCGGTGAGCCCGTCGGCACCGTGATCGTGAAGGAGTGAGGACGAGAGCCATGAACAGCCCCCACGAACGCCGCAAGCTCCCGAGTCGCCTCGCCGACTCCGCGCTCACCACCGCCAGCGACCGTGACTCGCGTGGCAAGACCTTCGACTACACGCCGGACGCCATGATGCCCGACGTGAAGGTCTTCAAGATTGGCGGGCAGTCGATCATGGACCGCGGTCGCGAAGCCGTGTTTCCGATCCTCGACGAGCTCGTCGCCGCGAAGGACGACCACAAGCTCCTCCTCTGCTGCGGAGGCGGCACGCGTGCGCGTCACGTCTACGCCGTGGCGAGCGATCTCGAGCTCCCGACCGGCCTGCTCGCGGCGCTCGGCGGATACGTGCCGCGCCAGAACGCGCGCATGCTGCAGATGCTTCTCGCCAAGCACGGCGGCATCTACATCATGAACGACGACTTCGAGAAGCTGCCGCTCTACTTCCGCCTCGGCTGCATTCCGATCATGACGGGCATGCCTCCGTTCGGCTACTGGGAGAAGCCCACCGAGGGCGGGCGCATCCCCGAGAACCGCACCGACGCCGGCGTGTTCCTCACGGCCGAGGCGCTCGGCGTGAAGCGCGCGATCTTCATCAAGGACGAGGCCGGGCTCTTCGAGGACGACCCGAAGAAGAACAAGGCCGCCAAGCACATCCCGCGCATCACGGCCGCCGAGCTCGAGAAGTCGGACCTCCCCGACATGATCGTCGAGCGCGTCGTCGTCACCTATCTCCAGCGCGCACGCTTCTGCACCGAGCTGCAGATCATCAACGGCCTCGAGCGTGGAATGATCACGCGCGCCCTGAAAGGCGAGGATGTCGGGACGATCATCACCGCGAAGTAGCGCGCTTTCGCATGTGCTCCTGATCGCGATCGTCGCGATCGGCGCCTCTGCATGCGACAAGGCGAGCGGTAGCGGCACCGGCACCGGCGCAGGTTCGGGCCGCAAGGGCGAACCTCTGCGCGTCGCCGCTGCGGCCGATCTCGCGGTCGCGTTCGGAGAGGTCGGCGCAGCCTTCGAGAAATCATCCGGCAAGAAGGTCGAGTTCAGCTTCGGCTCGACGGGTCTGCTCGCCAAGCAGATCGCTGAGGGCGCGCCCTACGACGTGCTCGCGGCCGCCAACATGTCCTACGTCGACGACGTCGTCCGCGCGAACGCGTGTGACGAGTCGACGAAGCGCCTCTACGCGCGAGGGCGCATCGTCCTGTGGGCGAAAGACAAGGCGACCTTGCCCGCCACGCTCGAGGACCTCCGCGACCCGAAGTACGCCAAGGTCGCGCTCGCCAATCCGGAGCACGCGCCGTACGGGCTCGCCGCGCAGCAGGCGATGACGAAGTCGGGCATCTGGGCCGACCTGAAGCCACGCGCCGTCTACGGCGAGAACGTCCAGGCAACGATGATGTTCGCGCAGTCCGGCAACGCGGAGATCGCGATCGTCGCGCTCTCGCTCGCCGTGAACGCAGGAGGCGGCTACCTCCCGATCGACGCCGAGCTTCACGCTCCGCTCGATCAGGCCATGGTCGTCTGCAAGGGCGGGGCGGGCGGCGGCAAACCGAACGAGGCGCGGGCCTTCGTCGAATTCGTAACGTCCGAGCCGGGCCATGCGATCATGCGCAAATACGGCTTTCTTCTCCCAGGCGAAGCCGTACCGCTGTCGAAGTAGCTCGACCGAGCCGTACCGGGGGAAATCGCAGCGTGGATCTCGGCCCCCTCCTCCTCTCGTTCGAAGTCGCGACGATAGCGACGCTGCTCGCGGCCGTCATCGGCATCGCGGTGGCTGCGCTGCTCGCGAACTATCGCTTCCCCGGACGCGACGTCGTCGACGTCGTGTTCACGGCTCCAATGGTGATGCCGCCGACGGTGCTCGGATACTACGTGCTCGTCATGCTCGGGCGACGGAGCGTGCTCGGGCACGCGTTCGAGTCGCTCACGGGCACGTCGATCGTGTTCACGGTCACCGGAGCCGTCGTGGCCGCGACGATCGGCGCGCTTCCGCTGGTCGTGAAGAGCGTCCGCGCCGCGCTCGAGCAGACCGACCCGACGCTGATGCTCGCCGCACGCACGCTCGGTGCCACCAAGCTGCGCGCCTTCTTCACCGTGCAGGTTCCGCTCGCGACCCGCGGGATCGTCGCCGCGCTCATGCTCGCGTTCGCGCGCGCTGTCGGCGACTTCGGCGTGACCCTCATGATCGCAGGCGACATCCCGGGGAAGACGCGCACCGCGTCGCTCGCGATTTACAGCGCCATCCAGGCGCAGCGCGAGAGAGAAGCCACTACGATGGTCGTGATCCTCACGGTGATGGTCCTCGCGCTGCTCTACGGCGTCGGGAAGCTGACGGCACGCCGCGAGTCGGACGATCGATGAGCGAAGGCGACAAGCTCTCGGTTCGCATCCTGCTCCACACGAGGTCGTTCACGCTGGACGTGGCGTTCGAGGTGAAGCCGGGCGTTACCGTGCTCTTCGGGCCGTCGGGCTCGGGAAAGAGCCGCACGCTCGGCTGCATCGCCGGCATCGTTCGGCCGGACAAGGGGCGGATCTCGCTCGGGAGCGACGTCTGGTTCGACGAGGCGCGCGCCCCGCTACCCATCCACCAGCGGCGCGTGGCGTACGTGTTCCAGTCGCTCGCGCTCTTCCCGCACATGACAGCGGAGGACAACGTCTCGTACGGGATCGCACGGGCAATCCCGAAGGCTGAGCGACGGGCGACGGCGCACGACATGCTCGCCAAGATGCGCGTCGGCCATCTGGCTTACCGCAAGCCGCATACCTTCTCCGGCGGCGAGGCCCAACGCGTGGCGCTGGCGCGCGCCTTTGCGATGAAGCCGAAGGCCCTCCTCCTCGACGAGCCGTTCTCGGCCCTGGATGCGGGCGTGAAGCTCGAGCTGCTCGCCGAGGTCGGGGAATGGCTCGACCGGGAGCGCCTCCCGGCCATCCTCGTCACCCACCACGCCGAGGAGGCGAGCGCCCTGGGCGATCAGGTGGTGATGCTGGAAAAAGGGCGTGTCGTACGCGAGGCCGCGATCGACGACCCGACGCTCTCATTGCCGAAGATCCGCGCTGCGGCTAAGTAGCGGGGGCCCCATGCCTGCCATCACGCCGGAAGAGCTCCAGCGTTGCCTCGAAATCCTCGAGTCGATCCGCGACGACCGTACGCTTTTGAGTGACGTTCCCGACGAGCTGCGCGTCGCATTCCTCATCGCCGCAGGGCGCGTGTCGCGGCCGAACCGCGACGACAACCGCAGAGGGGCGAAGGCGTTCCGGCGCATCGTCCGCAAGAAGGCGCAGGATCACGACCGCGAGGTCCGTGCCTCGACGGAGATCCGTGCTGTCCGGCGGGCGGAGGTCTTCGCGGCGCCGCCCCAGCTGATCCAAGGCGAGAGCGCCGAGGGCACCGAGGCCCCGCGCGAGCTGACGAAGGCGCGCGCCTGCTACGTGTGCAAGACGTGGTTCACACGCCTCCATTTCTTCTACGACTCGATGTGCGAGTCGTGCGCAGAGCTGAACTACAAGAAGCGCTTCCAGACGGCGTCGCTCGACGGCCGCGTCGCGCTCATCACCGGAGCACGGATCAAGATCGGCTTCCAGGCGGCCCTCATGATGCTACGCGCCGGCGCACGCGTGATCGTGACGACCCGCTTCCCGCGTGACGCCGCCTCGCGGTTCGCGCGCGAGACCGACTTTGGCAAGTGGCAGGACCGGATCGAGGTGCACGGGCTCGATCTCCGTCATGCTCCGAGCGTCGAGATGTTCGCGCGCTATCTCACGCAGACGAAGGACCGCCTCGACATCCTCATCAACAATGCCGCGCAGACGGTCCGGCGACCGGCGGGCTTTTATGCTCACATGCTCGAGCTCGAGCAGCGCCCGTGGGACAGCCTGCCGAGCGAGCTGAAGAGCGTCCTCGACGGTCACGAGGCATGCAAGGCGGCGCTCTCGATCGGCGAGACCGGGCACGCGCTCGTCTCCGGAGGCCGCACGAACGGCGACGCGACGGGCTTCGTGGCGTGGCGAGGAGGGCCCGGAATGGAGGAAGGCCCGGGGGTCGGCATCCGAGCGTCCGCCCAGCTCTCGCAGGTGCCCTGCGCCTACGACGACGCGACGAACGACGCCGAGATCTTCCCGGTGGGTCGTGCCGACGCCGATCTCCAGCAGGTCGACCTACGCGCGATCAACAGCTGGCGCCTCACGCTGAGTGACGTCCCCTCCCCGGAGATGCTCGAGGTGCAGCTCGTGAACGCGGTCGCGCCGTTCATTCTGTGCAGCAAGCTGAAGCCCCTCATGGTCCGCGATCGGACGGACCAGAAGCACATCGTGAACGTGTCGGCCGTCGAGGGACAGTTCTCGCGCCACACGAAGACGGACAAGCATCCGCACACGAACATGGCGAAGGCCGCGCTCAACATGATGACGCTGACGAGTGCGCCGGACTACGCGAAGGACGGCATCTTCATGAATGCCGTCGACACGGGTTGGGTGACGGACGAGGACCCGGCCGCAATTTCGGTGCGGAAGCAGGAAATGCACGATTTTCAGCCGCCGCTCGACATCGTCGACGGCGCTGCGCGCATCTGCGACCCTTTTTTTTCGGGCCTTCTGACCGGGCCGCATGTCTGGGGGAAGTTCTTGAAGGACTACGCTCCGTGCGCGTGGTGAACCTCGGTTACACTTGGACCCATGGTTGAAACCGACCGCCGACGCCACGTCCGCCTCAAGCCCAGTGCGGAGGTCCCCGCGCGCGTCGCGCTCCTCGGCGACGGCTTGATGCGAGAGGCGCTGGATGTCCTGGACATCAGCATCGGAGGCATGGCGCTCGCGTCACCGGCGCTGAAGAACAGCAAGGCCGGCGCGCGACTGAAGCTCGTGATCACGCTGGGCACTCACGACGACCACGCGGTCGAGGCGGTGACGCGCTGGGCGACCTCCGAGATGATCGGCGTCGAGCTCATCGACCCGCCCCCGGCGGCTACGCAGGCCCTCGGTAAATACGTCGCCGAGCTCCTGGAACGCGGCGCTTCCCCGTAGGCGAGCGAGCGTTGGAGACCGCGATCAGTCCTTCAGGCGCAAGCCGATAGGCAAGCCTTCGCCGAGGATGGCGACGCGTTCTTCTTCACCCATGTCGACGAGCTCGCGGACGGCAACGACCCACGCGTCTTTCGCCTTCGCTGCAGCGAGCCGCCTCGCGATCTCTTCGCGCAGCCCCTCCGAGACGTCGCGCGCGAGGTCGCCCGTGACGCGCGCGAGCTGAACCGCTGCGTGCGGCGCCGTCGCGACCAACTCCCATTTCAGCTTCAGGAGATGCGCGAGCCAGGCCTCGGCCGTCTTCGCCGGTACCACGTGGTGAACGCTCGCGTAGACCGGCACCCGGGCACCGACACGCCCGATCGCGCCCCAAAGGCGAGGGTCGTCCGAGCCCCACGTCTTCTCGTGGATCCACTCGCCCAGCTGCACGCGTCGCGCGACCGGCACCCGCTCGAGCGCGGCGAGCGTTGCGAGGAGCTCGTCCGGCGCCTCGGGGACGCGCTTCGGCTTCTTGAGCTTCGCCTCCGGCGGCGCGATCACCGGATCGAACGCATCGCGGATGGCCGTCTGCATCGACTCGGCGAGGCCGCCCGACATCCGACGCCAGGCGATGAAGAACTGCTGCCATCCTCGCGGCTCGTCGGGGAATGCGAGACGGCCTTCGAAGAGTGGCCACGCGCGCTCGATACGCGCCGGATCGTTGGGGTCGCCGAAGCCCGGGCGCAGGCAGTAGCCGAGCAAGAGCCAGTACGCGCGCTCGTGCGCTGCCGTGCGTCGGCGCGAGCCGGTGTTGACGAGAAGTCGGTCGGCGAGGGCGCGGGCGACCTCCATCGTCCAGGTCACGCGATCGCCGAGGACCTTCTCGAGGTCGCGGAGAATGTCCTTGGTCTCGCGCGGATCGGCCTCGTTCTTCTTGCCGAAGACGCGGTCGATGATGCGCTCTGCCTCGCCCAGCTTGGAGGGCGCCAAAGGAGCGCGGCTCGTCGAGGAAGGGCCGACCGAGAGGCGGGCCGGCACGAGCGAGGCCGGGGGCGGCGGCATCGACGTCGCGCGCGGCGTATCGCGGAGCTGGAACTCGAGGCGGTACTTACGCCCCGACGCTCCTGCCTTGCCTGCCTCGGTGCACGCGAGCTCGAGCTGCCCTGTCGAGAGGAGCTCGCCGCCGAGGTGCACGGGCACCGACTCCTCCTTGCCCGAGGCGGGAAGGCGCGCGACGACCGGGGGCAAGCGCTCGTACTCGTTCTCGTCGATCGGCACGAGCGCACCCGCCTCGTGGCGCGCCACGTCGGAGGCGAAGAGGTCGAAGCGGACGCTCCGCCCGACGAGGAGCTCGAAGCGACGTCCAGCCTCGTGCCGCACGCCCTCCTTGGCCCCACGAGGAAGAATGCACACTGCACGCATGCTCTCACCCTCGTGCTCGGGCGCGAGCGCGACGTAGTAACCGTGCGACGCGCCGGACTCGATGCGCACGCCCACGCCGCGCCGGGCAAAGCCGTAGAGCACGGCGCCGCGCGCTACAGCGAGGTCGGGATCGGTCCCGGGCAGGACCGACGGCGGCGCATCTCGCGATCGCGAGCTCGAGACCGCGTGGATGAGCGCCTCGACGATTGGCTTCGCGTTGAACACGCCACCGTTGAGGAGCAGCGCATCGGGCGCGCCACCGGACATCTCGGCCGCGTGGCGCGTGAGGAACTGCCTCACGTGACGCGTGATCGCCGGGTCGCGCTCGTACGGAAGCCCGAACGACACCATGCCGCCGCGAGGCTTGTCCGGGACCTGGCCCTCCACCTCGGGGAAGAAGCCGCCAAGCACGACGCGTTCGACCTCTTCCTTCTTGAGCGTCGTCGACCGCGCACCGCCGACGAGCTTCGAGCCTCGGCCGAGCACGGTGACTCGCGCGTCAGCGGCCTGAGCGGCGCCGAGAATGCGCTCCTTCGCCTCGCGGCACGAGAGCACGAGCTGCGCGAGCTCCGCCGGCTCGATGCGACCGTCGGCCTTCTTCGACAGGCGCTCCTCCGCCACGTGCGCGAGCGCAAGATCCATGTTGTCGCCGCCGAGCAGGATGTGCCGCCCCACCGCGATACGACGCACCGAGAACCATGGCGCGGCGCTCGCCTTCGCGACGCCCATGAGCGAGAGATCCGTCGTGCCGCCACCGACGTCACACACCAGTACCGTGCGCTCCTCGCCGCCCCCTTCCGAGACGAGCTCGCGGATCGCGCGCTCGCCGCGCATCGCCGCGTAGAACGCGGCGGTCGGCTCCTCGAGGAGAACGGGGTGGAGGCCGGCCTGCTCGGCCGCGCGGAGGGTGAGCTCGCGCGCGACCTCGTCGAACGACGCGGGGAGCGTGAGGACGACGTCTTGCTCCGCGAGGGGCGCGTCGGGCAGATCGCGATCCCAGGCCTCACGGACGTGAGCGAGGAGCCGCGCGCTCGCATCGACCGGTGAGATGCGTCGCGTCGGCTGCCCGTCGACGTCGAGCGCGTCGAACGCGCCCCACGGCAAGATCGCAGCAAGGCGATCGACGGCGCCGTGCGAGAGCCAGCTCTTCGCAGACGCCACGGAGCGCCCGACCACCTCGGCGCCGCGCTTGCGCGCGAGCTCTCCCGCGACCCAGTCCGGATCGCCCTCGACCTCGCCCGCGAGCGGCGCGTAGAGACACGACGGAAGCAATGCGAGCGGTTCATGCTCGCGCGGCGTGACGAGCTGGGTGACCTCGAAGATGCGCGGATCGGGCGCGCCCTTTCGCTTCGCGTCGATCTCCGAATAGGCGACCACCGTATGGGTCGTCCCGAGATCGATGCCGACGACGAAGCGTGCTGCCATCGACTAGCTCACTCGGCGCGAACGCTGAGCTCGACCTTCCAGCGCTCGTCCTTCTTCTTCGGCTGGAGCGGGACGGCCTCGAGGAGGAGCGTTCCCACCTCGGTCACGCTGGAGCGGAGGCGTACGGGAACGACGTCACCCTGGCTGCGGCCCTCGGCCGGGAGGTCGACCTCGATCGGCGGGAGCTCGTCGAGCTCGTCGCGCTTCCAGCGCTCGAGCGCGGTGCCGACGGTGTCCTTGGTGCGGACGCTCGAGCCGAAGAAGCGAAAGCGCACCTTCTCGCCGACGACGACGCCGAGCTCGGGCCCCGGCACCTCCGCGGCCGTGCCTTCCTCCATGCCGAACGGCGCAACGCAGAGCGCAGTGACTGGCGGCTCGAGGCCTGGGATCGCCGGCACGGCGCCCTCGATGCCCACGTAGTACGCGCGGCCCGTGCCGCCGCGGATCCGGACGCCACGACCGCGACGAGCGAGCCCGTAGGCCGCGGCGCCGCGCGCAACCGCGAGATCGAGGTCGGTTCCCTCGAGCACGAGCGGCGCCGGTGCGCCCTCACTCTCCATCCAGGCGCCGAGACACGACACGATGCGCTCACGGAGGACGCCGCTCTTCATGACGCCGCCGTTGAACATGATGCGTGTAGGATGCAACATCTTCGGGGCGACGGCGCCCTTCTTGCCCGTCGGTGGGGCCGTGCCGAGCGCATCCGCGTGGCGCGCGAGCAGCGCGGCGAGGTGCTTGGTGACCGCGGCGTCCTGAGCGTACGGGAGGCCGAGCTGCGTGAGCGCGGCGCGCGCGCGGACGGTCGGCCGGGCCTCGGCGTCGACGACGGGGAAGAACCCGTCGACGATCGCGCGGGTCACCTCCTCGCGGGTGAGCTCGGCGCGGAGGGTGGAGCCGACGAGCTTGCTCCCCTTGCCGGCGATTGCAATCGGCGCGGCCTTGGCCTTGCTATCGCCGAGGAGCTTCTCCTTTGCGGCGCGTGCGGCGTGCTGAAGGGAGACGCGCTGCCAGCGATCGAGCTCGAGCGGCTTGCCCGCCGCCTCGGCGTCGGCGAGCATCTTCTGCTCGACGACGTGCGCGAGCAGGAGATCCATGTTGTCGCCGCCGAGGAGGATGTGGTCTCCCACGGCGACGCGCTCGAGCGCGAGCTCGCCGTCCTTCTCGACGGCGGCGATGACGGAGAAGTCGGTGGTGCCTCCGCCTACGTCGACGACGAGCACGGCGTCGCCGACCTTCACGTCCTTGCGCCACTGGTCGCCACGCATGCCCAGCCAGGCGTAGAACGCGGCCTGCGGCTCCTCGAGGAGAGTCAGGTCCTCGAGGCCCGCGGCGTACGCCGCCTCGGTGGTGAGCTCACGCGCGGCTGCGTCGAAGGACGCGGGCACGGTCAGCACGACGCTCTGCTTGGCGAGCGCGAGCTCGGGATCGCCCTTGGCGATCACGTGCTCCCACGCCTCCATGAGGTGCTCGAGGTAACGCCACGAGGCCTCGACGGGGCTGATCCGCTCGACGTCCTCGGGGGCGCCAGGAGGGAGGATGGCGCCGCGGCGATCGACGGTGGGGTGACAGAGCCAGCTCTTGGCGCTCGCGATGACGCGTGCCGGTGCGTCGACGCCGCGCGCACGCGCATGCTCGCCCACGGCGTAGCTTCGCTTCTTGTCCCACGGAAGCGCCTGCGGGCCGTCGCTCTCGTGCGCGACGTAGAAGAACGACGGGAGCAGCTCACGCGACTCGACCGTGCCCTGCGCGACCAGCTGCGGGACCGAGAGCACCTGGATCGGCGGCGCCGGCAGCGTCGGGTCCTCTTGAATGAGCGCATACGCGAGCGCGGTGTGCGTCGTGCCGAGGTCGATGCCGACGACGTAACGAGGGCCCTTGGCCGCGCTCACAGCTCCACCTCTGCCTGCGCGAGGATGTGCGCGTCGTGTCCGGCGACGGCCGTGGGCATCGTGATCTCGGCGGCACGCCAGCCGCGATGACGGAGCGTGCCGGTGTACGGCCCCTTGCCCGCAACGTTGCCGGTGAGCTTGACCGACGCGGCGTCGAGCGGATCCGGGAGCGTCACGCGCGTCCCCTCCTCCTCGGTGCGCACGGGCTCGAGCGTCACATGCTCGCGGATCGCCTTCCGGCAACCGGCGTGCACGACGCGGGCAGCGGCCCCGATGTCGGCGTCGGCGAAGCTCGCGACGTCCTCCTCGAGGAAGTCGACGAAGCGGCCTTCTCGCTGGAGGAGGGCCAGGAGCTGGAGCGCGGCGTCCGTGGAGGGAGGCGGAGGGGGGAGGGCCACGGGCGGCGGCTCGGCCCTGACGGGGGCCTTCTTTTCGGGCTCCGGCTCGGGCGGAACCTTCGCCTTTTCGGGGGCGGCGGCAGCCAGCGCCTTGGGGCTGTGCAGCTCGGCGGCATATTCGCCGTTGAACAGCACACGGAAGAACACCGCATAGGCGAACCAGAGCCGGGTCAGAAAGGGGAGCGAGGACGGGTCGGACACGGCGCGCAGCTTACTACGATGTTGCCCTCGGCGCGGTCCTTCGGTACTTCCTAGAGGGCTAGGATCATGGCCCAAAAACGTATTCACCTCGTCATCCGCGGGCGCGTTCAAGGCGTCTACTTCCGCGCGGCGGCACAGCGCGAGGCGCGGCGTCTGGGGATCACAGGCTGGGTCCGTAACCGGCCTGATGGAGCCGTCGAGCTCGTCGCCGAAGGGGACGAGGACTCGATCAAGGAGCTGTCGGGCTGGGCGAGCCATGGCCCGTCGGCGGCCCGCGTCGACCACGTCGATACCCGCTGGCGTGGCTATACCGGGGAATTTCCGGAATTCCAGATCGTCGAATGACGCGACGCCGCCGGGCGTTCCCTTCCCGAACCTGATGACGGCATCGATGAAGGCATCACGAAGCTTGGCCGCCCTCGGGCTCGTCACGGCGCTCACGCTGGCGGGCTCCGCATTCGCCGACACGCCGCCGGCGATCGCGTCTGCGACGACCGCGACCGCCGAAGGCGGCATGACCGACGGCGAGCTCGACCGCATGCTTGCGCCGCTCGCAGGCGACGACACGGAGGCAAGGAAGAAGGCGGCAAAGGCCGCCTCCGAGCTCGGTCAGGACGCGATCCCGGCGATCACGAAGAAGCTCGCCGAGCTGCGCAAGACGAGCTCGGCGTCGGTCGCCTCGGCCGTGAAGCAGAGCAAGGAAGCGAAGACCGCCGAGACTTCCGATCTCTGCGACGCACTGCTCGCGCAGGCGAAGGGCGACGCAGGCGCGAAGGCGGCGCTCACCACCGCTGCGCTCGTTCGTGCGCTAGCCCATGCCGGCACGACTCCCGCCGTGCGCCAGCTCGTGAAGGTTGCCGGCGATCACAACGGCGCGTTCCGTCCCGAGATCACGCGGCAGCTGCGCGCGCTCGGCGACAAGTCTGTCCCCGCGCTCATCGAGACGCGCAAGGACTCGTCGTCGGAGCTCCGGCACTGGGCGTACAACCAGCTCGAGGCGATGGGCAAGCGCATCCCCGGCGACGCCGTTCAGACGAAGGACAACCAGGTCCTCGCCGACGTCCTGCATGCCTATGCCGCCATCCACGATCTCGACGCGGTGCCGGTCATCCTCTCGTTCGTGAGCTCGGACCGTGTCCAGGTGCGCACCGCGGCGCGCGAGTCGCTCACGAGCTTCGGTCAGGACGCCGTGTGGAAGCTCCGCGAGGCGTACGCGAACCTGACCGGCAAGCCCGCGCCCGATGGCTGGCCCGCGGCCGACGTCGCGAAGGAGCTCTTCGCCGCCTACGACCGCGTACGTTTGCAGGAGGTCTACGGCCTCCTCGAGGACGGGCTCAAGAAGGAGAAGGACGGCAAGGTCGACGAGGCCGTCGCCGCCTTCGACAAGGTCCTCGCTCGCCAGCCGCTGCTCGATCGTCGCGTCGAGATGGTGCCCGCCTACGTCGCGCGGGCCGAGACGCTCGAGGAGAGCGACGCGTCCGCCGCGCTCGCGATGCTCCGCAAGGCCGCGCGCATCGCTCCCGAGGGCCCTCGCATCGCGCAGGTGAAGGCGGAGATCGCCTACCTCGAGGGCAGGGATCTCGCCCAGCGCGGCATCCCCGATACCGAGCCGTTCAAGCGCGCCATCGCGCTCGACCCGACGCACGCGAAGGCGCGCGCCGAGCTCTCACGCCTCGAGTCGAACGTCGACGAACGCCAGAACCGCACGCGCACCGTCGCGGCGGCGGGCGGTGTGCTCCTCGTCGCCGTCATCGGCATCTTGCTGTTCGGCGGGCGCCGCCGGCGCACGCGCGCGCACCTCCGCAAGGCCGCCTAGCGGAAGCGGAACGGCGCGTTCGCCTGGACAGACTTGATCGTGAGGTTTCCCTCCGGTCCGTCATACTTGGGGTCCTGCTTGAGGATGAAATAGCCGCCGACCGCGAGGCCACCCGCGACGACGACGCCGCCGGTGATCCACGCCCATGAGGGCAGGCCTTTGCTCGGCTCAGCCTCGAGCGTCACGGCCACGTCGCGCGACTGCTTGTCCTGGATGAGGACCTCGGCCTGGTACACGCGCATCTTCGGGGCGGTCACCTTGAGCGTGTGGCCGCCGCTCGGCAGCACGCCCGCCCAGGTGCCCGTGCCCACGACCTTTTCGTCGATGGCGATGGTTGCGTCGTTCGACGCCTTCACGGTGAGGCGTCCTTCGTGGACAATCTTCATGAGCTTCACGTCGACGGCGACCTCTGCGGCACCGCCGACCGGGAGCTCCTTCGCGAAGTCCTCAAACTCGTTCTTGTGCACGCGTAGCTTGCGCGTCCCGATGTCGACGATGACCGGCTCGATCGGCGACTTTCCGATCACGTCGTCGTCGACGGTGACCTCGGCCTCCGGCTGGTCGACCGTGACCTTGAGCTTGGCGGTGAACGGCTCCATCACCTTGATGAGCTCGTGCGCTTCCTGCTTGTCCTGGTCAGTGAGGACCTCGGCGCCGTCCGTCGCGTACTGGCGAACGAGCTTCAGCGCCTTTGCGTAGTGGCGGAGATTCTTCTCGCAGGCCGCCATGTTCCACAGGAGCCGCGCGTCCTTCGAGGCATCGAACGCGGCCGAAAATTTCACGAGCGAGCCGGCATAATCGCCGTCGGTGAAGAGGAGCTTGCCGGACTCGTAGTCGGTCTTCGCGGCGTCCTTCAGCGACGCGGAGAGCGAGGGCGGTCCGGGCGGCGGCGGCTCGGGAGCATGAGGCGGCGCCGGCGCGATTGTCGTGCCCGGCTTCGTGCCCGGCTTCGCGGCCTTCGGCTGAGCGATGGCGACCTGCGCAGAAAGCAGGACGACGAGCGCGGGAACGAGAGCGACTTTTCTCACTTGATGCCCATCTGCAAGGGGTTCGACTTCGTGCTGGCGGCGGGTGCTGCGGCTGGAGTGACGGAGGGAGCTGCGGGGGCGATGGCCGCGACACGCGCCGCAGACTTCACGGGCGCGGCGGCGACAGTCGCGGAGGCGCGCGGCGCGGCGGTCGCGCGGGGGGCAGCGGTGGTCGTCGCCTGCGCGGCGGGCGACGGGTCGGCCGCGGGCGTTGCGACAGTGGCGGCGGGAAGGATGGTGGTCGTGCTCGTGGCCGCTGCCGTGGGCTGCGGTGCGGTCGTCGGAAGGGCGACGAGCCCCGTCGCGGCCGTGGGGGGTTGCGCGCCGCCGTAGCCGCCCTTGCTCTTCATGGCGAAGATGCCGCCGCCCGCGAGCGCGAGCACGACGACTGCTGCGCCCGCGATCATCGGGATCGGAAACCGCTTGGGCTTGTCCGCGATCGCGGACGTCGTCATCGCGTGCGTAGTCACGGCAGCTACGGCGGGGCCGGTCGCGGAGACCCCCGAGTCGGTCGTCGGCTGCACGGCGCCCTGCACCGTGCTCGCCGGGGCCGCATCGGCGCCCGTGAGGGGCGGGAGCGACGGCCCGGTGGGGAGGTGCGGTGACGACGGCAACATCAGCGTCGCCTGCCCGGCGTCCGTATTCCCCGAGGGAAGCACCTTCGGCGGACTCAGCGACTCTCCGAGGACACGCGCCGTGGTGTCGATGCTCTTGCGGTCGCGCGGGTGCGCAAACGGGCCGAGCGCGGCAGCGAGCTGCGCGACGCTCTGGTAGCGATCGGCAGCCTTCGACTTCATGCACTTTGCAATCACCGCTTCGAGGCCGGGTGACGTGTCGGCGCGCAAGGTGCGGAGCGGCTCGGGCTCGTTCGCGAGGATGCCGCCGACGATCTCCGGGACGCTCTCGCCGAGGAACGGCTGTCGGCCCGCGAGGAGCTCGTAGAGGATGATGCCGAGCGACCAGATGTCGGAGCGGTGATCGACGCCCTTCGGGTTGGTGAGCTGCTCCGGCGACATGTAGAAGCACGTGCCCATCAGCGCGGACGTCTTCGTCAGGGCGGCCGCGGGCGCGTCGCCGGTCTTCGAGATGCCGAAGTCGAGCACCTTGATGATCGCGCTCTTGTCCGGCTGCGTCGCGAGGAACATGTTCGACGGCTTGAGGTCGCGATGGACGATCTTCGCCGCGTGCGCCTCGGCAAGCGCCTCGCAGGTCTCGAGCAGGAAGCGAACGGCGTCCTCGAAAGGCAGCGGCCCGTGGAGCTCGAGGTGCTTCGCGAGGTCATGTCCCTCGAGATGCTCCATGATCATGTACGGCGCGCCGTCGTCGAACTGACCGACGTCGATCACGCGCGCGACGTGCTCGCCGCGGATCTTCGCGGCGGCACGAGCCTCACGGGCGAAGCGCTCGACGACCTCCGCGTTCTGGAGCGCCGCCGGGAGCAGGTACTTGATCGCGACCTTCTGATCGAGCTGGATGTGCTTCGCGGCAACGACGACGCCCATGCCTCCGATACCGAGCACCTGTTCGACGAGATACTTCCCCGCGAGAATCTGTCCGGTCTCAGGAGTGCTGGTTGCGTTGTTGCTCATGTCACGAACCTCGGTGTTGCTCGAATGCCGTAAAAATCGTGGTCAGTTGCACGTCTTCATCGCGATGTTGCATGTGCTCGCAAAGGACGTGCAGTCCTGGCATGCGTTGCCGGGCAGGCCGCACGCCTTGTCTCCCGTCCCGGCCTGACACCCCTGAGTGGGCGAGCAACATCCGGTCTGGCACGTCGCTGGGCTGCACTGCACGCCGGAGTCGGCACCGGCACCCGTCCGCTTGCCGCCGGTGCACTCGGGGGGAAGCGCCACGCGGAAGATGCCGCCACCACCCGCCATGGGCGCATACACGGTGTAGTAAGCTGCAGGCTTGCCTGTCGCGTCGGGTCCGACCGCGACGCCAAGAATCGGCGGTTTGCCCTGGGCGATGGTGCCGCGCTTGCCGGGAGAACCACCCGCGTCGACCACGTATTCGAGACCGGCGGACGACGAGAAGACGACGCATGCCCCCACCGCCGCGATCGCGCGGGGGAAGTAGAGGGTGCCTTCCTGGACGCCACCGAGCGATGCGCCGCTGATCAGCGGACTCGCGAACACGCCCATCCCGGGGTCGACGATGTAGTGATGGATGGCCTGGTTCGTCAGCGCATAGCCGCTGGTCGGGCCGGTCGGGAAAATGGCGTCGACTTGGGCCGAGAGATTGGCGAACTGCGTGCAGCCCGGCAGCGAAGCCCCGACGTTGCACGAGGCGAGGAGGCCCGTGGCGTCGCCGATCATGGCGTTGTCGGGCACACCGGTTCCAGCGAGAGCCGTCGGGTTCGCGAACAGCATCGAGATCCCGGAGTTGACGGCCACCGCCGTGCCGCCGCCGTTTGGGGGAGAGACGCTCAGGGTCGGCCCGGTGGGGACCTTCGAGGCCCACAGGAAGCCGCTTCCGACGCCGACGCCGACGAGGGCATTCGGCTGCACGTCCACGGGCACACCCATCGTTCCGCTGATGACGTACGCGGTGCTCGTGGTGTTGGCGAGCGCGACGCTGCCCCCCACGCCGGGGCCGACCCCGAGCCTCCACGGTAGGTGCATGCCGCCGGGAATGCCGGTGACCTGCATGGGGGGCCCTGCGACGCCGGGCACGTTGACGAGCCCCACGCGCGACTGGCTCGCGAAGACGAGGGTCGACGGACTGCCGAAGGCGACGCTCGTAGCGAACTCTTCGGGGATCGCGAACGGGACGTCGGGCTTGCTGCTGTCGGGACCGCCAGCGTCGGCGACCGGGAAGATCCCCGCGTCGTCGCCGATCTTCGACGTGCAGACCGGATTCGCCTCCACCTTCGCGACGCAGACGTCGGTCGACGTCGCAAGGTGCAGGCCCTTCGCCGTCAGGAACCTGCACAGGTAGTCGGGCAGGTGGACGATGCCGCTGCCGTCGTCCTGCCAGCCGGTTGCGCCGCGATCGATCGGGACGTAACACTCGCCGGCGCGCACGCACTCGCCGGTATCAGGCGTGACGATCGCGATGTTGAGGCGCGCGGGGTCGGCGCCGTTCAGCTTGTACGTGCAGCCCACCGGATCGAAGTCGACCGTCGCCGGGCGGAAATCCTTGAACGGCTTCATGCCGGCGTCGGTGCCGCCGGCGGACGCATCCCTCGTGCTCGAGTCCGGGATGCCGCCGCCGTCCTTCGGCACGCCGGCATCGATGCCCTGGCCCGTGTCGATGGCGCCCGCAAAGCACTTGCCGAGCTCGAAGCACGCACCGCTCTTGCCGGTGCTGTCACCGAGCTCCGCCGCGTCGAAGTCGGGCAGCGTCGACGAGTCGATAAAGCTGTCGTGACACTCGCCGTTGATGATCGTCTCGTCCTGCGGGTTCAGGCAGTCCTTCGGCTGGTAGTTCAGCATGACGTCGAAGTCGCTGCCGCTGGCCGACAGGTCCATCGTGCCGACCATGCCGGCGTCTACGGCGGGGGTGCCCGTGGAGCTCGTCGCGTTCGCGGAAGGGCTGAGCCCTTCGGTCCCCGGGTTCGGAGGCGGGAGCTGTGAGGCCGGCAGCGGATCGCCCGCCACCTTGCCGTCGTTGATGAAGTTGAGCGGCACGCGCAGAAGCGACGTGCGGTGGTCGGGCGGCGCCGTCGTGCGAACGTCACGAATGACGCGCGGCTTCTGGTTCTGGAACGCCATCACGCGGATGCGGATCGTTGCGTTCTTGTCGTCGGGCTCGATGATCGCGAGCGTTCCTGGAAACACGATCTCGCCCTGCGGCGTGACGCGCCCGATGAAGCTCGCCTTGACGAGGCCATTCGTCGTGATCGAGACGGCGATGGCGTTGAGGTCCTTCGGCGCCTTCATGTCCGTCGTGATGGCGAGCATCAGCGCGCCCTTCTTCTCGGCGCAGGCTCCCACGACGGTGGTGGCGAGCAGTCCTGCGGCCAACAACCATCCCCCGATCACGCGCGAGCTGACTGCAAGCATTGCCATGAGGATACGGAAGCCAAGAGGCGCGTCGCAACGGCACAAATATGCATTTGTCGCACTCCGGCCGCTCCCTTGCAGACACGAGGCACGTTGTCCGACACGTCGTGGCGCGCGGCGCGAAGGACAAAACGCAGAAGGCGACGAGCTCTCGCCCGCCGCCCGCCGCTCTCTACCGAGGCCGTGTGTTTGCGCGGCCGGCGCGACTCAGCCTGCGGCTGCCGCGGCCTTTTCGGTCTTCTCGGTCTTCTTCGAAGCAGCAGCCTTCTTGGGGGCCGCCTTCTTCTTCGCGGGCTTCTCGCCGCCTTCCGCCGCCTCGGCCTGATCGACGAACTCGATGAAGACGAGCGGAGCGTTGTCACCACGACGCTGCCCCATCTTGATGGTGCGCGTGTAGCCGCCGGGGCGCTTGGCGAAGCGCTTGGCGAGGTCGAGCATGAGCTTCTCGACCAGATCGACCTTCTTGGTCTCTCCGCCCTTCTCGACGAGCGTTCCCCAGCGGGGAAGAAACGCCGAGATGAGCCGCTTCGTCGCGAGGCGCTTGCCCTTGTCCACCTCGGAGAGCTTCTCCTGGGGCGTGTAGGACACCTCACCGAGACGGATCGCCTTGGTGATGAGGCGCTCGGCGACGCGACGGAGCTCCTTGGCCTTCGCCTCGGTGGTCTCGATACGCTCGTTGAGCACGAGGTTGGCCGTAAGGTTACGGAACATCGACTTACGGCTGCTGGTGTTCCGGTCGAACTTCCGACCTGAATTCTTGTGGCGCATGACTCTCTCGTCTCTTCTCTAAAAGGCGGGTCTGGAAACCGCGAGGCTTGGTCGCCGAAGCGACTAGTTCTGGGCCTGCTGGGCCTTCCAGCGCTCGAGCATCTGGGGCCAGTTATCGATCTTCATGCCGAGCGAGAGACCCATGTTGGCAAGGATTTCCTTGATCTCCTTGAGGCTCTTGCGGCCGAAGTTCTTCGTCTTCAGCATATCCCCCTCGGTGCGCTGAACCAGCTCGCCGATCAGGGTGATGTTTGCGTTCTGCAGGCAGTTCGCCGAACGAACGCTGAGCTCCAGCTCGTCGACCGAGCGGAACAGGTTCTCGTTGAGCGGCTCTTCTTCGGTGGTGCCCGAGACGTACGACGTCTCCTCGGTCTCCTCGAAGTTGATGAAGATGGTGAGCTGCTCCTTGAGGATCTTCGCGGCGTAAGCCACGGCGTCCTGGGGCTTCACGCTGCCGTTGGTCCAGACCTCGAGGGTCAGCTTGTCGTAGTCGGTGACCTGACCAACGCGCGCGTTGGTGACCGTGTAGTTCACCTTGCGGACGGGCGAAAAGAGCGCGTCGATCGGGATCGTTCCGATCGGCATGGTCGGCGTCTTGTTCTTGTCCGCCGGCACATACCCACGGCCCACGTTGACCGTGAGCTCCATCGCGAGCGGGCCCTTCTTGTCGAGCGTCGCGATGAGGTGATCGGGGTTGAGGACCGAGAGGCCGTCGGTGACGAGGACGTCCTTCGCGTAGACGGGGCCAGGGCCCTCCTTGTCGATGCGAACCTGGTAGGTCTTCGCCGTTGCCGACTTGAAGACGACTTCTTTCAGGTTGAGGATGATGTCGGTGACGTCTTCGACGACGTCCGAGATCGTCGTGAACTCGTGGAGCGCGCCGGCGTCGACC
>JAYSXP010000450.1:0-11112 GCA_043717125.1 Polyangiaceae bacterium | reverse complement strand
GAGACGAAACGCCTCCGCGTCCGGAGCGCAGTTACTTGAGGCCGTATTCGTGGAGGCGGTACTGGATCGTGCGGATGCTGATGTCGAGCAGATCGGCCGCCTTGGATGTCGAGCCGCCGGTCACCTCCAGCGTCGCGAGGATGGCCCAGCGTTCGATCTCCGCCATCGTTGCTCCAGGAACCCGGATCGGGCTGCGCATCGGCTGCGCCGCCTCGAAGGGTAGGTCCTCGGCGCTGATCCGGGCGCCTTCGCACATGACCACCGCCCGTTCCACCGCGTTCTCCAGCTCGCGCACGTTGCCAGGCCACCGATGGGCGAGGATCTTGGTGCGCGCGTCGTCCGTGAAGTCTTCGACGGGCTTCTGATTGTCGGCCGCGAACCGCTGCAGGAACGCACTGGCGAGCACGATGACGTCGCTGCCCCGCAGACGAAGCGGTGGCATGTCGAGATGCACCACGTTGAGGCGGTAGAAGAGGTCCTCGCGGAAGCGCCCCTCGCGAACCTCGGTCGGCAAGTCTCGATTCGTCGCTGCGATGACGCGTACGTCGACCGCGATCGTGTCGCTTCCGCCGACGCGCTCGAAGGCTCGCTCCTGCAGGACGCGCAGGAGCTTCGTCTGGACGAGCGGCGAGATCTCTCCGATCTCGTCGAGGAAGAGCGTTCCACTCTGGGCCTGCTCGAAGCGACCGATGCGACGCTTGTCGGCGCCGGTGAACGAGCCCTTCTCGTGTCCGAACATCTCGCTCTCGAGGAGCGTCTCTGGAACGGCGGCGCAGTGCAGCGAGACGAACGGTTGCTTTGCGCGCGGACTGAGCGCGTGGATGGCCCTGGCGAGCTCGCCCTTGCCCGTGCCGCTCTCACCGGTGATGAGCACCGTCGCGCGCGAAGCCGCGACCTGACGCGCGGTGCGATAGACCTTCTGCATCGCAGGGCTCGCGCCGATGAGGCCCTGGAGCCCCTCGGCGTCGCGCTCGCGGAGCTGCCGGCGCAGGTTCTCCGCCTCGACGCGGAGCGCACGCCGCTCGCGCGCGCGCTCGATCGCGACGAGCAGCGCTTCGAAGTCGATCGGCTTCGTGAGGTAGTCGGACGCGCCCGCGCGCATCGCTGCGACGGCCGACGAGACGTCGCCGAACGCGGTCGCGACGATCACCGGCAGATCGCGATCGGACTCGCGGAGCTTGCCGAGCAGCGTCATGCCGTCCATCTCGGGCATCTTCAGGTCAGTGACGACGACCTCGGGCGGGTGCTCCGCCGCGACCGCGAGAGCGTCCTTGCCGTCCTTCGCCGTGTCCACCACGTAGCCGGACTGACGCAGCAGCTTCTCGAGGCCGCTCCGCGCGCTCGCCTCGTCGTCCACCACGAGGATGCGAATGTCGTTGTGAGTGTCGGTGCGAGCGTCGGTCATAAAGCGTCTCCGTCGAACCCGGTGCTGTCGCCGCCAATCGGAATCGTGAAGCTGAACGATGTTCGGCCCGGGCGAGAGTCTACGTCCATACTCCCGCCGTGGTCGCTGACGATCCGGTGGGTGATCGCGAGCCCGAGCCCCGTGCCCGAGGGCTTCGTCGAGAAAAAGGCATCAAAGACCGGCGCTTCGGGGCTCGGGAGGCCGGGGCCGTCATCCTCGATCTCGATGCGCACATGCCGGGGATGGCGCCTCGCTCGCAGCACGACGCGCCCGCTGCGTGCGGGCTGGAGGACCTCGATCGCGTTCTGGACGATGTTGAGGAGCACCTGCTGGAGCTTGCCGTCGTCGCCGAAGATCACGAGCTCCTGAGGAGGCACGTCGATTTCGACGGTGATGCCCGCCGCGGCGGCGGGGGCGGCCGTCAGCTCGAGGACGCGGCTGAAGAGCCACTGTACGGTGACGCGCTTCTTCACGAGCGCGCTCGGCCGCGCGAAGTCGAGGAACTCGGTGACGAGGCGCGCGAGCCGCTTGATCTCGTCGGCGACGACGCCCGCGGCCTCGAGGATTTCGGGCTCGGGGAGCTTCGTCTGGAGCGCGCGCTGGAGGAAAGCGACGTGGAGCTGCGCGCCGTTGAGCGGATTGCGGATCTCGTGCGCAAGCCCCGCCGCCAGTGTTCCCAGGGCGGCAAGCTTCTCGTTCTGGTGGATCTGGCGCGAGGCGGCGCGCGATTGGGTGACGTCGCTGCCGATCGCGAAGAGGACGACGTCGTTCGGTCCACCGTCCGCGATTCGTGAGAACGACCAGCGCATGTCGCGGACCTTGCCCGAGCGGGTCATCAGCACGCCTTCCTCGGAGACGCTCTTCGAGCCGCCCTGAAGAAGCGACGCGAACAGCGGAGCGTCGTGCGGGCGGGCCTCGACGGGGACGAGCGTGTCGATGAACGGGAGCCCGAAGACGTCCTCCAGCGCGTGTCCCGTGGTCGTGCGTGCGGCGTGGTTGAAGAGGCGGATCATGCCCTGCGCGTCGACGCCGACGACCAGGTTAGGGACCGCGTCGATCGCGATCTGGTAGAGCTCGAGCGCGCGCGCGAGATCGGTCCGCAAGGACGCCGCCTCGACCTCGTCGCGACGGCGCGCCTGAGCCGCGACGTCGTCGCGGTAGCTCTCGACCATGATGGCGAGCTCGAGGTCGAGGATGCGCGAGAGCGCAGAGCGAACCTTCGCGGCGCCGGCGCCGAGCGACTCCTGGGCGACCTGCTCGAGCGCCACGCGCAAGAGCGCCATCGCCGTGAACATGTAGTGCTGAGGCAGGCCGACACGGACGTGAACGCGCCCGATCTTGCGGGCCTCCTCGTAGTAGGCCTCGTCGTAGGTGCCGGAGAGGATGCGGTCCATCCACGTGACCATCGACCGCTGGAGGCGTTCGATCTGGGCCTCTCCGGTGAAGACGGCGTGCGCCTGCTCGTGCTCGCGGATGCGCTCGTAGAACTCGCGTGCGATGCGGACGAAGTGGGGGGCGCCCACGGGTCGGAGCTCGCACAGAGCCCGCGCGTCGTCGGCGTCGAAGCGGACGTACCGCTTCAGCTCCTCGAATCGCGTCTCCGCGCGCGGGCCTATGTCGCGGTCAGCCATGTCTCGTCATGCGTGTTCTGCGCGGGCTCGCGCAAGTCGTGCGTCTCATGCGGTCTTCGCGGAAGAGAGCGCGGTCGCGAGGCGCGCCAGCAAGTCGGCGTAGTCGAGGGGCTTGGTGAGCAAGTGGAAGGGGTGGTCGAGCGGGTCGACCGCGCTGGCAAAGAAGTTCGGGTACCCTGTGACGACGAAAAGGGCCATTGCCGGCCGGCGCGACCGAGCATACCTCCCGACGGCGAGCCCGTCCGCGTGCGGAAGGTGAAAATCCGTCACCACGGCGTGCGGAATGGGGTTCCGGGTGAGGCGGGCGAGCGCCTTCGCGCCGTCGTTGGTGACCTCGACGTCGTAGCCGTCGGCCCGTAAGAGGCGCGCGAGCAGGGTCGCGCTCCGCGCGTCGTCATCGACGACGAGCACCAGCGGGCGAGAGAGCGGCGTGGCGTTCATGGGCGGCACGGCAGTGAGGGCGGCGGGAGCATGTGGGGATTGGCGTCCAAGGGGACCCGTCCACACCTCACCTTCAAGGCGCGTGCCGAGGTCGTCGATCGCAGCGTCGGGAGCCGGATGGCGCACATGGGACGGAGCGCGACCCATGCAGCGTCACGCAAGAGCTGCGCTCTCGCCGGGGCTCGTGTGCGCAAATTCCGCGGCTGCTCGTGTGGCCCGTGGCTTGCTGCTCCGAGACTTCCTGCGCGCAGTCGATCGCGACAGGATCTTGGAGGAACTCATGGTCTCGCAAAACGGCAACACGTCGGCTCCCGCTGTCTACCTGGTCGCGATCGACACGACGTCGGCCGCCGATCACGTCCTCGAAATCGCGTGCGGGCTCGGCAGCGCCCTCGGCGGAGCTGCTGAGCTTCATGTGCTCCACGTCATCGGGGTCACGAGCCCCGTGGCGGCGATGGGCGCGGCCACGCTCGCGGCACCCACGGATGTGCTCGAGGGCGGCCGCGGCGTCCTCGATCGTGGGTGCGGCGTTGCCGCGTCCCGTTTCCGGGGCCGCATCGCCGGGCACCTGGCGGCGGGGGATGCCTGGCGCGAGATCGTCCAGATGGCCTCGAGCTTGCGCGCGGATCTCGTGGTCGTGGGGACGGCAGGCAAGACCGGCCTGGCGCGCATGGCGCTCGGCTCGGTCGCCGAGAGCGTGGTTCGACACGCCGGTTGTCCCGTCCTCGTGGTCCGCCCGAAGGACTACCACGCGCGCAACGTCCCGGAGATCGAGCCGCCCTGTCCGGATTGCATCGCGGTGCAGAACGAGACCGCGCGCGCCCAGCTCTGGTGTGCGCGTCACAGCACGCACCACGTTCACGGCCGCCTCCACTACGAGCTGCCGAAGAGTTTTGCCGACGGTACGATGCTCTTGCGTCCTTGAAGGAGACCCCATGTCGAAATCAATTCCGACGATTCAGAAGTACATGACGACGTCGCCGCACTCCATCGGCGTCGAGCAGCCGCTCTCGCGGGCGCACTCGATGATGCGCGAGCACTCGATCCGTCACCTCCCCGTTCTCCATGGCGGCAAGCTCGTCGGTATGTTGACCGATCGCGACCTGCACCTCGTCGAGTCGCTCGCCGGCGTCGACCCGACGCAGGTGAAGGTGGAGGACGCGATGTCGACCGTCATCTACTCAGCGGCACCGGACACGCCGCTCGACGAGGTCGTGTCGACCATGGGCGAGCACAAGTATGGGTCGGCCGTCATCATGCAGAACGAGAAGGTCGTCGGAATTTTCACGACGGTCGACGTGTGCTGCGCGCTCGCCGAGCTGCTCCAGACGCGTCTCGCAAAGTGATGACCTCGCGCCGGTGAGAGCTCATCGCGAAGGCCATTTCAATGGCCGCGGCGGCTGGCTGCGCGCGGCGGTCCTCGGCGCCGACGACGGCATCGTTTCCGTCGCCAGCTTGATGATCGGCGTGGCGGCCGCGTCGGGGACGAAGGCGTCGATGCTCGTCGCCGGAATTGCCGGCCTCGTCGCCGGGGCGCTCTCGATGGCGGCCGGCGAGTACGTCTCCGTGAGCTCGCAGCGCGACGCGGAGCAGGCCGACATCCTTCGCGAGACGCAGGAGCTCGCGAGCAATCCAAAGGGCGAGCTCGAGGAGCTCGCGGGGATGTACCGAAAACGCGGCCTCGACGCCGACCTCGCCATGAAGGTCGCCGAGCAGCTCAGCAGCGTCGGAAACAAGCTCAAGGTGCACATGCGCGAGGAGCTCGGGCTCGACGAGACTAGCCTCGCGCGACCTCTGCAGGCCGCGCTCGTCTCCGCCGCGAGCTTCGCGGCGCTCGCGCTCTTGCCGGTGCTCGCGCTCGTCGTCGCGCCCGCGTCCGTACGCATTTTTTCGATCGCCGTCGTGAGCCTCGTGAGCCTTGGTGTCCTCGGGGCGCTCGGGGGCCGGCTCGGTGGCGCACCGATGGGCCGCGCATCGCTTCGCGTGCTGCTCGGCGGCGGCGCTGCGATGGCGACGACGGCGCTCATCGGCCGTCTCCTCGGGGTCGCAGGCATCGGCTGAGCCTGCTAGATCCACCCGCGGCGCAGGAGCGCCGCCTTCACGACCTGCGTCAACGCAACGTACGCGATCAGGGTCACCCCCACGAACGGCCAGTACCCACCCGGCAGCGCCGTGAAGCCCAGGTACCTCCCCACCGGCGCGAACGGAATCGCGATTCCCCCCACCATCACGAGCGCGCTCGTCGCCAGGAGGAACGTGGAGGGGCGGCTCTGGACGAACGGGATCTTGTTCGTCCGGATGATGTGGATGATCATCGTCTGCGTGAGGAGGCTCTCGACGAACCAGCCCGTCTGAAAGAGGCTCTGGCTATGCGCCGCCGCGAGCGGCGTCGAGAGGTCCGCGCAGCCGAAGACGGTCAGCATCACGACGAACGTGACGCCGTCGAAGATCGACGAGCACGGGCCGATGAACAGGATGAAGCGCGTCAGCTCTTCGATATCCCAAGCGCGCGGCGCCTGGAGCCGCTCGGGGTCGACGGCGTCCGTCGGGATCGACGCCTGGCCGAGATCGTAGAGCAGGTTGTTCGCGAGGATCTGCACCGGGAGCATCGGCAAGAAGGGCACGAAGATGCTCGCGCCCAGGACGCTGAGCATGTTGCCGAAGTTGCTCGACGCACCCATGCGCACGTACTTGATGATGTTCGAGAAGACCTTCCTGCCCTCGAGGACGCCCTCGTCGAGCACGAGGAGCGAGCGTTCGAGGAGGATGAGGTCGGCCGATGCCTTCGCGATGTCGACCGCGCTGTCCACGCTGATGCCGACGTCGCTCGCGTGAAGCGCCGGGGCGTCGTTGATGCCGTCGCCCAGGAAACCAACGGTGCGTCCGTTCGACTGGAGGGCACGGATGATCCGCTCCTTGTGCGCAGGCGAGACCCGCGCGAACAGCGTCGTCGGCTCCACCGCGATCGCGAGCTCTACGTCCGTCATTCGCTCCACGTCGTCGCCCACCAGGACGGCATCCGTCGGGATCCCGACCTCCCTGCACACCTTGCGCGCCACGAGGTCGTTGTCGCCGGTGACGACCTTCACCCGCACGCCATGCGCTTCTAGCGCGCGAATCGCCTCGGCGGCCGTCTCCTTGGGCGGATCGAGGAACGCCGCGTAACCGTCGAGGACGAGCTCGTTCTCGTCGGCCTTGCCGTACGCGGTCGCGCCCGCCGCGACCGTTCCTCGCGCCGGGACGTCCTTGCTCGCGAGCGCGAGGACGCGGAAGCCGTCGGCGCTCAGCCGCTCGTACTCGCGCTTGAGGTTCTCGATGTGCTCGTGGTCCATGGGCAGGAGCTCGCCATCGAGCGCGAACCGAGTGCACCTCGGAAAAATGGCCTCCGGGGCGCCTTTGGCGATGAGACGGTCGAGCCCCTCGGGCGTCCGGACCACGACAGACATGATGCGCCGCTCGAAGTCGAACGGGATCTCGTCGACCTTCGCGTGCTCGGGGATGCGCGCGTGGCCGTGCGTCTCCTCGTGGGCGAGCACCGCGCGGTCCAGCACATTTCGGAGGCCGGTCTGGAAGTGGCTGTTCGCGTACGCGAGCGCGAGCACGCGATCGTCCTCGCGGAGGAGCACGTCGCAGTGACGCTCCAGAATGACCTTGTCCTGCGTGAGCGTGCCGGTCTTATCCGTGCAAAGTACATTCATCGCGCCGAGGCTCTGGATGGCGTTGATGCGCTTGACGATGACCTTCTTTCGCCCCATCGCGACCGCGCCCTTCGAGAGGCACACCGTGACGATCATCGGCAGCATCTCCGGCGTGAGTCCGACCGCGACGGCGAGCGCGAAGAAGAACGCCTCCGTCCAGCTCCGCTTGGTCAGACCGTTGACGAGGAAGACCAGCGGCACCATGGCGGCCATGAAGCGCAGCATCAGCCATGTGAACCGGGAGATCCCGCGATCGAACGAGGTCGGCTCGGGCGGCACCGCGATGAACGCCGCCATCCCGCCCAGGTACGTCGCGCGCCCGGTGACGAGGACGACCGCCGTGGCCGAGCCGCTCGCCACGCTCGTGCCCTGGAACGCGATGCTCGTCATCTCGATGGGCGCGCTCGTCGCCGCGTGGCGCTCCACGTCGAACTTCTCGACCGGGAGGCTCTCGCCGGTGAGCGAGCCCTGGTTCACGAAGAGGTCCTTGGCGTGGACGATCCGGACGTCGCCGGGGATCATGTCTCCGCACGTGAGCTCGATCACGTCACCGGGAACGAGATGGGTGACGGGGATCTCCTTGGCTGCGCCGTCCCGCAGGACCGTCGCGTTCACGGAGATCATCGCCTCGAGCTTCGCCGCTGCGCCGTGTGCCTTGGCCTCCTGCACGAGCTTCAGCCCGACGCTGAGCGCGATCATCGCGAGCATCATCGAGGCGGCGCGCACGTCGCCCGTCGCGGCCGAGATCGTGGCGAGCGCGGCGAGGAGCACCACGAGGGGGTTGAGCACGGCGTGCCACAGCAGCCGCAGGATCCCGGGGCCGTGATCGCTGGCGAGCACGTTGTGGCCGTAGGAGGCGAGGCGAGCCTCGGCCTCGGCGGCGGTCAGCCCACCGGCGCGCGTCTCGAGCAGGGCGTACACGCCCGTCGCGTCGAGCGCCGCGGACTCGATGACCGCCGGCGCGACGCGGATCGCGTTGCGCGGGTGCCTGCCGGCCGCGAGGAGCTTCTTCGGCAGGTGTGCGGAGGGGCGCTTCACGTCGGTCTCGCGGGCCTGCGCCGCGAGGGTAGACGCATCTCCGGACCCAGCGGCAGGAACTTTCGGTCGCGGTGGTGCAAGGTCGTCGCCTCCACGGAGTGGCTGCGCAAAACCGAGCTCGAAACGCAGCGTAATCGTGGAGCGCGAGGCTTGGAGGCCCGATGCCGCCCGAGGCCTCGGCCCTCCACCTGCGCGTCGCGCTCTCGAGGGTCGCGTTGCTCTTCGAGCGATGCGTGGGAACCCGGTCGCGAGGAGGCGATGCTCGCCGCGCGCAACCTACTTGGGCGACTCTTCCTCCCAGTCGACCCACTCCACCGGGTGGCGCTCGAGAAACGCGTGCACGGCGACGCCGATCGTCGGGAAGAAGAACTCGCGCCCGATCCGCTTGTGCAACCCGTAGTGCTCGAGTCGATCCTTGACGGGATCCTTCAGCTCGGCAAACGCGAGCTCGCACGCGCGCGTGGCCAGCTCCTTGTCGAGCTCGTCCAGCATCTCGGCGGCCGTGGTGTCGACGTCGGTGACCGGCTCCGCGGCAACGACCACCCACTTCAGCGGTTGGCCCGCTGCGCTGGCATCGTCGACGAGGTCGACGATTCGTTCCCGGAACGTGTCGGCGTTCGCAAAGAAGAGCGGTGCGTCCCAGCGGAAGAGGAGCAGCCCGGGGACTTGCTTCGCGTCGGGGTAGCGAGCGAGGTCGTGATAGCCCTTCACGCCGCGCGCGCGCCCGAGGACGGCGTCGTGCGGCCGCCACGCACGACGCACGAAGTCGAGCAGCGCGACCGCGACGGCCACCGCGATGCCCGTGAGGACCCCGAGTGTCGCGACGGCCAGGAACGCAACGACAGAGAGAATGAAGTCCGAGCGACGCACGCGGTAAAAGACGCGCCACGCCGAGATGTCCATGATCCGGATCGCGGCGGCGATGACCACCGCTGCGAGCGCCGTCGTCGGGAGGTCCTCGACGAGCCGCGGCGCCGCGATGAGCAAGAGGAGGATCGCGAGCGCGCCGACGATCCCGGTGAGCTGCGTGCGGGCTCCCGCCGACTCGGCGACCGGCGTCCGCGAGGAGCTGCTGCTGATCGGGAACCCGCGCACGAGCCCCGCGACGAGGTTCGCGACACCGAGCCCGATGAGCTCGCGGTTCGCGTCGACGCGGTAGCCATGACGTCCCGCGACGGTGCGCGACAGGACGCTCGTGTCCGCGAACGAGACGAGGCTGATGCCTACTGCGGCCCCCAGCAGATCGACGACGTCGGCCAGGTGCACCGACGGGAGCGACGGCAGCGGCAGGCCACGCGGTACGGCGCCGACGACGCTGATGCGCGTCTTCAGCTCGAGTGCCGCGACCGCGACCGTCGCGACGACCACCGCGACGAGGACGGCCGGCGCGCGCGGGGCGACGACGCGCCCGAGGAGCATGATCGCGAGACACGCGACACCGATGGCGAGCGCCTCGGGCTTCGTCTCGCCCGCGAGCACTCCGCGCACGAGGGCGTCGGTACCGTTCGCGAGGTCGTGGGCGTTCACGGAAAATCCGAGCAGCTTGGGCAGCTGGGACACGACGATCGTGAGACCGATCCCGTTCATGTACCCGACGCGGATGGGCTTCGAGAGCAGATCGGTGATGAAGCCTGCCTTCGCGAGCCCGCCCGCGATGCAGAGCGCGCCTGTCAAGAGCGCCAGGACGGACGCGAGCGCCACCGCCCGTGCGGGGTCGCCGTTTGCCTTCGAGAGCACCGCGACCGCGATGAGCGGCGCGAGCGCGGAGTCCGGACCGAGGACCATGATGCGCGACGGGCCGAAGATCGCGTACGCGAGGAGCGGGCCCACCGTGGCGTAGAGCCCGGTGATCGCGGGGAGGCCCGAGGCCAACGCGTAGCCCATCCCGGCGGGCACGAGCAGAGCCGTGAGGACGAGCCCCGCGGCGACGTCGCGCGCGATCCACGCCCTCCGGTAGTGGCGGAGCACCCAGAGCCCCGGCAGCCACGCCTCGATGCCCGACGTGGGCGGTGGCGGAATGCCGGCTCCCGCAGCCGACCTCGGTGACAGCTCCACCGCGTCACCGTAGACCGCGTTGCAAGCCTTGGTAAGCCGTTAACCGCCGAAGCCTTCGCACGACCCGGCAGCCCCCGCGCATGCGACGCGTTTTACCTCGTCCTCTTCAAGCACGACTTTCTCGCGCCCTCGTCTTCGCGATCTCGGCGCCTTCGTCGAGCTCTTCGATGAGGTCGCGGTCCCTTCCGGTACGTCCTCCTCCGTTCGACACGTCGCTCGAGGTTCCGAATGAAAGCCCTCGTTCGTCACCGCGCGTGCCGCGGACGTCGCTCCTGCGCGAAGTGGGCAAGATGCACCCTTTGCGCGTTGCCGCAAGCGGTGCCTGACCGTGCACTCGCGGGCTCGCACTCGTGGCGCATGACCGCCGAACCAAGCGGCGGGTCGACTTGTGAAGCATGGCCGCGCCCTTGCATCGAACGGCGGGAGGAGCGCCGATGGAGAGCGGTCCCTGGAGGTTCGTCACGGGTAGGTTCTTCGAAGCTCTTGGGCACGCCAGCGAGGCCAAGGCTGCGTCGAAGTTTGCGATCGAAGAAGCCCTGCAAGTTTTCACGGACTTCGCAGCTTCTCTCTGCAGGAGACGTCATCATGCCCACTCGAAAGCACGCGCATCACGTTCGTCACGTCGACCAAGACGGGGGCTACGCGTTCGTTCCGGACTATCGCAAAGGCTTCGTCGCGAGCACCGACGGCGACGCCGAGGCGCTCGGCGAGGAGTTCATCGCGTCGGCGACCTCGGCCGAGCCCGTCGCCGAAGAGGCCCGAGACGAGGTGGTCGCGGACGATCTCGCAGGTCTCTCGGCGGAGTCGGTCGACGAGGAGGACGAATGAACCTACCGAAGAGCCT
>JAYSXP010000449.1:0-1209 GCA_043717125.1 Polyangiaceae bacterium | reverse complement strand
CCAGGCCAGGGAACTTCTATTCAGGTTTACTTACCCTCCTCAGAGCCTTTAAGCCAGAATAGCTTTAACCAAACCCCGGCTATAGATAGGGACCGTTTTACAATTAAGCTGGCAAAACTCAATCGCCGGGTTGAGGAGTTAGAGAAAGCGTATGACCAGACTGGTTCAATAACTCCAACCGAAACGGCATCACCGGATAACCTCTTAACCCTTGCGTTTTACGAATTAAATAATGCCCTGGAAGAATTGCAGGTAACTGAAGAAGGGCTACACCAGCACAATTTAGAACTTGAAACCATCTACCAGGAGTCGGAGAATAAGCACCATTATTACCAGGAGTTATTCGAGCTGGCCCCGGTGGGCTACCTTATAACTGACCCGCTTGGAATTGTAAGGGAAGCGAATGAAAAGGTTTGTAAGGTACTTAATCGAGTCAAATCTTTCACCCTCGGTAAACCCATACGCGCCTTTATTGCCAGGGAGGACCAACTGACCTTTGATGCTCAGCTAAGCCGGTTACGAGGGAGTTCTCAGAATGAAAAATCACAGGCTGCGGAAGCGGAGATGCAACTTCAGCTTCAACCTTATAAAAGCCAGAGTGTTTTAGTTAGCCTTTCAGTAGCAGCCAGGCGGGACCGTAAACAGAATATAACCGGTTTTAGCTGGATACTTCGCCTGTTACCACCACTCGTGGCAGACTAATTCGTGTTGGAGTAGCTGCAAATTTGGTGAATTTCCGAGCGTTTTCATCTTTTGAAAATTCAAAACTCTTCAAAATTTTAAGGTTTAATCACAAGGAAGGCTCGTTCTTAATGGTTATTATTGTATAACTTGCTCAGGTTACCGCACCTGAACAAGTCTTTATACATTTTCTCAAGAAATTATGACCCGTGGTGGCTACTTTAGTCGTACGGAGTATAATTGAACTGAGGTGCTTCTCAAAGAGAGTGTATTTTTGCTGAGCAGAGTTTCAAGGGAAAGTGTCCCAAATGTTTCAATTGTTCTTAAAACCCCTCTACCTAATATTTATCTAGCCGTTGGAAAATTGGATAATTGCTTAAAAAAGCACTTTAACCCCTGCTAAAGCAAACCTCTCGGTGGGAGCATTTACCGATTTAGCCAGACCTAAATCAAGTTTGGCTGCCGAAAATGCTTTGCTGTGACAGCAATTAATCGTTCTTCAGCGCCAAGTTAATAAACCAAAGTTCC
>JAYSXP010000448.1:0-11119 GCA_043717125.1 Polyangiaceae bacterium | reverse complement strand
AGCATCGCGGCCTCGACGCCGGTACCGCCTTCTTCGACGACGGCGGTGAGCATCTCGGCGACGGTCTTCGCGACTGCGGCGGGGACGGTCTCGCGGCGAACGTGCGGCGTCCACTCCTTGATCACAGCGCCGCGGGTGTCGCTGATCTTCTTCACGAGGATCGGCTCCATCAGCTTGCCGCCGTTGGCGATGGCGCCCATCGCGACGGCGAGCTGCACCGTCGACACGCTGATGCCCTGACCGAACGACGCATTCGCCGTCTCGACGTCGAACCAGGCGCGACCCTTGGGACGGAGGACGCCGGACGCTTCGCCCGGGATCGGCAGCCCGGTCGGCTCGCCGAACCCGAACCGGCGGAGCGCCGCGTACAGGCCAGGCTCACCGAGGCCGAGCGCGATCTTGAGCGCGCCGATGTTGGAGCTCTTCGCGAGGATCTGCGTCGGCGTGAGCCAGTCGTTCTCGTGCGTGTCGTGAATCGTGACGTTCCCGACCTGGAAGTTTCCGTGCTCGCAGTAGATCGTCTCGGTCGGCTTCAGCGTTCCGCCCGCGAGCGCGGCCGCGACGGTGAACACCTTCATGACCGAGCCAGGCTCGAAGCGGTCGGTGACGGCGCGGTCGCGCCGGGCCTCGACTTCACTGTCGCCGTAGTCGTTCGGGTTGTAGCCAGGCACCGAGGCGATCGCGAGGATCTCCCCGGTGCTCGGGTCGGCGACGACGATCGATGCGCCCTTCGTCTCGTAGGTGCGCTGCGCGACGTTGAGCTCGCGCTCGGCGACGTGCTGGATGCCCTCGTCGAGCGCGAGCTGCACGTCGTGACCCGCGAAGGCGCCTTCGTCGGTCGTGCCTTCGGAGAAGATGAGGCGACCCGAGCGATCGCGGAGGCCCTTGACCTCTTCGGCGCGGCCACGAAGCTCCTCGTCGAGAGAGAGCTCCAGGCCGTCCTTGCCGAAGCCGTCGGGCGCGACGAAGCCGAGCACGGGGCCGGCCAGCTCGCGACCCGGGTAGTAGCGGCGGCCTTCGCCTTCGACCGCGAGGCCCTTCACGGGCTTCGGCGACTTCTTCGGATCGCCGAGGTCGCGTACCGCTTGGGCCTCGTCGGCCGTCACGCGACGCTTCAGCCACACGAAGCGTCGTTTGGACGCAATTTTGGAGTGCACGTCCTTCGGATCGAGGCTGAGCGCCGCCGCGATGCGGATCGAGAAATCCTGGAGGAGCACGTCCTGCGCAGCGGGCTCGACTCCGCGGAGCATCTCGACGATGTCTCCGCTGATACTCGGCACCTCGACGCTCGCTGCGAGAGCAGCGCCGTTTCGGTCGTAGATGGCGCCGCGCTTCGGCTCGACGTGGAGACGACGCTGCCGCTGATTCTCCGCGGTCTCCTTCCACGTCGCGCCGTCCTCGACCTGGACGCGGAACGCACTCGACACGAAGCCACCGAGCCCGAGCGCCATGATTCCGCACAGGAGCCCCATGCGGAACCGGATCCACTTGGCGCGTGTGGGGTCGAGATTCCTCATGGCGTCACTGCACCGGCTTGGCTTGGGCTGCTGCGCTCTCGTCCGGCGACGAGAGCTTTCCGCCCACCGTTACGATGCGATCGGCGGCGGGCGGTTCCATGCCGAGAAGGGTGCGCGAGACCATCTCGACGCGCTCGGGAGTCTTGTAGCTCGCGGACTCGAGCTCGAGGACGCGCTTCACCTCGCGGAGGCGCATCTGCTCGTTGCGGGCCTTGCCGAGCTCGTACCCGAGGGAGACGGTGCGGCCGCGCATCGCGAGGTGCACGACGAAGGCGCAGACCGTCGCGAGGACCGCGAGCGTCCAGTTGAACATGAAGATGCGCGCCCGGATCATTTCGCGGGAGGTGCTCATCCGTACTTCCCGCGCTTCGTCTCCTCGGCGGAGACCCGACGCGCCGCGCGGAGCTTGGCGCTGCGCGACCTGGGATTCGTGGTGCTCTCCTCGTCGGTGGCGACGAGCGGCTTCTTGGTGAGCGCAGTCCAGGTTCCCTTCGCGTGGAACGCGCGCTTCACCTGTCGATCCTCGAGCGAGTGGAAGCTGAGGATGGCGGCGATTCCGCCGATCTCCATGACCTCCGGCAGCGTCTCGAGCAGCTTCTCGAGCTCCTCGAGCTCGCGATTGACCGCGATACGGAGGGCCTGGAACGTACGCGTGGCCGGGTCGACTCCGCCGACGCGCACCGGGCCGACAGCACGCACGATGGCGCGCCGGAGATCGAGCGTCGTCCCGAGCTGGTTGTCGCCGAGCGCGCGCTTGACGCTCCGTGCGATGCGCCGCGACCGGCGCTCGTCGCCGTACTGGTAGATGATGTCCGCGAGCTGGTCGTCCGAGAGGCGGGCGATGAGCTCGAGCGCGGTCTCCTCACCCTCGCTCGGGTCCATGCGCATGTCGATCGGGCCTTCGCGGCGGAAGCTCATGCCGCGACCCGCTTCGTCGAGCTGGGGAGAGCTCACGCCGAGGTCCGCGCAGATGCCGGCGACGCTGCGGATGTTGAGGTCGGCGAGCGCGTCGCCGATCCGGCCGAACGGGGTCTTCACGAAGGTGATGCGGTCACCGAAGCGCTCGAGCCTCGCGCGCGCGGCGTCGAGCGCCGTCTGGTCGCGGTCGAGCGCGATGACACGCGACTCGGCGTGAGCCTCGAGAATCGCCTCGCTGTGGCCTCCACCGCCAACCGTCGCGTCGACATAGACGCCCGCTCGCACGGCGAGCGCCTCGGTCATTTCGAGCTTCATTACCGTGGCATGGACGAAGTCGGGCACGTCGGCCTCCTCTCCCGTCTCTTCGGTCCATACCCACTCCGCGGCCGGATCGGCCACGAGACCGGGCAGGGCAAGCTGCGCCTGCGCTTCGGCGCTTGCCTGCGCTTTCGGCGCGGAAGAACCCTCGCGCTGGCTCATAGCCCAAGCTCCGCGAGTCGAGCGCTGATCTGCTGGCGTTCTTCGTCGTTCGTCTCGAAGTACTGCTTCCAGGCCTGCGTGTCCCAGAGCTCGGCATACTTGCCGTTGCCGGCCCAGAGCACGTCCTTCTTGAGGTGCGCGTGGTCGCGCAGCGTCGGCGGCACCAGGATTCGGCCGGAGTCGTCGACCTCGCACTCCACGGCGCCCGAGACGTAGATGCGCTTCAGCTTCTGCACCGCGCGGTCGAACTGCGGAAGCTTCGCCAGGCGCTCCTCGAACGCGGCCCACTCCGGCGCGGTGTACGCGACGAGGCACGGATCGAGCGCGCTCGTGACGATGACGCGCCGCTCGCCGATCGACGACAGCACGTCGCGATAGCGCGCAGGGAGGCTCGTTCTCCCTTTGGCGTCGATCGTGTGCTCGTAACGGCCGCGAAACATCGACGAGACGCCCTCGCGTTACGGGAGGGCCTACCTGCCCCGATCGGGCGTCCGTGCCCAACTTTGGCACTTTCTGCCACTTCTTCCCACGTAACAGCCGCAAGGTATTTAGACGCCACCCGTCTGTCAATAATTTCTGGGTGGTAGGTGGTGTGTCCACCTGAGAGACGACAGGCCTTTGGGTGTCGACGACGCCGCTCATGTGCGGTCTCCACAGCTTTTCCACAGGGTGATCCAGTCGGCCAACTCCTGGCCCGTGCAACCGCGGCGGCCCGCCTTGCGTTGTACGATGGAGAAAGGAGGGGACGGGTGCGAGAGCCGGGGACGACGAGCACGATCGGCGGGCGCTATGCCCTCTGCGGCGAGATTGCCTCCGGCGGCATGGCCACCGTGCACCTTGCGCGGCAGCTCGGGGCCGCCGGCTTCGCCCGGATCGTCGCGGTCAAGCGCCTCCACGAGCGCTACTCGCGCGACCCCGAGTTCGTCGCCATGTTCCTCGACGAGGCGCGGCTCGTGGCGCGCATTCGCCACCCGAACGTCGTGCAGACGATCGACGTCGTGGCCGAGGACGGCGAGCTGTTCCTCGTCATGGAGTACATCCACGGCGAGTCCCTCCTGCGCGTCACCCGGATGGCGACGGAAGCGAAGGCTCTCCTCCCCGTCCCGGTCGCGTGCGCGATCATGGCGGGAGCGCTCCACGGATTGCACGACGCCCACGAGGCGCGCAGCGAGACGGGCGAGGCGCTCGGGATCGTTCATCGCGACGTGTCGCCCCACAACATCCTGGTCGGCATCGACGGCGTCGCGCGTGTTCTCGACTTTGGCGTCGCAAAGGCGAGCCAGCGCATCCAGACGACGCTCGACGGTCAGCTCAAGGGCAAGCTCTCGTACATGGCACCGGAGCAGGTGACGAACCGCTCGCTCGACCGGCGCGTCGACGTCTACGCCGCGGGGATCGTGATGTGGGAGGCGCTGACCGGAAAGAAGCTCTTTCACGGCGAGAGCGAGGGTGCGATCGTCAGCCAGGTCCTGCTCGAGACGGTGCGCGCCCCGAGCACCGTGAACTCGGCCGTCCCTGCGAGCCTCGACGCAATCGTCATGAAGGCTCTCGCGCGCGACGCCGGCGAGCGATTCGCGACCGCGCGTGAGCTCGCGCTCGCGATCGAGCGGGTCGCCCCCGTCGCCTCGCTCTCGGAGGTCGGCGAGCTCGTTTCGACTTCGTGCGCGAAGAGCATCTCGGCGCGGAGAGACCTCATCGCGACGATCGAGTCGCGCTCGTCGTCTTCGAACATCCGCGAGGCGGTCGACAGCCTCCGCTTCCTCGCGATGACGCGCAGTGACGGCGCGGTTGCCATGAATACGTGGCCCCCGCCGGGCACACCGTCGGGGAGCGCGGTACCGAACGCGTCCGCCGCGATGTCGCTCGCTCCGCCCAATCACCCTCTGCGTGGCTCTCTGCCGCTTCCCTCGTCGACGACGAGCGGCACCGTCAAACCCGCTGGTGCGCGAGCGCACGGAAGCGGATGGCGCATCGCCGGGGTCCTCGCACCGACGGTGCTCGTGCTCTCGGTGCTCGCCGCAAGCGGCTACCTGTTCGTCGCACGAGGACGCAGCAAGCCGGTCATCGGTGCAGCGGTCGCAGACGCGTCCGTGGCCGCCGGCTCGAGCGCAGTTGCCCCGGGAGCATCGAGCGCCGGCGCCATGCCCGCGGCATCACAGACGTGCCCCGCGGGCATGGCGCCCGTGCCGGGCGGCCGATTCTTCATGGGCTCGGACGACGACCTCCCCGCCGAGCGCCCAGCCCACAAGGTGACGCTCGGCGCCTACTGCATGGACAAGCTCGAAGTCACCACCGAAGCCTATCGCGTGTGTAGCGATCGCGGGGACTGCAAGCGCGCGGGCGTCACGAACAAGTGGGCGGACATCACCGCGAAGGACGCGCGCACCTACGACCCACTCTGCAACGCCGACGCGACCGATGGCTCACGCGGGACCCACCCGATCAACTGCGTCGAATGGTCGATGGCGGATCGCTACTGCAAGGCCGAAGGAAAGCGGCTCCCGACCGAAGCGGAGTGGGAGTTCGCGGCGCGTGGCTCCGACGGACGCAAGTATCCGTGGGGCGACGCCGCGCCTTCGGTAAAGCACCTCAATGCGTGTGGCGCCGAGTGCGCTTCCTGGGGCAGAAAGCACGGCACCCCGCTCGAATCTCTCTCCCTAGAGAGCGACGCGTGGGCGACGACGGCGCCGGTCGGCTCGTTCCCGTTAGGCGCGTCGCAGTGGGGAATCGAGGATCTCGTCGGCAACGTCTGGGAGTGGGTCGCCGACTACTACGCGCCGTATGGCGACGCCGACCAGAACGACCCGAGCGGCCCCGCGACGGGTACGACACGCGCCATGCGAGGCGGCGCGTGGAACGGCGCCTACGCGGACTGGGTCCGCCCGTCCTTCCGGTTCCACAGCCCCCAAGGCACACGTAGCCACGGCGTCGGGTTCCGCTGCGCGAAGAGCCCCTGACGCGCGCGAAGTCTCAGCCGGCCAGCAGCTGCTTCGCGATCACCATGCGCTGCACCTCGCTGGTGCCCTCGCCAATCTCGCAGATCTTCGCGTCACGGAGGTGGCGCTCGACTGCGAACTCGCGCGTGTAGCCGTACCCGCCATGGATCTGCAGGGATTTGTTGCACGCACGCGTCGCCGCCTCGCTCGCGAAGAGCTTCGCCATCGAGGCCTCCTTCGTGAAGGGCCTTCCCTGATCCGCGAGCCACGCCGCGCGATACGTGAGGAGGTGCGCAGCATCGAGCTCGGTCTTGGAGTCCGCGAGCATCCACTGGACGGCCTGGAACTCGGCGATCGGTTTGTTGAACTGCTTTCGGTCCTTCGCGTACGTCACGGCCATGTCGAGCGCGCCGTAGCCGAGCCCGAGTGCCATCGCGGCGATCGAGATGCGCCCGCGATCGAGGATCTGCATCGTGTCGAGAAAGCCATGGTCGACCTCACCCACGCGCTGCTCGTCGCCGACGACGACCTCGTCGAACGTGAGCTCGACGGTGTCGCTCGAGCGACACCCGAGCTTTTCGAGGTGCTTCGAGGCGGTGAACCCCTTCGTCCCGTGCTCGACGACGAAGGCGGTGATGCCCTTGTGCTTCGCAACGTCCGGGTTCGTACGCGCGAGCACGACGCAGAAGCCACCGACGCTCCCCTGCGTGATGAACATCTTCGTACCGTTGATGATCCACTTGCCCGAGCTCGAGTCGCGACGCGCGGTCGTGCGGAGGCTGGCCGAGTCGCTTCCGCTGCCGGGCTCGGTGAGCGCCCACGCCGCGAGCCACTCGCCAGAGGCTGCCTTCGGCAGGTACTTCTTCTTGATGGCCTCGCTGCCGAACGACAGGATGTGCCCCGTCCCGAGCCCGTTGTGCGACGCCACGGTGAGCGAGAGAGAGCCGTCGACGCGCGCGATCTCCTCGACGCAGATCGCGTAGCTCGTCACGTCCATCCCCGAGCCGCCATACTCCTCGGGGATGCGGATCCCGAGGAGACCTAGCTCTGCTAGTTTCGGCACGATCTCCTTTGGAAAGCGCTCCTCCTCGTCCCACTTCTTCGCGTGCGGGAGGACCTCCGCACGTGCGAAATCGCGGACGGACTTGCGGAGGAGCTCGTGGTGCTCGGACGGGGAGAAGTCCATGATCCCGACCATCTAGGGGGCCCCACGCCGCGACGTCAATGGTCGTGACGCGTCCTCGGGCGTCCCGTGACGCAGGCGTGACGCGTGCCGTTACGCGTCAGAGGACCGCGAGGCAGGCGCTCGCGCTCGGCCCTCCCGAGACCGGCAGGCAATGGTAATGCGTCGGGCAGCGATCGCCGGTTCCGCAAGGCCTCGAGCAGTACTTGCCCTCGGCATTCGTGATGCACACGCCGGCGGCGCAGTCCGCCGCCGTCTCGCACGGTCCGCCGAGGTCACTCGGCGGCCTCTGCTTCGTCCCGCGGGCCGGCGCGGAGGCGGGAGCACCGCCGTCCGTCTCGCCGTCGTGTTCGAGACCAGCCACCTTCGCGAAGGCCTCGTCGACGAGCCAGCTGAACGTATCGGCCCGCGTGTAGATGTTGTGCACGCCCGCCCCCTCGCAGCTCGGCCCGCCGCGAGACACGACGCCGACGATCTCGCCGGTGTCCTCGTCCAGTGCGGGGCCGCCGGAGTCACCCGAGCAGGTGGCCTCGCCGACCGTGAGCTCGGCGGCGCTCACAGAGAGCACGCGCACGTGCTCTCTCACCATCTTGCTCCCCGCCGCGCCGTGGTCGCCGGTGCGCCCGTAGCCGACGGCACGCACGCGATCTCCCCGCGCGACGCCGTGGGACCGCACGGGCAGTGGCTTCACGATCTTCACGTCCTGGTCGAGCACGACGATCGCGATGTCCGCATCGCAGAGCGTGACTCCGCCAGGAGCCACGATCGCGGTGCCGTGCGCGACGACATGGGCGGATGCGACATCATCGCCGACGAGGATCGCGAGCGTGCTCGGATCACGATCGCCGAGCACCTGCACACCGTTCGGAGGACAGCTGACCTGCTCGACGGTGCGACTCGTGCAGTGCCGAGCCGTCAGAACGAGACGTGGCGAGATCAGGGTGCCGGTGCAGAGGCTGTTCTGACCGATGCGTACGGCGACGACCGCGGGATCACGATTGTGGTCCGGTACCCCAGTGACGATCTCCACTTGATCGGCCGCCGCGGTCGCCGCGGTCGAGCCATCCACGCCGCCGTCGGAGGCGCGCGCGCTCTCGGCCGACGCACGCAGATCACTCCTGTCGGCAGCGGCACCGCACGCGAGCACGCAGGTTACGAAGAGAAACGAGCAGACGGGACGAAGCATGGGACTCTCTCTCCAGTGTGACGATGCCACGACGGCATCGCCGCCCGCCCTCAGCGAGCCGCGTGCCGGATCTCCGCTCCGCAAAATCGCTCCGATTTTCGGCCTGCGAGGGTGGCCCGGACAGATCGAGGGGTGGCCCGCGCCACCCGCCGGCGGTAGAGGTGCTCCGATGAAACTCTTCCTCGGCGTCGCGGTCCCGGTTCTCCTCATCGCCTGCTCGAGCAGCACGACGGGGAACAACGCGTCTTCCTCGGGCGCCGCGGTGGCGCCCCCGACCGAGAAGGATGCCGGGCTCACCACCTCGCAAGCGGACTTCGATGCAGGGCTAAAAATCTTCGTGACCGAGGCCGTGTTCAACGGCGCGCTTGGCGGTGTGGCGGGCGCGGCGAAACGCTGCCAGGCCGCAGCGGACTCCGTCGGGCTCGCGGGAACATTCGTCGCAGTGCTCGCCACCGCGACGGCGGGCGCGTTTGACGTCGTTCCCGCTGGCGTCGACGGCCCGTGGTACGCGAACCACTACCCGACGAGCACAGAGCTGAGCGCGACGAACCCCCTCGAGGACGGAGCCGAACCGCTCGCATTCAAGAACCGCGCGGCGCTCAAAGGCTCCCCGGCGCGGCACATCGGGTTCAGCGAGAAGGGCGTCGACATCAGCAGGCTGAGCGGGAGCGACGCTCTCTCCTACTGGACAGGCGCGGAGGCACAGGGCGAACCGAGCACGTCGAACTGCGTCGACTGGACTTCGAAGGGGCTCGAGAGCGGTCAGACCGGCTCCGTGCACACGGGCGGGCCATCGTGGATCACCGGGCTCCCGACGCAGTGCATCTACACGCGGCACCTGCTCTGCATCCAGATCAAGTGAGAGCGCGTCGCCTGTAACCCGCCGTTCGCAGCCGCGACGTAATCGCCGTGGCGCGAGCGGCGTGCGATCCCACGAACAGGCTCGATTCATGGGTCGGCATCGATGGATGAGGCGAAGATCGTCGGTACGTGACTTGCGTAGTACTCATTGGCTTGAGTAACCCGGCCCGCTTCGTCATCCGGTGTGCGCGTGTCGCCGCCGTCCTCGCCTTGGCGCTTTCACCCGCAACGGCAGTCGCGCACGGCGCCGTCCTGCGAGGTCCAACCTCAGCCGACCCGACGACCCTCGACGTGGAGCTGGCCGTCGCCGTCACGCCATACGGAACGACTCGCTGGACGCGTCTCACGGTCGGCGGACCGCCGAGCGTACTTTGGCTGGTGCCCGCGCGCCCGGGCGCGGCGCTCGATTGGGCGACGAGCGGGTGGCTCACGACGCTGGAAGGAGTGACAACGCCTCGCGTCGCGCCGCCCACCGCCACGCCGCCCTGCAACATGCCGGCTGCAGCGGAGCGCATCGCTCCGTGGTCGAGCATTGCCACCGAGAAGTTCCCTTCAGCCGTCGTCCTTCTCGATTCGATCGGCAACGCGCGCTCGCATGTTGCGTCCCGGGGCTACGCGATGTCTGCCGACGTCGACGCCAAGGTCGCGGATCTCTACGCGCGCGGCTCTTCGCTCGTGGCGCTCGAGTTCGCCGGTGGCGCGGGCGCGACCCTCTCATCGCCCACACTCCGCATCAGCGACGACGGCGCGCCCGTCGTCCCGCTGGCGCTCACCGGCAGCGCGAGCACTCCGGTGCACGTCACGGCGATCGTGTTCGCCAGCGGCGCGGCCGCCCTCCCGGGAACACGGGAGCTTGACCCTTCCGCGATCACCTGGGGCCGGAATTACAGCACCTTCAGCGACGCCCGCGCGAGCGCGCTCGTCACCGGCGGTGGCGCGATCTGGGTGCGCGAGTCCGCGTCGCACGCGGTGCTCTTCGACGGCGTTCCGGTTCCGCGTGACACGCCGATCACGCCGCTGTCGACGGGGTACTTCAAGGAGGCCAACGGCCAGGCCAGGCCGACCTGCGACGCCGCGGCTCGCGACGCCTCCGTCGCGAGCGGTACGGTCGGGCGATGGTGCGCGGCCGGTGCGCTCGCGCGCGTACCCGGAGGACCGACGTGCACGCCCACGACGACGCCGATCGATCCTACCGCGTTCAACTGCGGCCCCGGTGTCGACGACCTGGCGCTCGCGCTTGCGGGGGCGTCTCCTGCCGCCACCGTCGTCACGAGGTTCACGGGCGTCGTCGCTGCGAAGAGCCTCGGCTTCGATGCGGCGATCACGTCGGCGGCGAGCACACTCAGCCCGGTCGTCTACGCGGGCAGCTACGAGCCGTGCCCGGTGCCCATCAACCCTCCGAAGGGAGGGTCTTCGAGCGGCGGAGCGACGACGCCACCGCTTCAGGCCTTGCCCGCCGGCAACGACGACCGGCCCTCCCACTACCGGCGTAGCGACAGCGGATGCTCCGGCAGCTCGACGGTCATCGTCTACGACGACACGGGGGACGAGGCGCCGGTCGCGGACGAGGGGTGTGGCGGCACCTCGTCGACCGGGACCGACAACCCGACGAGCAGCGACACGAGCGGCGATAACTGCGGCTCGAGCTCGACGAGCTCCTCCTCCAGCTCTTCCTCGTCCACGAGCAGCAGCTCGTCATCGTCCTCATCCTCGAGCACCTCGTCGTCCACCTCCTCCTCGTCGTCGTCGTCGTCCTCGAGCACCTCGTCGTCGGGCTGGGACGAGAGCGACAAGGAGGACGACAGCTCCAAGAGCGACTCCTGCGACTGCGGAAAATCGAGCACCGGCAGCAGCACGAGCTCCTCGAGCAGCGGGGACGACACCACCGGCGCCGCGCCGAAGTCGGTCAAGCCCCAGCTGAGCGCACCCGCGAAATCTTTCCCCAAGAAGACGAGCTCCAACACGGTGAAGCACCGCGGCCCGAGCCCGGTGTCCCGCTACGCCCTGCTCTTCGTCGCGCTCGTCCTCCCGCTGCGCC
>JAYSXP010000447.1:0-11131 GCA_043717125.1 Polyangiaceae bacterium | reverse complement strand
CCGTGCTTCCGGCGATCGCACTCGACGCGACGGGGCCCAGCGCCGCCAGCGGCGGCCGGATCGCGGCGAGGATCGTCGGGCTCATCGGAAGGATGATCTTGTGCGAGACCGTCACGACCGGGAAATGCTTGATCGGGTTGACCTGCGGCTCGATGAGCAGGTTCACGTAGATGCGAAGGAGGTAGGTCGCGAAGAACCATCCGACCGCGAGCGCGCCCTTGCTCGCGAGCGAGAAACGCGACTGACCATCCTTGAACGTCAGCCATTCGTCGACCGTGTAGATGCCGCGCTCGACGCGCTCGACGAAGATGCGAAAGACGTCGACGATGAACGCGAAGAGGCCGGGTAGCGCGCGGTGCGAGAGCTGGCGCAGTTGCCTCAGAACGAAGTCGCTGAAGACCTCTTCCGCATGGCGACCGAGCGGCGTCGCGAGGAACGACATCGTGACCGCGGCCATGATGGCGGTCGCCGCGAGGGATGGCGTGCGATCGAGCCCCGCGCGCCGGGTCGCGAGGTACACGACGCCCGCGAGCAGGAGCGGTTTCGTCACGAGCGAGACGATCCGACTACGTGTGAGCGCGCGCACGGGAGCCCAGGAGAGGATCCGGGATGGAATGCCGATGAAGACGCCGTGAAGCACCACGCCGACACTTCGGACCGCCGCGCGCGCGGCCTTGCGGAACGAGACGCTGTGGATCAAGCCGTAGAAGAAGAGAGCGAGCGCGACGAACGACGGCGGACTGAGCAAGTGGACGTGCGGATGCCCGAGCGCCCGACCAATCGGGTGCGCGACGTGCTGGAGCCCTTCGAGCAGGACGAACGAGAGAAGCACCGGCAGCGCGAGGTGCAGGGTGATCACGCGCCCGAGCCACGTCCCGAACGCGACCGAGCTCACCTTCTGCAAGAAGCGCAGGTAGATCTCGCCGCGGCGATAGACGCCGTCGAGACGCGTCGCGAGGAGCACATCGGCGCGCAGAATCGGATCGCCGAAGACGAGCTCGGCGGGCGCGAGCTTCGAGAGTTTGAGGTTGCTCCGCGAGAGGGCATCGCGCAGCTGGGACAGGCCGAGTGAGCCGCGCGCGATCACGACATCGAGGATCTCTTCGCAGAGCTTCTCGCGGGCGACGCGCTCCGGCACGCTCTTGGGCCCGAGGCCCACCTCGTCGAGGACGCCTTCGAGGGCGGGCTTGACCGTGGCTCGCGCGTTGTCGACGGCGCGAGCGATCGCCGCGCGGAAGACTTCCTCAAGCTTGGCTCGCTCCGTCTTGGAGAGTGCAGCCCGGTGCGAGCTGTCGAACGCATGTCGCAAGTGCCTGGCGACGCGTACGACGGCGACGGTCGGCAGCGGCCGCACGATCGGCCTCTTGAACATGGAGGTCAGCCACGTCACGACGTCGACCGCGTTGCGCCGATGCTCGGCGTCGACGCAGGTCTTCTGGAGATCGTGGAGGACACGCGCCTCGAGCGCGCGCGGGGACTCGGACCGCGCCGCGGCCTCGGCGAGCGCCAGGATCACGTCTCGCCATTTCTCCGCCGACGGCGCCGGAGGATGCGCGTCCGGCGGTTCGGGCAGCGCGGCATGGAGACGCGCCGCGAGCTCGTCGGCATCGTCCGCGGCGTCCTCGCCGGCGCGCATCCGAACGAGCATCGAGCGAACGACGTTGCCCTTCCGCTTCGCATCGCTCGCGCTCGGATCGCGGTCGGTTCGCGAGCGTCGAGCCACCGGGGGCAGGCTCCGAGGTGCGATCGAGGTGAGCGTGGTCTTGGCGGCGGGGGAGAGCTCGGCGGCGCCGTCGGGCCTGCAGCCCTCGAGCAGCGCGAGCCCTCCCACGTCGAGCGCGAGCGTCTCCTCGATGGTCTTCGTGTCGCGGATACTCGGGAAGAACTTGTCGACGTTGTCGGGCTCGAAGTGCGAGAGCTCGAGGTGGAAGGCCGCGAACTCGATGTACGCCTCGCGATCGTCGCCGGCCGAGAAGAGGAGGTTCTCTCCACGGAGTACGGCGCGGATCTCGTCGAACTCCGTCTGGCCGATCCGATGGATCCGGTCGCGCACCGCGGCTTGCGTGAGTGTCCCTGCGCGCACGCGATCCTCGAGGTGGTGGTGCACGTGACCGTGGAACGCTCGCCGCCACACCGCGCGGACGTCCTCACGTTCCGGACGCGCCACGAGGACGACCGTGGCGGGCAGGTCGGCGGACTTCTTCCCGAGCTCGGACTCGCTGACGATCCGCAGAAGCGCCGCGCGCTCGATCACGCAGCAGTGACCGTGAGGCACCTGGAGGCCAAACCCGGACAGACCGCGCTGCTGCTTCAGCACCCGTCGAACGAGTCGTGCGTCGGCGACGACGTGAGCGATCACGTGACCCCTTCGAGGCTCCCCATGAAGGGATAATCGCCGGGGGCCGTGGCGGAAGCCAGGGAGAACTACTTCAGGGCGATCGTCCGGTTGAACACCAGCGACTCGCCGTCGAAGGGCGTCATCTGCTGCGCCGAGAACTTGTTCTCGATGCACGTCGCTTGCGTTGGCGTTGCCTGCGCGCGTGCCGCCATGAGGCGCGCGGAGAGTTGGCCGTCCGAGGAGATCGTGATCGCGACGGCTGCGGTCGCGCCCTTTGCCTTTGGATCCTTGCAGGCAGCGACGCTGTTCACGGCGGCGGCGAGCGTGCGCGTCAGCGCGGCCGGATCGGCCGGACGCGCCGGTGCCGTCATCAGCTCGGGCTCGTACGCGGCGAGCAGCTTCTTGAGGCCCTCGGCGAACGTGTCGATCGTGCCGTCCATCGCGCGGCGCAGCCAGAAGCCGATCACCGTCTTCGCGACATTGCCCTCGACACCGGCGTCGAAGCCGTTGTCGTAATAGAAGTTGGCGGCCTTTGGCGTGTTGTCGCAGAAGTACGGGTTCATGAAGAAGAACCAGCGCTCGTAGTAGTCCTTCGGGAGCTTCTTCTTTGCGATGAGGTCGGCGTAGGCCGCTTTCTCGCGCTTGAAACAGGCCTGATCGGCGTGGGCCTTCGTCTGGGTCTTCCAGAAGATCTCCGCGAGCGGCTTCATGTGGGAGTCGTAGTAGGGCTGCGTTGCTTTCTGCGCTGCGCTCCCGCGTTCGGGCGGACTGGCCTTGTCGACGAGCCAGCGGACGAACGCGGGGTTGTATTGACCGAATTCATTCGCGGCATCGAGCTTCAGCGCGTCGGCCGTGTGCGGGCCCTTCGTGAAGATGTCGACGCCGGCGAGCTCACGGACGCTCGCGATCGTCACGCGGCCCGGCCGATGACACCAGAAGCTCTGGAGGCCGCCATTGGGGTGGTAGTCGAACTCCGAGCACTGGGTCTTGCGCGTCCACTCCTTGAGGGCGGTCTCGAACGGTGACGCCGGCGGCGGGGGCGGCGCTACGCTGGCGTCGACCCGGACGATCGGTGCCGGCTCCGGGATGGGCTCGCGCGCCATCGGCGCCTCCACCGGGGCGAGGATCGGCGACGTGATCGGCGGCGGCGCCGGCGAGCAGGCGCCGGAGGCGACAAACCCGAGCAGCCCTATACCGAGGCGGCGGCGTACAATCATCGTCGCCACGCTACCGCATTCTGATGACGCAGCCGAAGAACCCCCTCCACGGAATCACGCTCGAGGCGATCGTGACCGAGCTCGTCGCCCACTACGGCTGGCCCGAGCTGGGCGAGCAGGTGAAGATCCGCTGCTTCACGCACGACCCGAGCATCACTTCGAGCCTGAAATTCCTGCGCCGCACGCCCTGGGCGCGGGAGAAGGTCGAGAGCCTCTACCTGTTCGTGCTGCGCGAGCGCGCTCGCCAGGTGCGGTGAGCCGCACGGCGCCTTATGCTTCTCGGATGGGGTTCTGGAACGGGCTCGTCGACAAGGTCGTGCAGAAGAAGGAAGAGCTCGAGGACGAGGCCAAAAAGCGCGCAGCAAAGAAGGCCGCCGAGATGGCGATGGACACCGGCAAGGCCGCCGCGAAGGCCGCGGTGAAGAATGCCGGGAAGACGCTCGACTACGCCGGCAAGAAGCTCGAGGAGGCCCTCTTCGGCGCACCGAGATCGCGGCAGGCGACCCCCGACGAGGATGCGCCGTCCTCGTCCTCGAAGCCGACGAAGAAGCCCGAGAAGCCCGAGAAGGGCCCCGACCCGTTCGCGAAGCTGAAGGCCGACGAGGCCGCACGCAAGGAACGCCACAAGAAAGAGAAGGTCGCCACCAAATCGCGCGAAGAGGCCCGCGCGAAGACGGAGCGCGAAGTCGACGACGAGCTGGCTGCCCTGAAGAAGAAGATCCGCGGTCAGTGAGCCAGAGCTAACGATACGGCATGTCCTGTCGGCGCTCGCCGCGGGCCTCGAGCACCCACTCGAAGAAGGTCTCTATCGCCGAGAGGATCGCGCGTGGGTCGGGCGTCCACTCCGGACGGTCGAGCGTCGCGCCGTTGCCTTGGGCCATCACGTGCGCGGACGGGAAGAGCGCACGCACGGCGCGGATGCGCTCGCTCGGTGTCTCGCTCTCGAGCTCCGCCCACGCGGCCTTCGGCAAGGGCGAGTTTCGCAGGTCGACGTCGACGTGAATGGTCGGCCCGCTCTTCGTCCACTTCGTGCGGATCGCCGCGCCGATCATTCGCTCCTCGCCGTCGAGCACGCGCGCGCGAAACGCGAGCCCGTGGAGCGAGGGCCCGGTCGGCACGAGGAACGCGCTCTGCTCGGCGGCCGTCGCCAGCCATGCGGGCCGCGACGCCGCGAGCGAGTCGGGGAAGGGGAGACCCGTGATCGCGTCGGCGATGGCCGTCGCCTTCGCATGCGCGACGCGCGCGATCTCGATCATGCGCGGCAGCTCGTCGTTGGGGATCGGCAGGTGGACGCCGAGGTGGTGGTCGGAGAGTCGCAAGGACTCGTACTGCGCGAGGTCGCCGAGCAGCACGCCGACGAAGTGGGAGACCACCGCGTCCTCGATCGCAGGCCGTCCGTCGTCCGTTCCGCAGCGGAGCAGGTAGCCGGTCGCGACGGCCGCCGGCAGCAGCGGCGAGCTACGGAACCCCTCGAGCACGCCGAGGGGCCGAAACTCGATGCCGAGCTCGACGTCCGGAAAGACGATGTCGACGTCGATGCCGAGCATCGCATCGCGAGGCGCGTCCGTGACGCGGACGACGACCGGACCGGCGACCATGCCCTCCACGAGCGTCGGCGGCCGGCCTTCGCGAAGCCCCGTGCTCTGCGCCATCTCGCTCGCGATGCGACGCAGCCGCTCGCTGCCGACGACCATCTCTCCGGCAGCGCCCGCGAGGGTCGAGCCGGGGGGAAGCACGTCGAGCAACAGATCGAAGCGGTGGTCCGTGGCCCACGGGATGTCGACGCGCACGCCGAGGATGACGTCGTGGTCGATGAACGAGCTGCGGAACGACGGCGAGAGCTGGTCCGCCGTGGGCGGCATCCGGAACGGTACGGCCTCGCCGCCACGAAGCGCCTCCGCGGGGATGCGGACCGTGAACACCGCGCCGAGCCGTCTGTCACCGCGAGCCATCGTGACCTTCGCGGAGCCACCCATGAGTAACTCAACAGCGTCGAAGCGGGCGGCGTGCCCGCTGCGGAGCGCGACGTGTCCGCTCAGCGGCTCGTCGTGAGCGATGACGGACGACGCGAGCGTCACCTCGAGGACGATGCTCTCGTGGAAATGGAGTGGCGAGCGTGTGGTGAGCGGCGCACGCGTGCCCGTTCGCGGGAGAAGCGCGACGGCCGGGTTGAGCCTTGCGGTCGGGTCGATCGCCCAGTCGACGTCCACGCGTGTCTCGAGGGCGTGGACGATCGAGCAGTCTTCGCCTCGGTACGCCGGTGGCAGCCACGCGGGGAGATCGAGCGCGAAGGGAAAGCGATGCTCCCCCGCGGCGAGCGGCCCCGCGGGTAGGTCGACCCTGAAGGGCGCCTTGAACATCACGCGCCGCTCGACGGTCCGGCCGTTTCCAGAGCCGTATCCCGCCTCCGCGATGCTGGTGAACACGAGGTCGACATGCTCGGCGCGCGGGATCGGCTCGGGGGCCGTCACGACGAGGGTACCTTCGACCCGGGTGCCGGGCATGAGGACGCCGCCGTTCACGAGCACCTGGAACGAGGCCTTCGGGAAGAGCGCCATGCGCCGATGCTAGACCGATCGGAAGTGAGAGTGCCGCCCACCCTTCGAAAAAACCGAAAAACTGCGCGGGTTTTGCGGTCTTATGCGGAGTCGGAAAAACGTACGCGAATCTGTCGCGTAAGAGCGTTGGAATGATCACGGTCTGTCGACCGTCCAAGGATGCGCGCCGGAGTGCCGACGTAGTATCTTCGAGCGCGACAGCGTAGGGAGGCCACATGACCGCAAGGCAGAAGATCGAAGGGCTCACGAACAGCTACTACGGGTACGCCGTCTTCGGCGCGGCCCTGTCGCTCTGGAACAACGGCATCGGCTTCTTCTCGCTCATCGGGACGGCCTTCTCGTTCGTCTTCTCGATCCTCCTCACGTGGTTCATCGGGCGCCGCTTGCTCGCAAAGTCGTCGCTCACCCGCGTCTTGCTGGTGGTCCTCACCGGCATCTTCAGCGTGCTCGGTTCGATCAGCGTCGCGAAGATGGGCTGGACCTTCTTCCAGACGATGTCGCTCTCGGTGCTCCTCTACACCGGCCTCGTCGCGGTCGGCGTGTACATGAACGTCAAGGCCTTCCGCGTCCTCACGGACAGCTCGGTCAAGGCTTACTTCACCTGAGGCGCGGCCTGAGGCGCGGCCTCGATCGCACATAGGACGGCACGCGCCTTCGAGCGCGTCTCGTCCGCCTCGGCCTGGGGATCGCTCGCCTCGACGATCCCCGCGCCGGCCGTGACCTCGAAGGTGTCACCCTTCTCGACCATCGTCCGGATCGCGATCGCGAAGTCGAGGTCGGCGGTCGTGGCTACGTAGCCAATCGCGCCTCCGTAGATCCCGCGCGGGCGGGTCTCGAGCTCGCGGATGATCTGCATCGCGCGGATCTTCGGGGCGCCCGAGAGCGTGCCCGCGGGGAACGCGGCGCGCACGACCTCGAGTGGTGGCGTGCTCTCGGCGACCTTGCCGCACACCTCGCTGACGATGTGCATCACGTGGGAGAAGCGCTCGACCTCCATGCGCTTCACGAGCTCGACGGAGCCGATCTGCGCGACGCGCCCGACGTCGTTGCGTCCGAGGTCGATCAGCATGACGTGCTCGGCGCGCTCCTTCGGATCGGCGAGTAGCTCCTTCTCGAGCGCGAGGTCCTCCTCGGGCGTCTTTCCGCGGCGCCGGGTTCCCGCCAGCGGACGTACGGTCATCGTGCCGCCCTCGAGGCGGACCATCGTCTCCGGGCTCGCCCCGGCGATGCGCGTCCGGTGGGTCTCGCCCGGCGCCGGCGGCAGGTCGAGGAAGTACATGTACGGCGACGGATTGAGCAGCCTCATCGCGCGGTAGACGTCGAAGGCGTCGCGTCCGGCGCGCGGCACGGAGAAGGTGCGCGCGAGGACGATCTGGAAGGCATCGCCCGCAGCGATGTACTCCTGGGCCTGGCGAACGCGCGTCTTGTACTCCTCGTCGCTCAGGTCGACGCTGACGTCGTTCGGAATGTGCGTGCGATCGGGCGGCGCGAGGTTCGAGAGGCGCGGCGCGCGCGACAGGTCGGCAAGCGCGCGACTGATCGCCTCCTCGGACGGGGCGGCGATCGTCACCGTCTGTGCGAGCGCGTCGAACACGACGATCGCAGCTCCGCCGAGAAAGCGCGCGAGTGGAAGGAAGTGGCGGTCCCACGTGGCCTGATCGCCGGGCGGCACCTTCTCGATGAGGTGCACGACGTCCCAGGCGAGGTAGCCGACGTGAGCCGCCGCAAACCGCGCGGCCTGGCCCTCTAGCTGGGCGGCGTCTCGGTCGGCGGCGCCTCCAAGCGAGCGAAAGAGCGGCTCGATCGCGCGCAACGCGTCCTGCGCGTCCGCGAGCGAGAGCGTCCTCGGAATGGCTGGGTCACGCCCGTACGCGCTCAGCTCCGGGAAGACCGAGTCGGGACGTGCGCCGGAGCCCGGACGCAGCTTCCACCCCGTGCGATCGAGAATGGCCTCGTAGGTCGGCCGGTAGCCGAGGATGGAGAAGCGCCCCCAGCGCTCTCCCCCGACGACACTCTCGAGCAGGAAAGATGCGCCCTCCGCGTCGGCCTCGCGCAGCGCCGCGTAGGCACCGACGGGCGTGAGCCCGTCGGCGACGAGCGTGCGGGTCGCGATCAAGCGGGCGCCTTGGAGAGCAGCAGCGCGCGCGCACGTGCCGGATCGACCGGCGTGCGACCGATGCTCCGCGCGTACGCCGCGGCGCGCGCCACGAGCGGCGCGCTGCCCTCTACGAGCACGCCTTTCGAGAGGTAGATGTTGTCCTCGAGCCCGACGCGCGCATGCCCACCGAGCCGCATCGCGAGCTCGGTCATCGGCTGCTGGAAGCGACCAACAGCCGCGACGGCCCAGGAGGCGTCGCTCGGTATGAGCGAGGCCATGAAGCGGATGTTGCGCTCGCTCGCGCTGATCCCGCCCGGGACGCCGAGGACGAACTGGAAGTGGAGCGGGCGCTGGATGATGCCCTTCTCCGCGAGCGCGATCGCCTCCTCGATGTGGCCGACCTCGTAGCACTCGAGCTCGGCGACGGCGCCCGACGCGACGAGCCGAGCCGCGATGTCACGGATCTGCGGGCGACTGTTGACGAACACGTCGTCGCCGAAGTTGAGCGTGCCGCAGTTGAGGGTGGCCATCTCCGGCTTGCACGAGAGCGGGCCCACGCGCTCCTCGATCGACATGCCGACGGCGCCGCCCGTTGATACTTGTATGATGCAATCAGTTTTGGCGCGGATCCGCTCGATGGTCTCGGCGAAGCGGTCCTTGGACTGTGTGGGGGTCCCGTCGTCCTCGCGGACGTGGAGGTGGATGACCGCGACGCCGGCCTCCCTGCACCGCGCGGCCTCGTCAGCGATCTCCTGGGGCGTGATGGGCAGATACTGCGTCTGCGCACGCGTGATCTCGGCGCCGACGATCGCGGCAGTGAGGATGATCTCGGGCGCGTGCCCCTCGGTCGTCGGGAGTGTGCGCGGCCCGCCGCCCTCCGAGGCCGGCGTGACGACGGGGCCAGGACCGGGAGGCTCGCCCATCGGCAGCGCGGTCATGTAGAGGCCCCTCTCCTTGCGCTGCATCTCCTTCGGGGTGACGCACGTGCCGACGGCGCGGCAGACGACGACCGGATCGGGGAGCACGTCGGCGGCGCTCGGCGCCATCCCGCGCTCGCGTACGTTGGCAATCACCTTGCGCGCCTCGAAGCGGATCTGACGGCTCGTGTGGCCGATCTTGATGAGCTCGCCGGTGGCCTCGATGTAGTCGCCGGTGAAGACCGGCGCGAGGAAGTCGACGTTCTCGTAGGCGCGGAATAGCCCTTCGTCGCCGTCGAGGCGGATGAGGAGCTCGGTGGCGACATCGCCGAAGAGGGCGAGCATGCGCGCGCCGTCGACGAGCTCACCCGCGTAGTGCGCGTCGTGAGCTCCCATCCGGAGGCGGACCGTGACCTTCGTTCCGATCATGACCGCCTTCGTACCAGAGAGCCGCGAAGGGGCGAAGAGCGGCCGTCAGTTCGCGCGGCAGGTGTTGCCCTTGCACTTGGGCGTCGCTGCGGGGCAGTCCTTGTCGTCCTGGCACTGGACGCACCGCGTTTCGGCGCAGATGGGCGCGGCCGCCCCGCATTCCGCGGCGGTGAGGCACGCGACGCACGTGGCGTGGACGACGTCGCATTTGGCAGTGCTGCCGCTGCACTGCGCGTCGGAGGTGCATCCGGGGGCCTTGCATTCGAGCTCGACCGGGTCACAAGTCGGCGCGGCGGTCCCGCAGTCGGCGTTCGAGAGGCAGTCGACGCAGCGTCCCGTCGTCGGCGAGCAGCGGGGCTTCGTCGCGGGACAATCCGTGTTCACCGCACAGGACACGCACTGCTTCGTCGTCGCGTTGCAGATCGGCGAAGTGGCCGCGCAGTTAGAGGCCGTCTGACAGCCGAGGCATGCTCCCGTTGCGGCGTCGCAGACCTTCGTATCCTTGGGGCCGCACACGGATCCCGTGGTCGCCGTGGTGCACGCCGGGTGGCAAGTCTTGTCTCCCGGCCAGCACGCCGGAGCGGCCGCTCCGCAGTCGGTGTTCGCGCGGCAAGCACCGCACGAGCCCTGGATGCAGAAGGGCGAGCCCGCTCCGCAGTCGCTGTCGGCGACACACTGCACGCAGCCGAGGGCGACGTCGCACTTCCTGCTGCCGCAGGCGGCGGCGGTGCTCGACGCGCAGGCCGCTCCGCCAGCGATCCCGCCGGTGCCGCTCGAATCGCTGCCTCCACAAGCTGCGACGACGAGGAAGACGAAACCAACGGCGAGCGTGGATCGAGCCATGCGAAGCCCTCCTTTACGGGGTACGTGAAGAGTACCGTATGACCTCGAGGACCAGGCGTCCGGCGGCGCTCAATCGCACGGCTCCCCCGCGTTTTCACGGGTGATGTCGGTCGTGGTGGTTGCCTGAGCGTGCAGGTCAGCGAGGAAGGCCGCTGACATCGAGGCCTGCAACGTCGACGAGCACGTAGCGAAAACGCGCGCGTGCGCCACCGACCGCCTTCGTGAATGCGCCGATCGCCGTGGAAGGCAGGACCTGACAGCCTACCGCCGCGGGGGCTCCGCCTTCGCCTTGGTGGAAGAGCACGTCGGTGAGCCCGTCGTTGCGACGCTCCGAGGCGGCGCGCTCGGTGGCGGTGAGGACGCCGTCATGATCGGTGTCGCGCCATCCCGGGAGCTTGCCGGCTCCCGTGGCATGGAGCGCGACCGCGAACGAGGCCGCGCCTGCGATCGTGCGGTCACGCCCTGCGACATCGTAGACGCCGGGTCGAATCATGCCGACGTCCGCGACGCGATCGCCGTCGACGTCGGGGACGCCGGGGACGCCGTCGAGCTCGAACGGATGGGTCGAGGCCGGGAAGCGCTCGACCGTACCGTCCGCGCGAAGGACGACGAGGGTGTCGTCGAACGCATGCGCGTAGCGGGTGTCGTGGACCTCGCCGTCGTAGGACAGGCCGCGCAGCCCGAGCACCGTGACGAGGCCGGGCGAGGGGGCGGCGCCGCCCTCCCGCGCG
>JAYSXP010000446.1:0-1212 GCA_043717125.1 Polyangiaceae bacterium | reverse complement strand
GCGAGAAGTACATCCACTGGTTTGGGAAAGGGTCCATTGACCGGGCCACCAATCAGTTAATGGGTAATCCCAGCTTACATACCAAGTATTACCTCAATGATGGGGAAGGACTATTACATGAGGTTTGGAAGCACAAGCTGAAAACCTATAACCTGGTCACGGGTAAAACCACAGCCCAGATTGGCCCTCTTCATCAGGTAATCCATTTCAACAAGGAGACCAGTAAACTTGAGGTGGTTACCCCTCCCAAGCCAGTTAAAGCCTGTGGTAAGCCTGCTACTGTTCTGGTGAAGCGGGGGGACCGGTACTTTACGAAACCCGCTGATTGGGTTGAGGGGGAATACGTAACGGGTAATGACTTACCAAGTGACTATGTATTCCCCTTTGGTAAGTATAAAGGGTTTAAAGCTAGTAGTATTGGGGTTCATGATCGGAGCTATACCCAATGGTGGATTGATACGATTGGTGAGCATCCCTGTAGTGAGAAAGTCAAGCAGCAGGTAGTTAATGATATGATCCGCCAGTCCTCCTTCAGCAGTAACTAACTGTATTGGGGCTATAAGTAGCCACTCACTCCGGGTTTGAGGGTTGTTAGAATTGGGGAGAAAAGAGGCTTCATGGTATATGAACACGCCCTCTCCTTCCTCATTTATTTTCCAACTCTCTGCAAATCAAGTGGTTAGTGAAGCACTTAGTTCCCTCAAATTGATTTCCAGCCAAGTATTTACCCCTCATTATTCTCGATACATCAGGAAATTCCAGGCTAGACCACCCCCTGTGTGGGGACTCCTGGTTATCAGGGGATAATTTCAAACCCACCGTCCTGGCAAAAGTTGTGGAAGTGGTGGAGACTCCCCGTTGAGCAGACTAACTGCCGGTAGAGCCTGAAGGAGGTTAAAGAAATGCCTCAGGAAGTGATTCAAATAGGATGAGGGAAACCTAGTGCAGGTTGATCAGCTACAGAAGCAGGCATGCATTACAACGGGTTCTGTTGACCTCAGGTATTACCAGGCCCGTTTCTGCAAGTAGATCACTTTTGCCTAACAGGATGATAAGGCTGGTAGCGCATAATTGATAACGATCAGCTCCACACTGTCAACCTACACATTAAACCGGCTGGAGACGGCTTACAATTTGCCGGAAGCTGTCAAGGGCTGATTCCAGATTTTCTACAATGTCTAAGGCCAGTAAATCTGGGTTGGGTAGGTTGTC
>JAYSXP010000445.1:0-3854 GCA_043717125.1 Polyangiaceae bacterium | reverse complement strand
GCAGCAGTCACGCGGACGATCGTACCGCCATGCGCGTGGCTCGTCGCGCTCGTCCGCTCGTAGTAAGGGCGTTCGCATGAGCACACTGACATCGCGCTGGCTCGATCGGGCGACCGAGACTCGTGCGGCCGTTCTCGACGGCTCCGGAGCTCATGCGTACTCGGCCGTCGTCTCGGGCTCGATCCGCCTGGCCTCCGCGCTCCTCGGAGGGCGTGCCTCGCTCGGCGGAGAGCGCGTCGCGATCCTCGTCGCCCCCGGCGCGCGCTTCGTCGAGGCCTTCTTCGGCGTGGTCCTCGCGGGCGGGTGCGTGGTCGTGCTCTCGCCGCTGCATCCGGCGCCGGAGACCCGCTATTTCTGCGAGGACGCCGAGGTCGGCACGGTCCTCGTCTCTGCGGAGCACGCCGAGCTCGCGGCGGCGCTCACCTCGATCTGCGACGTACAGGCGCTCGAGCCGCTGCTCGAGACGGCGGAGGACATCGGCGTGGTCACGGCCGCGGCGCTCGCGGCCGGCGGCGAATCGCCCGCACTTCAGCTCTACACGAGCGGAACGACGGGCAAGCCCAAGGGCGCCGTGATCACGCACATGAACCTCGAGGTGCAGCAAGAGCTCGTCGGTGCGGCCTGGGGCTTCGGACCCACCGATACGCTGCTCCATGCGCTCCCACTCCATCACATGCACGGCCTCGCGATCGCGCTCCTCACGGCACTCGGCGCCGGCGCAACGACGAGGCTCACCTCGTTCGACGCAGCGGCGATCTGGGACGCGATGCACGACGCAACCGTCTTCATGGGCGTCCCGGCGATGTACCACCGGCTCTTCGTCGCGTTCGACGCGGCCGACGACGAGGCACGCACGCGATGGTCGGCGAACGCGCGCGCCCTGCGCCTCGCGACGAGCGGCAGCGCTGCGCTCCCCGTGACGCTGGCGGAGCGCTGGCGATCGATCACGGGAGAGATCCCGCTCGAGCGCTTCGGCATGACGGAGATCGGGGTCGGCATCACCAACCGGCTCGACGGCGAGCGCTTCCCCGGATGTGTCGGCTTTCCTCTTCCGAGCGTGGACACGCGCATCGTGGGTGAGGACGGGCAGATCGCGGACACCGGCGAGCTCTGGATCCGCGGCCCCTCGGTGTTCGCGGGCTACCACCGGCGCGACGCCGAGACGAAGAGCGCATTCGCCGACGACCCCGACGGCGGTGCACGCTGGTTCAAGACCGGCGACACCGTCACGCGCGAAGGATCGCCCGAAGCGCCCTTCAAGATCCTCGGGCGGACCAACGTCGATATCCTGAAGAGCGGCGGCTACAAGCTGAGCGCGCTCGAGATCGAGGAGGTCCTCCGCGAGCATCCCGCGGTCGCCGAGGTCGCCGTCATCGGCCTGCCGGACGAGGCCTGGGGTGACCGGGTGGTGGCGTGCGTCGTGCGGCGGCACGCCGAGGGAACGTGCGACGAGGCAGCCCTCCGGAGCTTCGTCCGGGAGCGGCTTGCTCCTTACAAGGTCCCGAAGGACGTCCTCTTTCTCCGCGAGTTGCCCAAGAACGCCCTCGGAAAGGTCGTCAAACCCACGCTTTCGGCCCAGATTCGAGCGCGGGTATCGGGCGCGTGACGGGGTGGTGGCGGCCTCGCACCTTCTGACACTCTCCTCTGTTGAGACGCGGTCGTATCGTGGCGTCTTTTATGGGTCGCGCTAGCGTCCCGCCACTCATGTACGCCCCTCGCGCCCTCGGCCCCCTTGCCTCCTTCGCTCTCCTTGCAAGCCTGGCGATCGGCTGCGGCTCCTCTACCTCCCGGCCTGGCTTCGAAGAGGCGCCCGCACCGGCCGACCCTGCGGCGACGCCCGCCCCCGCGCCGACCGGCGGCTTCGAGCCGAAGAAGCCGGCGCCGCCCGCGGTGAACCCGTCCGAGGTGAACGAGATCTACGGCCACAGCGCGACCACGCTCTTCAAGCTCGACCCGAAGACCAACGCGGTCACCCAGGTCGGCGACTTCGACGGCTGCACGCAGATCGTCGACATCGCGCTCGACGAGGCGTCGAACCTCTTTGCCACGAGCCAACACGCGCTCTACAGGGTCGACAAGGCCAGCGCCGTCTGCACGGAGATCGCGAAGGGCTCGTACCCGAACTCGCTCTCGTTCGTGCCGAAGGGCACCGTCGACGCGACCACCGAGGCGCTCGTCGGCTACGAGGACGCGAACTACGTCCGCATCGACACGGCGACCGGCGCGAAGACGACCATCGGCGCCCTCGGCGGCGGCCTTAAATCGAGCGGTGACATCGTGTCCGTGAAGGGCGGCAAGACGTACCTCACCGTGAAGGGCACCGGGAACACCTGCACGACGAACGACTGCCTGGTCGAGGTCGACCCGACGACGGGCAAGCTCGTGAAGAACTGGGGCTCGATCGAGCACCACAACGTGTTCGGCCTCTCGTTCTGGGGCGGCAAGATCTACGGCTTCAACGACGGCGGCGACCTCTTCGAGGTGACGTTCGGCGCATCGCAGCTCGCGACGAAGATCATCGCGATGCCGAACAAGCCGTCGGGCCTGAGCTTCTGGGGCGCCGGCTCCTCGACCTCGGCCCCCCTCGTCGAACCGACCAAGTAGCCGCAAGCAGTCGAAGATCGACCCTCAGGTTCGCGGCGGTCGAGCTCGCTCGCGGAAGACAATCGCGCGTGGATGTGCTCGCGTTCCGCGCGCGGGTGGGCACAGTGGTCGTACCCGATGAAGCCCGCCCCTCTACCGCCGGACGAGGCGGACCGTCTGCAGGCGCTTCACTCGTACGCCGTGCTCGACACCGCCCACGACGAGGCCCTTGGTGCGATCGTACGCGTCGCCTCGGCGGTGTGCGGCGCGCCCATTGCTGTGGTGTCGTTGGTCGACGCGGCGCGGCAGTGGTTCGCGGCGACGTGGGGTGTCGGCGACCTCAAGGAGACGCCGCGCGAGGTGGCCTTCTGCGCCTACACGATCCTGACGCCCGAGCTCATGATCGTCGAGGACGCCCGCCGCGACGATCGCTTCGCGCACAACCCGTTGGTCATCGGGGACCTGAACATTCGCTTCTACGCGGGATGTCCGCTCGTCGACTCCGCCGGCTTCGCGCTCGGCACGCTGTGCGTGCTTGGTACGACGCCACGCACCCTGAACGCGGTGCAAGCAGGAGTGCTGCGCGAGCTTGCGACCGCGGTCGTGCGGCTGCTCGAAGCGAGAAGGGCGGACAACGAACGCCTCCTCGCGCTCGAGGCGAGCCGCCGCCACGGGGAGCTGCTCCTGCTCGCCGAAGAGCTCGCGCGGATCGGCCACCTCCGGTTCGAGGTCGCGTCGCAACGATCCCATTGGTCGGCGCAGCAGTACCGCATCTACGGGCGTGATCCGGCAGAGTTCGTTCCTTCGCTCGAAGCGGTCATCGAGGCGTGCCATGTCGACGATCGTCCGAAGCTGAAGGAAATGCTCGACGCCGTGCTCGAGCGCCAGCTGTCGGTCTCCTTCCGGCTCCGCATCGTGCGGCCCGACGGGGCGGTTCGCCTCGTCCAGCGAAGCCTGAGGCCGGAGCTGGATGCGACCTCCGGCGCGACCGTCGCGGTGGTCGGAGTCACGCAAGACGTCACCGACGCGTACGCGCTGCGAGAGCGGCTTACACGCCAGGAGCGGCTCGTGACCGCGGGAACGCTCGCGGCCGGGGTCGGCCACGAGATCAACAACCCGCTCACGTACGTCAACGCGAACATCGAGCTTGCGATCGAGGAGATCAGGGAGGTGGCGGCTGGCGCCTCACCGGGCCGGCTCCACGACGTCGTCGAGATCCTCGAGGAGGCGCGGGAGGGCGCGGAGCGCATTCGCAAGATCGTCCGAGGGCT
>JAYSXP010000444.1:0-3863 GCA_043717125.1 Polyangiaceae bacterium | reverse complement strand
TGAACCTGCGGAGCGACCCCACCGATCCCGAGACACCTTCCGCTCCCTACGACCACGACGGAATGCCCCTCCGCCCGCAGCAATGGATCGAAGGCGGTCGCGCCAAGGAGCTCCACGTCTCGCGCTACTGGGGGCAGCAGAAGGACGTGAAACCGACGGGAAGCCATCACGTCTACCGGCTCGAAGGCGGGCAGGCTGCGAGCGTCGACGAGCTCGTGCGCGGGACCAAGCGCGGGCTGCTGGTCACACGGTTCTGGTACAACCGCATGCTCGAGCCGCAGACAGTGATGCTCACCGGGCTCACGCGCGACGGCCTCTTCCTCATCGAAGACGGCAAGGTCGTCGCTCCGCTGTCGAACTTTCGCTACAACGAGTCGCCCGTCACGGTGCTCAAGAACGTCGACGCGATGACGCGTGCGACGGTGCGCACGCCGAGCGGCGGCGGCTCGTGGCACACGCCTGCGCTGCGCACGCACGACTTCACGATGGCGTCGCCTTCCGCTGCGGTATGAACGCGAAGAGCTCGTACCATGGCTTCGCGAGCGCGCTCCACGACGCGTCGTGAGACGCAAGCGCGGTCCGGTGACAGGGGTCGTCGATGACACGTGGGTCCACGCGTACGCTCGACTTCCGATTCGCGTCCCATCGACTATGCTTCGCGGCCCGCACCATGACCGAAACGAAGTTCGTCTACCAGGACATGCTCCCGCTCGGCGCCGACACGACGCCGTATCGCCTTCTCACCAAGGACCACGTCTCGACGTTCGAGGCGGGCGGAAAGACCTTCCTCCAGGTCGCTCCCGAGGCGCTGACCACCCTCGCGCAGCGTGCGATGCGCGACATCGCGCACCTCCTTCGCCCGGGCCACCTCGCCCAGCTCCGCACGATCCTCGACGACCCCGAGGCCTCCCCGAACGACAAATTCGTCGCGCTCGACCTCCTCAAGAACGCGAACATCGCCGCGGGCGGCGTGCTCCCGATGTGCCAGGACACCGGCACCGCGATCGTCATGGGCAAGAAGGGCCAGTACGTCGTCACCGGCGGCGGCGACGAGGAGGCCCTCTCGCGCGGCATCTACGACACGTACCTCACGAGCAACCTCCGCTATTCGCAGATGGCGCCGCTCGACATGTACCGCGAGAAGAACACCGGCTCGAACCTTCCTGCGCAGATCGAGCTCTACGCCACCGACGGCGACGCCTACAAATTCCTCTTCATGGCCAAGGGCGGCGGCTCCGCCAACAAGAGCTACCTCTTCCAGGAGACCAAGGCTCTCCTCAACCCCGAGAGCCTTCTCGCCTTCGTCGAGAGCAAGCTCAAGTCCCTCGGCACCGCCGCGTGCCCGCCCTACCACCTCGCGCTCGTCGTCGGCGGTACCTCTGCCGAGCACACGCTCAAGACCGCCAAGCTCGCCTCGGCCCGCTACCTCGACTCGCTCCCCACCACCGGCAACGAGCACGGCCGCGGCTTCCGCGACGTCGAGCTCGAACAGAAGATCCTCGAGCTCTCCCAGCGCACCGGCATCGGCGCGCAGTTCGGCGGCAAGTACTTCTGCCACGACGTGCGCGTCATCCGTCTCCCGCGCCATGGTGCCTCGTGCCCCGTCGCGATCGCCGTCTCGTGCTCCGCAGACCGCCAGCTCCTCGGCAAGATCACGAAGGACGGCGTGTTCATCGAGCAGCTCGAGCAGGACCCCGCGAAGTACCTCCCGGAGCCGACACACACGGACCTCGAAGGCGACGTGGTCAAGGTCGATCTCTCCCAGCCCATGAGCGACATCCGCGCGCAGCTCTCGCGTTTCCCGATCAAGACGCGCCTCTCGCTGAGCGGCCCCATGATCGTCGCGCGCGACATCGCACACGCGAAGATCAAGGAGCGCCTCGACCAAGGCCTGGGCATGCCGCAGTACCTGAAGGACTACGCCGTCTACTACGCAGGCCCCGCGAAGACGCCCGACGGAATGGCCTCCGGCTCCTTCGGCCCCACCACGGCCGGGCGCATGGACGCCTACGTCGACGCCTTCCAGGCCGCCGGCGGCAGCATGGTGATGCTCGCCAAGGGCAATCGCTCGAGCGCCGTCACCGCCGCGTGCAAGAAGCACGGAGGCTTTTACCTCGGTTCCATCGGCGGCCCCGCCGCGCGCCTCGCTCAGGACTGCATCAAGAAGGTCGAGGTTCTCGAGTACCCCGAGCTCGGCATGGAGGCCGTGTGGAAGATCGATGTCGTCGATTTTCCCGCCTTCATCATCGTCGACGACAAGGGCAACGACTTCTTCGAGTCGCTCCTCACGAGCACGCCGACCAAGCGCACGTTACCCGTCGCCTGAGGCGCGCCTACGAGCTCACAGGAAGCTCGGCGCCGCGGTCGGCGTAGGGGTCGGGCTGTTCGATCGGTTCGCGCCCGCGTCCTTGCGACTCCCACTCGAGGTCGACACGGGCGGAGTCACTCGCCCGACCGTCCCCGTCGAAGGCGGGACTGCTTGGAGCACGGGGCCGCTCGGTGCCACGGGAGGCGGGGGCTCGGCGCTCGGGTGGGGCGCGGCCTGCAGCGACGCTGCGGCGGTCGCGGTGTCGGTGGAGGTCGCGGCGTCGGTGGAGGTCGCGGGCGCGATCCCTCGCTGCCGCGTCGAGAGAATGATGAGGACGACGCCCACCGCACCGACGAGCCCGGTGACGATGGCGAACGCGAGGACAAAGCGTGCCCATGAACGCCGCCGTGAGCTCGAAGGCGCGACCGAAGCCGGCGCAAGTGTCGGCGCGAGGGTCGGTGGCGACGGCGCGCGCATGACGTGCGAGGGCGGACCGTGAATGGCCCACGCGGCCGCCGATGCGGCCTCGAGCGCACCGGGCCGCGAGTTCATCGGAATCGTGTGCTTCGAGATCGCTTTCGGCAGCGCAGACGATTTCGATCGTGCGCCCGTTTGACCGATCGCCACCTGTTCGCCGATCGCCGCGCCGAGGCTCCCCGGCGGGGCGAACGGATGGAGCGCCGTGATGACGTCGCGCACGTTCGAAGGCCGACGCGCGGGGTCGCGCTGGAGCATCGTCCGCACGATGTTCGCAAATGCCTCGGGCACCTGCGCGAACGCGCGTAAATCCGGCGGGTCCTGGCCGACGATCGCAGCGGCGATCTGATGGGAGTGTCCTTCCCACGGGGCGCGGCCGGCCACGAGCTCGTAGAGGATGACACCGAGCGACCAGATGTCGGCGCGCGTGTCGACGTTGGGCTGCGCACGCACCTGCTCGGGCGACATGTAGAGGACGGTGCCCATGACGGCGCCGGCTCCCGTCAACCGCGTCGACTCGCCGACGACCTTGGAGATCCCGAAGTCGAGGACCTTGATCACACACGTCTCGTCGTCGTTGCCGTCCCGCTCGCGCGCGACGAACAGGTTCGCCGGCTTCAGATCGCGGTGCACGATGCCCATGCCGTGCGCTTCGACCATGCCCGCGCACGCCTGCAGCACGTAGTCGACGGCTTCGGCGAGGGGCAGGCGCTCCCGCGCCTGAAGCTCCGCGTCGAGATCTCGGCCCTCGAGGAACTCCATCACGATGTAGGGGACGCCCTCCGGGGTCGTGTCGACGTCCATCACGCGCGTGACGTGCTTGCTCCGCAGCCGCGCGACGGCTCGCGCCTCGCGCTCGAAGCGCGAGACGAGCTCGGGATCGCAAGAGAATTCGGTCGTGAGCATCTTGATCGCGACGCGCTGCTGAAGGCGCTGGTGCCTCGCCTCGTAGACGAACGCCATTCCGCCCTCGCCGAGAAGCCCGACGATCTCGTACTTGCCGTTGAGGGTCGTCCCGATGTGCGGCAAGCCCTGCTCATGGAGCGGTCGCCCGGGGGTTCCCTCCGGATGCATGGCC
>JAYSXP010000443.1:0-11174 GCA_043717125.1 Polyangiaceae bacterium | reverse complement strand
GGCGACCCGCGCGCGCTGGCCCTTCGTGACGCAAAGCGTCAGGGTTCCCGCACGCCACTGCCCACGCGCTTGCCGCCACCCCCCGTCCGTTCAGGAGGCTTCGCCGAGCTCTTCATCCCCGGAAACACTGAACATCCGTGTCACCTGATGCCGGGCCATGCAAGCGTTGCCCGAACCCACCACCGCCAAAGGTTCAGGCGGTCCGTCGCCGAGCCCTGCCGCACACACAGTGCGACGGGCGAGAGACCTGTCTAACCGCTACATGTAGTGGTGTCCAGCTAAATGCAGCTACTCCATCTTGTACCCGATGGTCGACACAGCCCCCCCATCGCGCACCTATTCCTAAGCCATGGAGAACACTGAATTCCGTTCAGGTGTCTCGAACAGGTATCCAGGAGGTCAGTCCCAGGATGTTCAGCGGTTGTCCACAGGTTGAACCCAGATCCAAGCTCCCGACCCACCACCCGCGGTAGGGACGACGTAGGTTGGAGGCCCCAGGCACCCCCCCGAAACGGTCAGCGAGCGTCGGGCGGTTTGCCCATGCGGCGCGTCGGCGGCGGGCGCGTTGAGTCCTCGGCAGGCGCGGTAGCCCCAGCGCCGCGAGCCATCTGCTCGATGCGCGCGCGGAGCTCCGGCGTGAGCTGCATCGTCGCCGTCTCGTCGTCCTGATTGGGCAGGTTCACAGGCGAGCCGAGCAGTGCTGCGAGGGCCTCCCCGCGCGAGGTGGTCTGGCTCTCGTGGTCGAGGTCTACGTCGATGTCGATGTCGACCGCCTCTGGCGGCCGCACCGTTCGCACCGGGTGGTCTGCCGACGCCTCGTCGACCGGGGACCGCGTCGCTTCCGTCGGGTCGTCGAAGCCCCCCGGAAGCTCGAACTTCTTGCGGTCGGTTCGCGTCTCGTCGTCGAAGCCATCGTCGTGGGAAGGCGTGTGCAGCGTCTTGCTCGACACCGGCAGACTGACATAAGGCGTGAGGCCGTCCCTGCTGCGCTCGTCGCCGTGGGGTTCGTTCGCTTCCACGGGCAACGCCGTCGCGGCAGCGGTGCGTAGCGAGGTCGAGCCGCGCTTCCGCTCCTCGAAGATGGCTCGGAGCTCGTCCTGCATTTCCCGCGCGTCCGGCGGCCGCGTTCGAGGGTTGGTCGACAGCGAACGCATCACGAGCGCGCTCAGCGCCTCGGGGAGGTCCGGCCGGAGCAGGCCGATCGGGATCGGCGCACCTTGCGTGATGTCGGAGAGGAGCGCGTTCCACGTCCCACCGGTGAAGGGCCGCTGGCCCGTCAGCGCCTCGTAGAAGATGACGGCGGCGACGAAGAGGTCGCTCGACGCCTCGACTCCTTGCTCGCCGCGGACGCGTTCGGGCGACAGGTAGTAAGGAATCGACAGCGCACCCGAGTGATCGTCGTCGTCGGCGACGGCTCGGAGCGAGTCCCATTGCGCCTGGACCTTCTCGAGCGGAACGAGGCGCGCGAGCCCGAAATCGAGGATCTTGAGAACGGGACGGCAGCCGCGGCGCGGGACGAGGAAGATGTTCTGGGGGCGAAGGTCGCGGAGGATCAGACCACGCGCGTGGACCGCCTCCATCACCGCAAGGAGCTGCATGAGGATGTCGACCGCGGCGGCCGTGGAGAACCGCTCACGGCCGAGACGCGAGGCGAGCCGGTCCCCCTCGAGCTTCTCCATCACGAAGAACGGCGCGCCGTCGGGGAGCGAGCCGATGTCGTAGACCTCGCAGAGCGAGGGATGGAAGATGGCCATCGCCGCGCGCGCGTCGCCGTGAAAGACGCGCTGGAGGGTGTCGAGGCTCGTGAAGCGAGGGCGGAGCACCTTCAGCGCGCCGGCGCGCTCGAAGTGAGCGTGGACGGTGCCGAACACGGTGCCCGACGAGCCTTGCCCGAGGATGTTGCGCACGTGGTAGCGCTCGCCGACGACATTTCCCACGAGCAGCTCGTCGCTGTTCACGAGCGTGTACGAACCGCCAGCCAGCCGCGCGCCCGTTGCCGGGCACGTCGTCATGTTGGCTTCGTGGAACTGACCACAGTGGCCGCAAAGCGCCGCCATCCCAGAGGGAGCGTAGCCTACTTCGCGCCGACGTTCTTACTTCCGGGGGACGTCGATCTTCGGCTTGCTGGGATGCCGCTTGTAGAGAAGGAGCGTCCGCCCGAGGACCTGAGCCAGGGTCGCGCCGGTCTTCGTGGCCAGCTCGGGTCCAGCCTCCTTGCGGTCGATTGGGCACTCGGTGCCTACCTTCACCTTGATGAGCTCATGGGCGCGCAGCGCGTCGCTCGTGGCCGCGACGAGGGCGTCGGTGATGCCGTCCTTGCCGATCTGGACGACGGAATCGAGGTGGTGTCCGAGGCCGCGCAGGTAGCGGATGCCGGTCCCCGTGATCGGGCCAGCCGGGTGGGCCGTGGCGTCGGGCTTGCTCCGAACGTCGCCGGTCTTCTTCGTGAAGCGGGTCTTCACGCGTGTCCGTCGCGCTCCGCCCGCCTTCTTCTTCGGTGTCCGGCCGGTGTCCTCGGTCGGCCCTCCAGCGTTGGAGCGGCCCACGCGCGGCAGGCGCGCCGGTTCACTCGAGCGGCGGGGCGTGCTCACTTCGACACCTGGAAAACGGTTCGCATCGTCTTGAATTCCTTCTCCGGGTCCACCACGGTCACGTCGCCATACACGGCGAGCTCGGGCGCGATCACGTCCGCGTCCCCCGCAACGACGATGATCGACCTATCCGTCGTATACATCGTCTTCGCCGCGGACTCCGCCTCCGTGACCTCGGTGGCCCGCACTTGCTTCCGGTAGGCGTCCCAGTAGCCGTCGGGGAGGCCAAGCGTCTCCTGGAGCACGACCATGTCGGCGATCGAGCCGATCGTCTCCATGCGGATCGCAAAGACGTCGCTGATGAACCGACGCGCGCTCGCCGTCTCGGCGACCGTCGGCGGCGAGCTGGTCATGCGCGCGAGGTTCTCGAGCAGTCCGGCGACGGCCTGCGCGGTCTTGCCCGTCTCGGTCCCCGCGTAGACGACGAGAGGCTGCTGCCCGTGCGCAAGCTCGAGGACCTGAGCGCTCGTGCGGTAGGCGAGCGAGCGCTGTTCGCGGACGTCGGTGAAGAGCCTGCTGGCGACGCCGCCGCCGAGGACCTGGTTGGCGACGCGGACCGCCGGCCAACCGCTCGAGGTGCGAGGCGGCGCGAGCATCGCGACGTAAACGTCGGACTGCACGCTCTTCGGCCGATGCGCGACGACCACGTGTACCTTCGAGGCAGCGCGTGGCGCCGTGAACTCGAGCCTCGGCGGGTCGCCGCCCGTCCAGCTGCCGAACCTGCGCTCGGCGGCCGCTCGGGCCGTCGCTTCGTCGACGTCGCCCGCGAGGACGAGCGTGGTGGCCTTCGGCACGTAAAAGCGACGATGGAAGTCGCGGACGGCCGCCCCGTCGACCTTCTCCACCTCGGAGGGCACGAGTCCGTACGTGCCGTAAATGCCGCGCTCGGGGAACAGCTCGCGGAAGACCATCCGTGTCGCGGTGTAGCTGCCGCTCGAGCGTGCCGCGCCCGCGACCTCGTCGACGGTGCGTGCCTTGAGCTTGCGCAGCTCGTCGCCGTCGAACCGCGGTTCGCGAATCACCTGCGAGAGGATGTCGAGGGCCTCGGCGAGCTGGTCCTTCGTGACTGCCATCGAGAGGACGGTGGCGTCGAAGTCGGTCGCGACGGAGAGGTTGGCTCCGAGCGTCTCGATGCGGCGCAGGAGCTCGGCGCTCGTCATCGCGCGCGTCCCGCCGTCCTTCAACATGTCGCCGGTGATCGTCGCGACGCCGGGAGATGCGCCGTAGCCCGAGCCCGCTCGGACGATCACTCGCACCTGCACGATGGGAAGCGAGCGCGACGTCACCACGACGACGCCCAATCCGTTGGCGAGCTTCACGTGGGCGACGGCGGGGAAGGGGGACTCCTTCGTGACGGCCGAAGGCGGCGCGCTCACCGCGGCAGGCGCCGCGGCGCTCGTGCTCGCCGGACGAGGTCCCATGAGGACCGGAATGTCGACCTTGTTGGGACCGAAGGATGCAGCGGCTCCCCCGCCGCAGCCCACGGCGCAAGCCACGAGCGCGAGGGTCAAGCACCCCGCGAGGCCGCAGGGAGCGTGCGAGCCGATCATTTCTTCTCTCCGGGCTTCACCTCGACGAGGCTTCGCCGCGCCGGCGTCAGGTATTTCGCAACCACGCGCTTGATGTCGTCGTGGGTCACGGCGAGATACTTGTCGAGCTCGGTGTCGAGGAGCCTCGCGTCGCCGCGATAGAGCTCCATCTCCGCGAGCTTTTGGGCACGGGCGAAATTCGACTGGAGGCCCAGCAGGAAGCGCGCGCGCATCCGGTTCTTCAGCTTCTTCATGTCCTCGTCGCTCGGTCCGAGGCGCGCGACGTCGGCGATCTGCGAGTCGACGAGCTTCTGAACGTCCGCGATCCTGGCGCCACTCGCGAGCCGGACGTCCACTTCGAACACGTCGGGACCGCGGTGGTCGTTCGTCCCCGCGTCGGCGGAGATGGCGAGGCTGCGCTCGCGCACGAGCGCGCGGTGCAGGCGCGAGCTCTCGCCGTCGCCGAGGAGCATCGCTGCCAGGTCGAGAGCGTAGTGCTCCGGCTGATCGCTCGCGGGGATCACCCAGCCGCTGAGCAACGCTGGAAGCCTCGCGTGCGAGTCCTCGACCACGGCGCTGCGCGAAGCGGGCACCGGGAGCGGCGGGGGCACATGACGCGGGACGTTGGGCTGCGGGCGCGCGTCGCCGAAGTAGCGCCTCACGAGCGTCATTGCCTCGCTTTCCTCGAAATCGCCCGCGATCGAGAGCACGGCGTTGTTTGGCGCGTAGTAGGCGTCGTGGAACGAGCGAACCCAGTCGAGCTGCGCGCCGTCGAGGTCGCGCATCGTGCCGATCGACGGATGCTCGTACGGCCAGTAGCCCTGGAAGGCGAGCTCCTCGAGGCGGAGCGACGCGGGGACGTACGCCGCGTTCTCGACGCGCATCCGGTATTCCTCCTTGACGACGGAGCGCTGGTTTTCGAAGTTCTTCTGGGAGATGTCGAGCGACTTCATCCGGTCGGCCTCGAGCCAGAGCCCGAGCGCGAGCTCGCCCGACGGGAGCAACTCGAAAAAGTTGGTACGGTCTGCGCTCGTCGTGCCGTTGAGCGTGCCGCCATGGCTCGTGACGAGCTTGAAGTGCTCACCCCGCGGCACGCTCGCCGAGCCCTGGAACATCATGTGCTCGAAGAGATGGGCGAAGCCTGTACGCCCGCGCTCCTCGTTGCGCGCACCTACGTCGTAGACGACGTCGACTGCCACCGTGGGCGAGGTGTGGTCGACGAGCATGACGACACGTAGCCCGTTGTCGAGCTTCGCGCGCTTCACGTCGAAGTGGAGCTGCTGGGCCCGCGCGGGCGCGGCGCCCACGGCGGCGGCGGCGAGCGAGGCCGCGGCGATCAGAAACGACCGGAAGCGCATCCCACGGTTCTTACCACAGAGTGTCGTGGCGCATTTCGCGTGCGCTCAGTCCGTGCCGAGCCGCCGATGCAGTGACACGTCGAGCTGGCTCCGCACCATCCGCATGATGCTTTCGCACTCGTCACTCGAGATGCGTGCATTCAACATGAACGCGCGGCGTGTGCGCAGGAGGAGCTTTTCGCGTGCACTCTGCACCCATCGTGCGGCGGTTGCGCGGTGGATCTGGTAGAGCGCGCCGAGCTCGTCGATCCCGAGACCATCGACGATCTGTTGCTTCAGCAGCGTTCGCTCGCGCGCATGCAGCGAATCGAGCGCCTCCTGGAACGCGGTCTTGAACGAGGCGCGATAGGCTGCCTTCATGTACGCGAGCTCGGGGTCGTCCTGCTGGGCGCGGGCCTCGAGGAGGGCGTCGTCGGTGGGGGTCTCGCGGTTCTCCTTGCGGATCAGCTTGAGCGCCGCGCGCATCGCGGTGACACGCAGCCAGGCACGCAGGTCGCCGGTGCCTCGATACTCCGTGATGCGGGGGGCCGCGCCGGCGGCCTCGTCGCCGACGAAGAGCAGGTGCCGAAGCCCTTGCTTCACCTCGCCGATGCGGTCAGCCGACAGCCCCATTTTCCGTAGCGCAGCGTCGACGTCGGGGAAATACCGGGCTTCCACCTCGGCGATGGCCCGCCCGTCCCCGGTGCCGCACGCACATGCCGCCCACAGGTCGCCGAGCTTCGCGGTCTCGAGCTCGGAGGCGGTGATCCGGGTCCCGAGGAACGCGGCGAAGCGCTCGTCCCCCGCGTCCACCGCGGTCCAGGCGGCGCGGGCAAGCGCGATCGCCGCCGCCAGCGCGGCTTCGAGATCGGGCCGTTCCGGCTCGGGCGCGGCGCCCGCGATCACGCCACGCGTCGCGACAAAAGCGGCCGAAAGAGGTCGCGCGGTGCCCACGGCGCAACTATACCTCACTCGGCAGAGCCGACATGGAGTGCCTCGACGAAGAGACCATCCTCGCGTTCTGCGCCCCGCGGGGGCCCGCGAGCGCGCGATCACCGGGGGGAACCGCGGGTCCTGTGCTCGACGCCGCCGCTCGCGCCGCGGCCGAGCAGCACATCAGCACGTGTGACGAGTGCCGGCAGCTCGTCTCCGCGATCGCGCGCTCATCCTTCGTCGACGCTTCCGAGCTCGGCACGGGCGGCGCCAGCAGTCGGCCCGCGCTCCTCGGCGCCGAGGTCGACCCCGAGGAGCGCGAGGACCGGCCGCTCGGACCGCTGCTCCGACGAGGGCGGGTCGACCCGATGGGACCGACGACCCCGATCGGCGCCGCCGTAGGGGAGGGTGGCTCGGGACGCCCGAGCGTGTCGCCGGTTCAGCCCGGCGAGATCCTCGCGGGCAAATTCGAGGTCGAGCGCGTCCTCGGCGTCGGCGGCATGGGGGTCGTCGTTGCGGCGCGGCACACGCAGCTCGAGCAGCGCGTCGCGCTGAAGTTCCTCCTCCCCGCCGCCTGCGAGGTCCCCGGCGCGGTCACGCGCTTCCTTCGCGAAGGAAAGGCCGCCGCGCGCATCACGAGCGAGCATGTAGCGCGCGTCATGGATACAGGCGTCCTCGACGGCGGCGCCCCCTACCTCGTGATGGAGTACCTCGAGGGCTACGACCTCGGCGCGGTCGTGCAGCGTCGCGGCCGCGTCACGCCAGACGAGGCGATCGAGTACGTCCTGCAGGCGTGCGAGGCCATCGTCGAGGCTCACGGCCTTGGCATCGTTCACCGCGATCTCAAGCCAGCGAACCTCTTTCTCTCGAAGCGCGCTGACGGCTCGGCGCTCGTGAAGGTCCTCGACTTCGGGATCTCGAAGGTCGAGGGCAGCGGCTCGCGCTCGCAGCTCACGAGCGCGTCCGTGCTCATGGGCTCGCCCCGGTACATGTCGCCGGAGCAGATGCTGAGCGCGAAGGACGTCGACGCGCGCACCGACGTCTGGGCGCTCGGCGTCATCCTCTACGAGCTCGTGACCGGCAAGCCCGTATGGCACGCGGACACGATGCAGGGTCTCTGCGCGCTGATCGCATCGACGCCTGCGCCCTCGCTGCTCCTGCTCGCACCGAACGCGCCGAAGGTGCTGGCCGATGTCGTGTCGCGCTGCCTCGCGAAGTCTCGCGACGAACGCCTCGCGAGCGTCGCCGACCTCGCGCTCGCGCTCGAGCCGATCGCGCCGGCCGAGGCCCGGACTTCGATCGAGCGGATCTTGCGCGTGGCGCGCAAGGAGCGCGGCGTGAGCACGGGGCCGAAGCTCACGCCGGCCATCGCGGAGGCGGCGAGCGCAGCCTCCGGCATCGTGGCCACGCAGGGCGCGCCCGACGCGACCACGAACGGCACAGCCCGCCCGCGCGGACCGAGCGTCGGGCTTCTCCTCGCGATCGCGGTCGGCGCGTTACTCGTCGCTGGGATCGCGGTGAATGCGGCCATGACTCGTCCAGCGCCGGCGGTCGCCGCCGTGCCGATGCTGGGCGCGGCCGCAGCGAGCGCGATGCCCGTCGCGTCACCGACGCCCTCGGCGTCCGCGGCGTCGCCCGTAGCCGAAGCCTCGTCGGTGCCGGTCGCGCAGGCTTCGGCGAGCGTCGCGCGACGGGTGCTTCATGTCCCGAGCGCGGCGCCGCCGGTGAAAGCGGCGGGCTCGGCGTCCGCCGTCGCGCCCGGTGTGACGCAGGCCTCTCCGGAACCCAGGCCGTCGGCTCCGGCGTCGAGCGGTAACCGCGCGCTGACCGACCGCAAGTAGCGGGCGAGCGCGCTTCAGAACAGGCGCGCGGCGATGTCGTCCGTGAAGAGCCACGCGGCGCGTGGAATCCGCAGGACGTCACCTTCGCGCGCGAGGCGACCGCGCTCCACGAGCCGATCAATGGCGCGCAGCCGCTCCGGCGTCCACGGGTCGATCCCGAGGTCGGCGCCTGCGCGTGCCAGATCGACGCCCGAGGCGAGGCGGAGCCCGAGCATGATCCGCTCGCGGAGCAACGCGATGGCGTCGAGCTCTTCGGAGAACATGCTAACGCCGTCACCGCTGCCAAGCGTGTCGTCGCGAACCGAACGCGTGGCCTCGACGTAGCGTTTCGGCTCGAGCGTGTTGCGCCAGCGCAGCCCGTGCCCCGAACGCTGTTCGTCGCGTGCGAAGCCGAATGCCGCGCAGCCGAGGCCCAGGTACTCGTCACCTCGCCAGTACGCCAGGTTGTGGCGCGCTTCCTCACCCGGCATCGCGTAGTTCGAGATCTCGTAGTGGCGAAGGCCGCGCGCCTCGAGCGCCGCCTCGACGGCCAGGAAGGCATCCGCGACGACGCCTTCCTCGGCCATCGGCAGGAGGCCGCGCTTCTTCCGCTCACCGAACTGCGTGCCGGGCTCGATCGTCAGCTGGTAGCAGGAGAGATGACGCAGCCCCGTTGCCGCGAGGGCGACCGCCTGCGCACTCGCGTCCTCGATGCTCTGATCGGGAAGGCCGAAGATCAGGTCCGTCGAGACGCGCGCGATCCCGGACGCGAGGGCGGCCTCGATCGCGCGCAGCGCGCCGTCGGGATCGTGGAGCCGCCCAAGGAACTTCAGCTGCTCGGCGCGGAGCGATTGCGTGCCGATCGAGAGCCGGTCCACGCCGACGTCCTTGAGCGCGCGCGCGCGGTCGAGGTCGAGCGATGAAGGGTTGCACTCTACACTTATTTCGAGATCGGGTTTTGTCGGGAACAGCTCTCTCAGGCGCGACAGAACGCGTCCGAGCTCGCGCGGCTCCCAGAGGCTCGGCGTCCCGCCTCCGAAGAAAATGCTCCCGATCTCGAAGGTGCGTCCGCGCTTGTCGAGCTGGCGCGCGCGGCCCTCCGCCTCGCGCAGAACCGCATCGGCATAGCCCACGTGATCGATCTCGTCGCGCTCGGACGCGTAGCTGACGAAGTCGCAGTAGGGACACTTCGCGAGGCACCACGGAAAGTGGATGTAAATGGACGCCACGCGACGACCTTAGCGAGAATCTTGGTTCGACGTCGAAGCCGGCACGGGGGGCTTGAAACGCCCCGCGCTCGCGACCGGTTTCAGACTTGGCGGGGTCGGCGTCGGCGCAGCCGCGAGCGCGCTTGCGTTTGCCGGTACGGGGGCGGGGACGGGGGACGCGCTGACGAGCGGCGAGATGGAGAGCCTGGGACGCGACGGCGCCGTGGCCATGGTGGCGGACGGCGCGGCCGTGATCGATGCCGACGCGCTTGGCGGTGGTGCCGAAGACTGCGGCTTCGGGGCGACGGTGCCCTTGAGGCCGAGATAGACGCTGACGACGACCCCGACCGCGACGACGACGAGGCTGACGGCGAGCCAAGGTATCGCCTTTCTGCGTGCGACCACGCGGCCCGGCGTTTCGCTTGCACGCGACGCCTCCGCGGGCGCCGCGGCGGCGGGAGGGCTTGCCGGATTGCCGAGAGCCTCGGCCATCAGCTCTCGCGCGGTGGGCGCGTGCCTCCCCGCGATGTCGGCCGACAGGAGCGTGTGCATGGCGGGAGGTGGCCTCGAGGCGGCAGACTCGAGCGTCGGAATCGGCGGCGCCGCAGGGGCGCTCACGAGCGCGCGACCCATGGGCCCCGCGTCGATGAGTGTGCCTCCGCCGCCCAGCGGGACGGTCGCGCCCATCACGTGGTGGAGCGCGGGCTGTGCCTCCGTGGCGGCCGTGGCCATCTCGGCGAGCGCCGCCTGCGTGGCTCGTCCGGTCACCGTGGGGCGATCGACCTCGGCATCGCGCTCGGGATCGGGCGAGACGGTGGCGCCGAACGGCATCGTGTCGGCGATCGTCGCCGGCACCGCGCTCATCGCGGCGACGCTGGCCACATGCGTGAGCCCTCGGACGGGGCGCCCGGCGATCGCATCCTCCAGCGCGACGACCACCTCCTCCATGGTGGCGAAGCGAGCGGCAGGGTCACTCGCCATGGCCTGCGCGATGACCTGCGCCACGCTGCGCGTCACGTTGGGCGCTGCGTTTTCGAGCGCAAGAGGTGGCATCGAGCCCGCGAGCACGCCGCCAGGATGCTTCCCTGCGATGAGCTCGTAAGCGGTGAGAGCGAAGGCGTACTGATCGCTCCGTGCGTCGACCTCTTCACCCGCCACTTGCTCGGGAGACATGTAACGCGGCGTCCCGACCGTGTGCCCGTGCTGCGTGCGGAAGCTCATCGGCGCGAGCAACTTTGCGAGCCCGAAGTCGAGGACCTTCACGACGCCGTCAGCGGACACCATCACGTTCGACGGCTTCACGTCGCGATGGATGACGCCTGCCTTGTGCGCGGCCGCGAGCGCACGTGCGATGTCGACCAGCCAACCGAGCTTGCGCGCGACGGGAACGCGGTCGTCGCCCACGTAGGCGAGGAGCGGCGCGCCCGTCACGAGCTCCATGACGATGTAGAAGATTCCCTCCGCCTCGCCGACGTCGTGGATCGCGACGGTGTTCGGATGGCTGAGGACGGCCGCCGAGCGCGCCTCCCGGAAGAGGCGCGCTACTGCCTCGTCTCCGCCGCGGTCCGGACGGAGCACCTTGAGCGCGACCCGACGACGGAGACGTGTGTCTGTCGCCCGGTAGACCTCGCCCATTCCGCCGCGTCCGATGAGCGCCTCGATCTCGTAGCGCTCGAACGTCTCTCCCACGGCAAGGGGCACGGGCCGAGAGCGTATCACGCCGACGCTAGGGCGACGGAGGAACGAGGGGAGGGCA
>JAYSXP010000442.1:0-11178 GCA_043717125.1 Polyangiaceae bacterium | reverse complement strand
GAGAAGCGCGACGCGGCGGTCTGACTTGAGCCGCGCGAGCGAAGACTCGAGCTTGAGCGCCTCGTCGAGCGCCTCCTTCACGAACCCCTTGACCGTCGGTTCGCCCCATGGTCCGAGGGTGCCGCGGCCGAATCCGCCGGCAAAGCCCTTGACCCCGGCGAAGCCGACGCCGTCGATGACATGGCTGTCTCCGTCGAGGACGCGCACGCCCGCCTCGGTGAGGATGTGAACGACCTTGTCGGGATGGCCCGATTCAAAGTCGTGATTTCCCAGCACCGCGAGCATCGGGATCTTCACGACGGCGAGCTCCTTGGCGAGCACGCGGGCCTCCTCGACCAGGCCGTAGTCCGTCAGATCGCCGGCCAGGAGCAGCACGTCCGCGCGCCCGTCGAGCTGCGCGAAGTACGGTCGAAGCGATCCTGCCGACTCCTTCGTCACGTGCAGATCCCCCACGGCCGCAATGCGCAGGCGTCGTCGACCGGTCGCGCTTCCTACGTCGTCGGGCTCGGGCATGGGTCGCGGTCCGGCAGTCGCAAGGATCATACCTCGGCCGTGTCTCGCTGCGGCACGGCTGCAGCTCTTCGTGGAACGGCGCTTGAAGGCAGCTGTGGGATGCCGTCCATCCTCTCTCCGATGAAGAGCCCTCGGCGGGGTCACTGCCCCCTGAGCACGAGAAGAATGACTACGGCGCCCGCGCGACTGTTCTACGCCGACACGTTGCGGACGTTGACCCACGCGAAAATTCCTTTCGTCGTCGGCGGGGCGTTTGCGTTCAAGCACTACTCCGGCATCGCGCGCGGGACCAAGGACCTCGACATCTTCCTCCTTCACCAGGACCTTCCGCGCGCACTCGAGGCGCTCGCGGAGAAGGGCTACACGACCGACGAGACGTTCCCGCACTGGCTCGCGAAAGCGTGGTGCGGAGAACACTTCGTGGACTTCATTTACGCGTCGGCCAACGGACTATGCCCGGTCGACGAGGCCTGGTTCTCCTCGGCGGTCACGGTGACCATCTTCGACGAACCCTCGCTGCTCTGCCCCATCGAGGAGATGATCTGGAGCAAGTGCTTCGTCATGGAGCGTGAGCGCTTCGACGGCGCAGACGTCTATCACCTGATCGCCGCCAAGGGAGCGAGCCTCGACTGGGCGCGCTTGCTCGCACGTTTCGGAGAACACTGGCGCGTGCTCCTCGGACATCTCGTCTTCTTCTCGTTCGTGTTTCCGGGTGAACGAGAGCGAGTCCCCGCGTGGGTCACAGACGAGCTGCTCGCGCGCCTCGCCCAGGCGCGCGGCGCCGAGGAGCCGCCCGTATGCAACGGAACGCTGCTCTCCCGCGAGCAGTACATCGTCGACGTCACGGAACGCGGCTACGCCGACGCGCGCACTCCTCCCTTCGGCGCCGTCACCACCGAGCACATCCGGCGCTGGACGGACGCCATCGGGAAGATCAAGTAGATCTCACAGCACGGCGAAGGGGTCTGCGTCCGCAACGCTCGACTCGACGACGACATCCGGAAGCCGTGCCGCCAGCCGCCGCGAGTAAGCGCGCACCGCAGCACGCTCGCTGTTGGAGTGCAGCGTGGCGAGGATCGTCACTCCCCGACGCGCGGCCGAGAGCGCCTCGTGGTGACGCACCTCTCCCGTGACGAACACGTGAGCGCCCGCAGCGATGGCGTCCTCGAGCAGCTCGCCCCCTGCCCCTGCCGCGACCGCCACGCGCGTCGCGTCCAGATCGAGCGGCCCGGACGCGAGCACATGAGAGAGCCCGAGCTTGGCTTTCACGCGCGCGACGAGCTCACGGCGCGAAACGGCCGCGACCGAGCCGATGCGGCCAAGACCGATCCCGGGGGGCTCGGCGCTGCCACCCTTGCCGATGAACGGCCGCAGGGCCTTGCGTTCCGTAACGCTCACACCGCATTGATCCGCCAGAAAATCGTTGGTGCCGTCGCGAGCGACGTCGAGCGATGTGTGAGGACTGTAGAGCGCGATGTTCCGCCGTATCGCATCTGCCCAGAGCGCGTCGTGCGGCACGCGCTTCACCGACGCGAAGATCGGCGGGTGGTACGCGACGACGAACGTTGCGCCGGCGACGATCGCCTCGGCCGCCACCTCGGGTGTGTAGTCGACGGTGACGAGCACCTTCGTCACGTGAGCGCGCGGGTCGCCGACGAGCAGGCCCACGTTGTCCCAGCTCTCCGCGTAGCGCAGCGGCGCGAGGTCCTCGAGAACGGTGAGAATGTCGGCGAGCTTCATAGCTTGAAGAAATTCTTGATCTGGCTGATGAGACGCTTCGATCGATCCTGCATCGGCTCGATCATCGTGTCGCGGCTGTCGGCAACCGCCTCGAGCTCTGCCTGCCGCGAGAGGAGCAGCTCGCTGATCTTCTCGATGACGCCCGTGTTCTCCGCGAGCGTGGAGTGGAACGCCTCGTGGCTGACCACGATGAGCTCACACTCGTCGGCCGCGCGTACGGTGGCCTTCCGCTGCTCACCGGTCATGAGGCCCATCTCGCCGAAGAACTTCCCGCTGCCGAGGCGAGCGATCTCGCGCGCGGAGCGATCCTCCCGCGGCAGCTCCACGACGACGGTGCCGCGGTCGATGATGTAGAGCTCGCCAGAGCTCTCGCCGTAGGAGACGATGACCTCACCGGGCGCATACAGGCGAACGACGGCCGCTGCCGCGAGCGCGCGATGGGCCTCGGGCGGGAGGACGTCGAGAAAATCGACGCAGCGGAGGACGCGGTCGCGGCGCTCCAGCTCTCGCTCGAGCGATCGACCGCGGCTTTCCTCGGACACCGCGTGCATGTGGACGGTGCGCTGCGGAAACGGAATGTGCACCTCGCCGCGCTGAAGGGCGTACCAGATCCGATCGCGGACATGTCCGTCGACGCGGTCACGTCCGGCGAAGTCGTCACTGAAGAAGTAGATCGCGTACTCGAGGCCGCTCTCGCCGAAATTGCGCGTCTGCACCCACGGGGCGGGGTCGGCGAGCACGCCGGGCGTCCCCTCGATGGCGGCGAGAATCGCGTCGTGAACACGCTTGGGCGACGACTCGTACGGTCCCGTCACCGTCACCGTGCGCCGCGAGACGTTCGACGGCCGCGAGTAGTTTCGGATGGGCGCCTTCGCGAGGAGCGCGTTCGGCACGATCAGCTCGACGAGGTCGCTCGTGATGACGGTGGTCGCGCGCCAGTTGACCTCGGTAACCTGCCCGATCTGTCGTGCATCGGGGTCGAACTGGATCCAGTCTCCGACCTGAAAGGGTCGCTGCATCTGCAGCGCCAGCCCACTCACCATGTTCCCGAGCGTGTCCTGGAACGAGAGACCGATGACGGCCGTGAGGAGCGCCGACGTGGTGAGGAGCGAGCCGGGCTCGACCCCCACCGCGCGCAGCGTGAGCAACAAGACGATGACGTAGACGACCGCCTGCGTCAGATCGCGGAAGATCCGTGGCGGCGCGCGATGGGTGCGACGGCCGAAGACGACGTCGACCGCGAGCAGCACGAGGCTGCGCCCACACGAAGCGAGCAGAAAGAACGTGTAGAGGAAGGCGAAGACGCGCGCGACGTTTGCGTTCGAGTCGAGCACGGCCGCGAGGCCCCCGCACAAGCCTGCGAGGAGCAGGTACGCCAGCGGAAGCTGCGTCCGCGGCTTGTCGTCCTTGCCGAGCAGGAAGTAGGCGAGCGCGAGCAGGCCGATCGCGGTCGCGATGCCTACAACATCGACGGAACGGTCAATTTTTCCGAGTCCAAGCATCGTCTCCAAGCGGGGCGCAGGGTACCACGCTTCGGCAGGACGGAGCCGGCTCCACCTTGGGACGGACGCGCAGCTCGCCCCGAAGCTAGCTCAGAGCGCGACGCCGAGCCTTCGGCGAAGGGCCGCACTCGAGTCCCCGAGAAACCAGACGACGAGCTCCTTCATCTTCTCGCGCGGCGACAGATCGCTCGGCGACTGCGCTTCGAATGCGATCGCGGCACGCGCTGCCTCGAGGTCACCGGCGAGGAGGAGGCCGGCCCGCGACGCGGAGACATCGGCGCGCTGCGACCAGCGCATGACGTCGAGCTTGCCCGTCTTGGTCATCGCGTCGTTCACGGCGTAGGCGATGCGTGCGATGTCCTCACGCTTGAGCCGCTCCTTGAGGGGGAGATCTCCCGGCTCTGTCTGCTCGGTAGCAATCCGGGCGGCCGACTGCGCGAGCGCCTTCAGCTCGGTGATCGAAGGGCAGAGCGCGCGCGCGAGGAGCGGCGGAGAAATCTCGAAGACACGCTTGCCGATCATGAACGCGATCACATCGGCCGCGACACCGCCGAGCGCCGGCGGATGCGCGACGAGCGAGGCAGGCTTCGTGGCGGCCGCGACCAGCGCCGGGCCGGCGCCCTTCCGCCCGAACACGCGCGGCGGAGGAGCGCCGAGGATGAGCCCCGCGCGCGCGACCGACCTGGCGAGCCAGTCGTGGCCCTTGAGTGCCGGCCCGGGATGGCCGAGACGCTCGCGGATCGGAAGGCGCGACATGGCGAGATCCACGACGGCCGGCGCGATGACCTCGAAGATCTCCGTGAGCGCCGGGTCGAGCTCCTGGTGCAGCAGCTCGCGATAGCCGTCGTGACCCAGATCCTGGACGATCCCCTCGATCGGTGGCTGCGGGTACGACGCGCGAAGCCCCTGCGCCCCCGCGTGCGGGATGCCGAGAAAGCGCATCGCAGACGCGACGCAGAGCGCGCGATCGCGCGTGCCCTGCGCGATGAGCAGGTCGAACAGCGCGGGATAGGGCGCCGGCTCGAGCGGCTCACGGAGAATACGCTCGAGCGTGATCGCGACGGCGCCCTGCCCCTGCCCGGTGTGCGAGAGGAGCTCTCGCAGGATCGTCTGCGACTGCTCGTCTTCCGGGCGCAGATGCACGGCGGCCTGGTAGGCGGAGATCGCGTTCTGCGGCTGGCCGAGGCGGTCTCGGTAGACGAGGCCGACTTGCTTGTAGAGTGCATGCTGGAGCCCGACGTCGCGATCGCCACCGGCGAGCGCTCGGACGATCATGCGCTTGTACATCTGCTCGAGCCCGAGCCAGTCGCGGTCCTCGGTGAGGATGCGCACGATGTTTTCGAAGGCCACGAGCTGCGAGGGGTCGACGTCGAGCGCCTGCTCGTAGAGCTGGAGCGCGCGACCGCGATCGGCCAGCTCGTCCTTGGCGAGGTGGGCCATCGTGTAGAGCGTCTTCGCCTTGCGCGCGGGGTCGGAGTCGCTCTCGGCGATCGACCGGAGCACGTCGAACAGCGACGCCCACTTTGCGAGCTTCGGGTAGAGCGCGAGCAGCTTGTGGAGGATGGGCAGGTCGCGCGGCCTGAGCGCCCGCGCCTCCTCGTAGACCTCGGCTGCGAGCTCGTCGTTCTGGGCCTTGTTCTGGAGCTGTTCCGCGATGCTCACGAGCGTCATGAAGCGCGCTTCGAGATCGACGACCCCCTGGGCGAGCTGCCGCTGCAGGCTGAGCGCAGCGACGGGATTGCCGGCGGCGGTGTGGTGCTGCGCGAGGCCGGCAAGCGCCGAGGAGTGCTCGGGCGCCTCGAGGAGCACGTCGTCGTAGAGGACGGCGGCGTGGTCGGCGTCGCCAGTGAGCGCGAGGACGTCCGCGAGCCCTGCGCGGGCTTCGACGGAGAGCCCGTCGGGCGCGTCGGCGATCGCCACGAGCGCGTCTCGCGCGCTGAGCACCTGCGGATCGGCGCGCATCGGCACCGCCGCCGCGATGAGCATCTCCTTCGCTTCGATCGAATCCGACCGCAGGTTGTACGCGGCAAGCGTCGCGACGAGGGCGCGGTCAGGCTTCCCGAGCGCCGTCGCCACGCGCGCCTGCGCGCGACGGAGCATGAGGATGCGCTCGTAGTCCTTGTCGCGATCGGCCGCAGAGATCGCGACCTCGCAGAGCGGCTCGGCGTCGGCGTAGCGCCCTTCCTCGACGAGCGCCGTGACGAGCGCGACGGCGGCCGTCTCGTTCGTCGGATCCGCCGCGGCGGCCGCCTCGAAGGCCTGCCGCGCGCCGCGGGGATCACCCTTCTTGGCTCGCGCGTCGGCGAGCTCGACGTAGGCGGAGGCGCGCGCGCGGGGCGTCTCCGTCTTTCGAGCGCGCTCCTCGAGGTAGCGCTCGGTACGCGGGCCATCCCCCTCGGCGCGCGCGCCCCAGAGGAGCGCGTTCCAGGCCGCCTGGCTCGACGGATCGGCCGAGACCGCGCGCTCGAAATGCTGCCGGGCCGACGCTGCGTCGACCGGCACGAGCAGCTGGCCGGCGATGACGTGCATGCGGGCGCGGACCGAGGGTGCCGGCGCGAGCTCGGCGAGGCGCTCGCGATAGTGAACCGCCGCGCGCACGTCGCCGAGCTTCTCGGTCAGGCGCGCGAGCTCGGTGAGGACGGTCTCCTCCTCGGGCATCGTCTTCTGCAGGCGCTCGTAGGTCTCGACGGCGGCGCGGACGTCGCCGAGCTTGGTCTCGAGCACCGCGCCGAGCCGCTCGAGGCGCGCTACGCGAAGGTGAGGTTCGTTCGTCGACAGCACGGCTTGTTCGAGGACGACGACGAGCTCGGGCCAGGCGCGCGCGGCGCCGTAGGTGCGCTCGAGACCGTCGAGCGCGAGCGCGTGGGTCGGCGAGATCGCGATGATGCGCTCGAGCGTCTTGGCCGCGAGCTCGGGCTTGCGGAACTCCTCTTCCTCGATTTTCGCGAGCCAGAGGAGGATCGTGATGCGCGCGGCGTCGTCGACGTCCGCGTCGGCCTGACGCCGGAGCACGTCGGCGATCGCGGTCGTGTCGTTCTCGCGGATCGCGATCTGTTCAAGCCCGCGGAGCGGATCCATCGAGCGCAAAAACAGCTTGTGCGCGGCCGCGAAGTGCTTTTTCGCCTCGGCGAGGCTGAAGGTGCGCTCCTTCTCGTCCGTGTAGCGCGAGGCCATCATGAGGTGGATGCGCGCGCGGTCGTCGGTGCGACGCGCCGAGAGCACCGCGAGGTCGAGCTCGTCGAGCTCGCGCTTCAGGTCGCCGTGCTCGCGAGACATCGCGGACTGGAGCATGTGGAGCTGCCAGTGGGTCGAGTCGAGTGTGCGGATGCGCTCGAGCCACTGACGCGCGAGATCGGGATCGGGCACCTCGCGCGTCAGCCAGCGCACCATGGCTTCGGCGTAGGCGATCGCCCGCGGTGTCACGGATTCGCGACTCGCGAGCGCGCGCGTGGTCTCGAGGACCTCCGCCCAGCGGCGCTCGGCGGTGACGAGCGGCTCGAGCACGTCGAGGATCGCCTCGAGCGTCGGATCGGCCTTCCAGGCTTCGACGAGCGCGTCGATCGCCTGGCCCGCGTCGCCGAGGTCGCTCTCGAAGCGGCGCGCGACGTCGACGAGGATCTCGGCGCGCTCGGCAGGCTCGGTCGCGCCCTCGAGCGCTCCGAGCAAGGCCTCGATCTGAGCGGAAGCAACGCTCGCGCGTGCCGGCACGCGCAGCTTGTGGATCGGTCCCTCGGAGTCGCCGTTGCCCGGCATGTGCAGTCCAATACTACCTTGGACGGCGGCGAAAGAGTGGACCCATGCTCGCGCTCTCCGAGTTCGTCGCGCAGAGGCTACTCGCGCTTTCTACGGTCGAGGTCGGGCGCGGCCAGGACAAGGGCGCGTTCCGCGATGAGCCGGCGCGGGACCTCGCGATCGCCTTCTGGGTCGCGGCGCATGGCTACGTCGAGCTCGTGCTGCGGCGTCGCCTCCCGGTGAAGTCTGAGGCCGTCGCCGTCGCCTCCTTCGAGAAGCTGCTCACGCCGTTTCTCGTCGGCCTCAGCCAGCCGCGTCGAGCGGCACGCAAGGACGCGTGAACCTCAGGCGCGCGGACGGACGCCCGAGAGCAGCAGATCGACGAGCGCCTCGAGGTACACGTCGGACAGCTCCTCCGACCTCACGAACACGCGATGGTGGATTGCGCCCGCGAGCGTCGTCAGGAGGAGGTCCGCATCGACCGTTGCCCCGATCTCGCCGCGCTCGCGGGCGCGCTCCACGATCTGCATCGGGACGGCCATCTTCTCCTCGCGGATGTGAGCGATCGCCCGCTGAACCTCGGGATCGCTCCGCTGCGCCATGAGTACGCGAGCGATCGCCTGACCATCGGTGCTGGTCATCACGCACCGCAGATGACGCGCGATGGCGAGCAGATCCGTGCGGAAGCTGCCGCTCTCGGGGATCTCCCACGAGCCACTCGTCATCGACTGCAGGAGCTCGAAGAGCAAGTCCTCCTTCTTTGGCCAGCGGCGATAGATCGTCGTCTTCGCGACCTCGGCTCTGAGCGCGACGTTCTCGATACGCATCGCGGAAAATCCGACCTTCGCGATCTCCTCGCGTACCGCATCGAGGACATCGCGAACGACCGACTCCCCACGATGCGACTTCACTCCGCCGCCTCGCCCGCCGCTGCCAGCTCCGCTTCGCCGCGATCGACAGGCGCCGCCTTTCGCCGCGCCATGCGCGTCCGGAGGCTGTCGATCAGACTGTAAAATACGGGCACCGCGAGCAGCGTGAGGAGAAGCGACATGGTCTGGCCGCCGATGACGATGCTGGCCGTGGCGCGACTGAAGCCGGAGCCGATGCCCTTCGACACGATGAGCGGCAGCATTCCGGCGACAAACGCGATGGTGGTCATCAGGATCGGCCGGAGCCTGTCCTTGTTGGCCTGCATGAGCGAGTCGAAATGGTTCATCCCCTCCCGACGGAGATGGTTCGTGTGATCGACCTGGAGGATGGCATTCTTCTTCACGACGCCGAACAGCACGAGCAGGCCGAGCATCGAGAACATGTTGAGGCTCTGGCCGAACAGCTTCAGCGAGATGAACGCGAACGGAACGGTGAGCGGCAGCGAGACGAGGATGATCAGCGGGTACAGCCACGACTCGAACTGCGCCGCGAGGATCAGGTACATGAAGACGAACGCCATCGCGAGCGCGAGCACGAAGCCCGCCGCGGTCTCGGCTTGCGAACGGCTTCGGCCGGTCGGCTGGAGGCGATAGTTGGCCGGCGGATGCAGCTCCGCGAACTTCTTGTTGATGTAACCGATGACCTTGTCGTCGCCCACGCCCGGGGCGGCATTCGCGAGAAGCGTGATCTGTCGCTCGCGACCGTAGCGATTGACGCGCGAAGGCGCGCTGCCCTCGCGCCACTTCACGACCGACGAGAGCGGCACGCTACCGAGTCGCGTCGACGGCACGTTCATGAGCGAGAGGGCTGACGAATCGATTCGGTACTGGTCCTCCGCGCGGATTCGGACGTCGTACTCCTCCCCCCCCTCCGGATAGGTCGAGGCCTTCAGCCCCGCGATCAGCATCTGCAGCGTGGAAGCGACATCCGACACGCTCACGCCGAGATCGGCAGCGCGGTCGCGATCGATGCTGACCTTCACCTCGGGACGCCCCGGCAAGTTCGTCGTGTCGACGTCGACGGCGAGCTTTGTCTCTCGAAGCCCCTTCGTGATCTCGTCGGCGTATCGCGCGAGCTGCGAGAAGTCCGGCCCGCTCATGACGAGCTGGATGTTCTGGAGGTTCGCGCCAACCGAGAAATCCGGAACCTCCGCGACGTTCACGCGCATCCCCTTCGGCATCTTCGCGACGACCTCGTCGCGGGCGCGTGTCATCGCCTGAAACTGGGTGATGTCCCGCTTATCCGGGTCCACCAGGTCGACGTAGATCTGCGCAAAGTTGCGCGTGTGCGCGTCATCCTCGGCGACCGTGATGAGGATGTGGGCGACACCGGGGAGCTTTCGAAGCTCGACGGCCGCGCGCTCGGCGATGAGGAGAGTCTCCTCCGAGCTCGTGCCCTCCGGCGCGCGGACCGTGACCTGGAATTTTGCCTTGTCGTCCTCGGGCAAGAAGCCGGCGGGGAGCGATTTCGCCACCGGCACACACGAGCCGAGCACGACACCGCAAGCAAGCACGATCACCCAGCGCCGCTTGAGCGAGAAGCGAAGCATCGCGAGATACGTGCGCTCGATTGGCCGGTAGAAGGCGTCGACCATCTTGGTGAGAAAATTGGTCTGGTGCGTCTTCAAGAAGCGCGCCGACATCATCGGCGTCAGCGAGAAGCTCACGAGGAGCGAGACGCCGACCGCGAAGGCCATCGTGTACCCGAAGCTCTTGAGGAATCGCCCCGGGATGCCGCCGATGAACGCCACGGGGATGAAGACGGCCATGAGTGAGAGGGTCGTCGCCATGACAGCGAGCCCGATCTCCTTCGTGGCTTGCACCGCGGCGGGGAATGGCTTGACGCCCTTTTCGTCGATGAAACGCACGATGTTCTCGAGGACGACGATCGCATCGTCGATGACGAGACCGACAGCGAGCGCCAGCGCGAGGAGGGTGATGACGTTGAGCGTGTAGCCCTGCACGTACATGAGGCCGAACGTCCCGATCACGGACACCGGGATCGCGACCGCGGCGATGATCGTGCTCCGGAAGTTCCCGAGAAAAACGAGGACGACGAGCGCGGCGAGCATCGAGCCCAGCACGAGGTGCTCGGTCACGGAGTGGACGCTCGTGCGGATGGTCTGCGAGTTGTCGCGGATCATCACGAGCTCCATGCCTTTCGGCAGGGTGCTTCGAATGGCGTCCATCCGCTTGAGGATGGCGTCGACCACCTCGATCGTGTTGGTGCCGCCCTGCTTGACGATCGAGAGCGCGACGAGGTCGTCGCCTTCGTAGCGAGCGATGCTCTCGAGCTCCTTCTTGCCGTCGACGACCTTCGCGACGTCGGAGATCCGGAGGATCCGGCCCGCCGAGGAGCGGATGGCGAGTCGCTCGATCTGTTCGACGGAGCTCACTCGACCGTCGATCTTCAGGGTGATGCTCTTCGGCCCCGCCTCGAGCGACCCGCCGGGGGTGACGAGGTTCTGCGTCTGCAGCGCGCGCATCACGTCGAGCGGAGTGACGCTCTCGGCCCGCAGCGCGAGCGGGTTCATCAGGATGTTGATCTGACGGCCGCGCCCGCCGATCGCGTTGACCTTGCCGACCCCGTTGATCGACTCCAGCTGACGGCGGACCTTCTTGTCAGCGGCCTCGGTGAGCTCGCGGACGTCGAACTTCTGCCCCTTCGCCCCGCGGACGCCGATGAGGAGTACCGGCGAGGCGCCGGGGTCGACCTTGGTGACGATCGGAGCGTCGATGCCCTTCGGCAAGTCCTTCGTGGC
>JAYSXP010000441.1:0-11184 GCA_043717125.1 Polyangiaceae bacterium | reverse complement strand
TACTCGTAGACCATCGCGTCGAGCGGGTTCGAGATGACGATGACGAACGCGTTCGGGCAGTGTTTCTTCGCGTTGTTCGCGACGTCGCGGATGATGGGAAGGTTCGTCGCGACGAGGTCGTCACGCGACTGGCCCGGCTTGCGCGGGATACCAGCTGTGACGATGAGGACGTCCGCGCCCTCGAGATCGGTCCAGCTCGCCGTGCCCCTGACGGCCGAGTCGTAGCCGAGGATCGCGCTGTTCTGCTCGAGGTCGAGCGCCTTGCCCTTGGCGAAGTTCTCCTTGGCCGCGATGTCGTAGAGGTAGACGTCGCCGAGCTGCGCGTTCGCGCAGAGGCGCGCAAGCTCGCCGCCGATGTTGCCAGCGCCAATGAGTCCGATCTTCTTGCGGGTAGGCATTTTGCGAATCCTTTCGAGCGTTGCGCGCTCTTCTACCACAGCGCCGCGACGCGGGAAGAGGCGAGGCCTGCCGGTCCGGGAGGGGTAGACTCGACCCCATGGACCCCGCCTCCTTCGCCGCGCTCACCATCGTGCTCCTGATCGCGGCCATCGTCGCGATGAGGTCCGTCCGCCAGGTCAACCAGTGGGAGACCGGCCTCAAGTTCACCCTGGGCAAGTTCACGGGCCTCGCCGCTCCTGGGCTGAACATCGTCGTTCCCGGCGTGCAGCGCCTCGTCAAGATCGACACGCGCGTGCGTAACCGCGATCTTCCCCAGCAGGCCGTCATCACCGCCGACAACGTCACCGCATGGATCGACGCGGTCATCTACTTCAAGGTGGTCGACGTGGAGCGCGCGACGCTCAACGTGCAGGACTACGAGAATGCCGTCCGCGATCGCGCGAAGGTCGTGCTCCGCGACGTCGTCGGCGAGACGAAGCTCGACGATCTCCTCTCTCACCGCGAAGAGGTCGCTGCGAAGGTGCGAGCCGCGGTCGAGCAGTTCGTCGCGCAGTGGGGCCTCCACGTCGAGCTCATCGCGCTCCAGGACATCCAGCTTCCGCAGCAGATGCAGGAGGTCATCGCGCGGAAGGCGATCGCCGAGCGCGACCGGCAGTACGTGATCATCAAGAGCCAGGCCGACCTCGAGAGCGCGAAGAACTTCGCCGAGGCCGCACGCATCCTCCACTCGTCGCCGGGCGGCATGGAGCTACGGCGGCTCGAGGCACTGCAGAACCTGTCGGGTGGCACGACCAAGGTGATCTTCGATCTCGCGAAGCCGTTCGGCGACTCGCAGGCCGCGGCGGTCGCCGCCGCGATGAGCGCCAATGTCCGCGTCGCCGACGACAAACCTGCCGAGGTGGTGGGCGAGCGCACGGTCGACCAGGAGGCGCCGAGCCGCGCGATGAGCGGTCCCCCCGCGCGACCTGCACGGCGGGCGTGAGCGCGCCGCGCGTCGTCGACGAGCCGCTGCGTCTCCGCGCGCTGGAGGTGCTCGGCCCACTCGGCGAAACACTCGCACGCGAAGCGCTCGAGGCGGGTTCGGTGACGGTCGAACACGACGTGCTCGCATGGGAGGGCTCGCACGGGACGACGCACGCGCATCGTGTCGTGGTGGTGCTCCCGACCGAGCTGCACGCGCGGCTCGAGGTGAGCCATGCCGCGAAGGATGGCCTCGCGGCGGCGCTCGCCGCGGCCGTGGCGGAGCGTGCCGGGCAGGCTGTGGCCGACGTGAGGCTCGAGGCCGGCGACTTCGAGGCGCCGGAGATGAGCCCGTACCGCAACCCTCGTGCCGAGCGCTGAGGTACGGGTCGAGCGGCGAAGCCGGGTTCGCACGTCCCGCGAACGCGACGCACCTGCACGCGCTCGCCGGAGCGTGCGCGCGGAGGGCCAAACTGCGCTGAAAACGCGCTTAAACAACGTGACCCATTGCCATTTTCATGCGACGTCCACAGGGGACGGCGGGGCGGAAACCGGTGCTTTCTCCTGGTTCGACCTTTGCTTCCAGGTGATTCAATGGTTCAACCACTCTCCCCCAAGTCCACCGCGAAGAAGACCGCTCGCCTCAAGGCGATGCTCGGAGGCCCGAGCCTCTCGTTCCTCATGGAAGCGCACAACGGTCTCTCCGCGAAGATCGCGGAGGAGGCGGGCTTCGAGGGCATCTGGGGCAGCGGCCTCTCGATCTCCGCGGCCCTCGGCGTGCGTGACAACAACGAGGCGAGCTGGACTCAGGTCCTCGAGGTCGTCGAGTTCATGGCGGACGCTACGTCCGTCCCGATCCTCCTCGACGGTGATACGGGCTACGGCAACTTCAACTCCGCGCGCCGTCTCGTCATGAAACTCGAGCAGCGCGGCGTCGCCGGCGTGTGCATGGAAGACAAGATCTTCCCGAAGACGAACAGCTTCCTTCGCTCGACGGCCCAGCCGCTCGCGGACATGGAAGAGTTCGCCGGCAAGATCCGCGCGGCCAAGGAAGCGCAGCGCGACGACGACTTCGTGGTGGTCGCCCGCGTCGAGGCACTCATCGCGGGGCACGGCATGGTCGAGGCCCTCAAGCGCGGCGAGGCCTACAGAAAGGCCGGCGCCGACGCCGTCCTCATCCACTCGCGCGAGCGTCACCCGGACGAGATCCTGCAGTTCAAGAAGGAGTGGGGCGATCGCCTCCCGCTCGTGATCGTTCCGACGAAGTACTACACGACGCCGACCGAGGTCTTCCGCGAGGCGGGATTCAAGATCGTCATCTGGGCCAACCACTTGATGCGCTCTGCGCTCACGGCGATGCAGGCCACGGCGAAGCAGATCTTCACCGCGCAGACGCTCATCGGCGTCGAGGAGAAGGTCGCGCCGCTCGCCGAGGTCTTCCGACTCCAGGGCGAGAGCGAGCTCGAGCAGGCCGAGAAGGCGTACCTCCCGAAGGGCGGTCCGGTCGCTCGCGGCATCGTCCTCGCCGCGGGTCGCGGTGACGAGCTCGGCGAGCTCACGAGGGACCGTCCGAAGGCAATGGTCCCGATCGCGGGCAAGCCGATCCTCGAGCACATCCTCGACGCCTACCGATCGGCCAACGTGCGCGAGCTCGTCGTCGTTCGCGGCTTCGCGAAGGGCGCGGTCGACGTGCAGGGCGCCTCGTTCGTCGACAACGACAGCTACGCGTCGACCGGCGAGCTGGCTTCGCTCGCGTGCGCGAAGTCGTCGCTCGACGGCCCGTGCATCGTTTCGTACGGCGACGTGCTCTTCAAGCGCTACGTCCTCGACGAGCTCCTCGAGACCGAGGGCGACTTCGTCGTCGCCGTCGACTCGCTCGCGGCAGATCTCTCCGCGGAAGCGACGCCTGCGAAGGCCGCGCGCAAGGCGGACTGGGCCGCCTGCTCCGAGCCGCACTCGCGAAAGACGCTCCTCGCAAACGTCCTCCTCAAGGACATGATGACCGACCCCACCTCGCCCGGCATCACGGGCGAGTGGACGGGCCTGCTCAAGATGTCCGCCAACGGCGCGAAGGCCGTCCGTGAGCTCCTCGGCACGCTGTCCGAAAAGGAGCTCGCGACCGCCTCCGTCCCCGATCTTCTCCGCCGTCTCGTGCGCGAGGGTCGCGAAGTGAAGGTCGTGTACACGCGTGGCGGCTGGCTCGATGTCGATACCCTCGGCGACGTCCTCCGCGGGAGTTCGTTCCAGTGATCGAGGCGAAGGCATTCTGCGACACGGCGAAGCTCGCGGGCTTCTCGCTCTACACGGGCGTCCCATGCTCGTACGTGAAACCGTTCATCAACTTCGTCATCGACGCCCCGGATCTGACGTACATCGGCGCAACGAACGAGGGCGACGCCGTCGCCATCGCGACGGGCGCCGAGCTCGGCGGCAAGCGCGCGGTCGTGATGATGCAGAACTCCGGCCTCGGCAACGCGGTGAGCCCCCTCACCTCGCTGAACGCGGTCTTCCGCATCCCGGTCCTCCTGATCGTCACGCTGCGCGGCGAGCCGGGCGGACCGCACGACGAGCCGCAGCACGAGCTGATGGGCGCGATCACCACGCAGATGCTCGACACGATGAACGTCGCGTGGGCGTTCTTCCCGCAAGAGGCCTCCGAGATCGCGCCGGCGATCGACAAGGCCGTCTCTCACATGACGAAGACGGGGCTCCCCTTCTGCCTCGTGATGAAGAAGGACAGCGTCGCGCCACACAAGCTGGCGACGAAGCCGCTCGTCCGGCAGCCCGACACGACGACGGCAGCCCCGGCGACCGCCGCGACGCCGACCGCGACCACGGACAAGAACGAGGCCAAGGCCAAGCGGCCGTCACGCGAGGAAGCGCTCCGCGCCGTCCAGCGCGCCGCGCTCCCTCAGGACATCGTGATCGCCACGACCGGCTTCACAGGTCGCGAGCTCTACGCCTGCGACGATCGACACAACCAGCTCTACGTCGTCGGCTCGATGGGCTGCGCGTCGAGCATCGGGCTAGGTCTCGCGTGGGCGCGTCCCGATCGACGCATCGTCGTCCTCGACGGCGACGGCGCGATGCTCATGCGCCTCGGCGCACTCGCGACGCTTGCGTACGAGCAGCCGAAGAACCTCGTGCACGTCCTTCTCGACAACGAGGCCCATGAGTCGACGGGCGGTCAATCGACCGTCTCTCATTCGATGAACCTCGCCGGCGTCGCGCGCTCGTGCGGCTACGCCGACGTATCGACGGTCGACACGGCCGAAGCCCTGGAGACCGCGCTTCGCGATCGCCGGCCTGGCCTGCGCTTCGTGTCGCTGAAGACGCGCCACGGCGTGCCGGAGGACCTCCCCCGCCCCAAGGTGACACCGCGCGAGGTGGCCGCACGCATCCGCAAGGTACTCGCCGACGAGTCGGGCGCACCGTCCTGAGGGACTCGCGCATCCACGGACTCATCATCGATGCAGCAAAGCACCTCGAGCTCGTCCGCGCCCCCGTCGGCACCACGCTTCGTGGTCCCCTCGGCTGACGCGAGCGCCTCGCTCCAGGTTCGGCGCGCACTCGCCGAACATCTCGATGACCCGCTGAACCGGTACTACCGGTACCCCGCAGCGCGCGGGCTCCTCCGCATCGCAGGAGGACTGCCGTTCCGGCCGGATCACATCACGTACCTCCACACCGCGCTCGGTGCGCTCGGCGCCGCGGTGATGGCCGTCAGCACCACGCGGACAGCGATGGCGGTGGCATGCCTCCTGCTCGAGGCCCGCATGATCCTCGACTGCTACGACGGCGTCCTCGCGCGCGCGAAGAAGCTGTCGTCGCCGCGCGGGCGCACGCTCGACGAGCTCGGCGACGCCGTCGGGTACATCGCGATCTGCATTGGCATGAGCGTGCACCTCCACCGCGCGAACCCGGGCATTCCCGGCGAGCTCTTCGTCTTGCTCGGCGTGGTCGTGCTCGTCGCCGGTGCGATGTCCGGTCACGCGTACGACTTCTACAAGCGTCGCCTCGGCTCCGCCCTGAAGGACGGCCGCGACGCGATCGCCGAGGAGCTCGACCACAAAGACGAGCTCGTTCGTGCGGGCAACGCGAAGTGGATCACTCGTTTTGGCATCTGGTTCGATCGCTGGCAGGTGCGTCTCTACGAACCGCACTACCCCGGCGGCAACGCCGTCGGCACGATCCTGGAGCGCTCGCAGCGCACGGGCGTTCGCTTCCTCGTGAGGCTGATCGGCTTCACCTCCTGGGACAACGTTCTCGGGATGATCTCGCTCGGCGTCCTTCTCGACCGCGTCTTCGAGGTCGAGCTCGTCGCACTGGCGTACGGAATCGTCATGTTCACCACGGCCCGCGTCACGATGTGGCGCGTTCTCGGCCGACGAGGTCACTCATGAGTGCGGCGACGAACGGGACGATCGACAAGGCCATCATCCTGGCTGCGGGCATGGGCAAGCGCATCGCCGGCGTCGCCGGGACGGGCGCACAGATCCCCAAGCCGCTCCTGCCGCTCGACGACTCCGGCGAGCTCACGTTCCTCGACTGGCATCTGCGTGCGCTCGCGGCGCACGGCGCACGCGAGATCTACATCGTCGGCAGCAAGATGACGTTCGGCACGAAGGTCGCTGCGATGGAGCCGCACCCGGCGACCTGGATCATGAACGATTTTCCGGGTGACGTCACTGGTAGCGGTCACTCGACCCACCTCGCCTTCACCAGCGAGCACGGCATCCTCGACGGCCAATCGCGCGTCGTCTTGATGGACGCGGACGTCGTGTACGACCCGTCGCTCTACGCGGAGCTCGCGAAGGGTCCCCCTGGACGCTCGCGCACGCTCGTGTGCGGCCGCTTCCGCGAGACCGATGAGGAGGTCATGGTCTTCGGTGACGAACGCGGCGCGCCGCGTCTGCACGGCAAGGGCCTCCTGAAGACGCCCATGGTCCGTGACCTCACCTGCATGGGCGAGGCGACAGGGCTCCTGCTCCTCGAGCCCGGCGACCACGAGACGTGGCTCGACGCGGCCGCGTGGTGCATGAAGTTTTCGACTGCCAAGACGCGCACCGAGCACGAGGACATCACGCAGCGCCTCCTCACGCTGGGTGCGCTCGACGCCGTCGTGTTCGACGACGACTCGCGCTGCATGGAGTGCGACACACCCGACGAGTACGTCCTCGTACGCCGTGACATGGTCCCCCGCTGGCTGGGCGCGCTCCCGGCCTGAATCGCTACTTCGCCACGCGCTTGATCGCGGTTGCGGTCGACCAGTAGACGAAGCTCTCGTCGATGGCCATGCCGTGGAGCGCGGGCTCGGCATCGACGACGACCTCCTCGCCCATGCCAGAGCCGTCCTTTCGCGCACGGAGCACGCGGCCGCTCACGCTCGGATTCTCCGACCCGATCGCCGCCGTCCAGTAGACGTGCGTCGCGTCGACGGCGATCTGCATGCGCACGCTGCCGCCGGCCTCGAAGAACCCGTGCTCGGTGGCGGCGACGACGCGCTTGGCCTTCGTCCCGAGGTCGATGGCGACGACCTGGGTGTTGGCGCTGTAGACGCCCTCGATCGCGTAGAGGGTGGCTCCGTCGAGCGCCATCGGCGAGCTCAGGAAGCCCCCCGCGAGGACGAGCGACGGCGCTCCACCCGCGCGCGGGATCGCGTAGATGCCGGTCGGGCTCGAGGGCGGCTGCAGGTCGCTGTCGAAGTAGAGGTTGTTCGCGTCGAGCACCATCCACTTGCTCGTCCCGACGCTGAAGGTCGACACGGGGATGTCCCACGCGGTGCTGTAGGTCCCGGCAGCCGAGCGCGTGCGCTTGGTGATGTGGAAGATCGTGCCGGTGCACGGCCCCGTATCGTCGAGGTGTGCGTGATACACGGAGCCGGTGGCGTCGGCGACGGCCCCGAGCCCGGTGGCGCAGGTGTTGGCCTTGGGCTCCTCGGAGCCGCCCATCACGTTGAACCGCTGGACGCCGTAGAAGTCGTAGTCGGAGATCAGGAAGAACGACTCGTGGACGTCGAGGGATGTCGGCGTGAACGAGGTCGTTCCGAAGTACTGCTGAAGGGCCCCTCCGACCTTCGGAACGCTATAGGTGCCTCGGGTCGCCTTGTTTGCCCAGACCACGAGCGATGAGTTCACGCCGACGTACCCCGCGTAGTCCGCGATCGCGGGCCCCGTCAGGATCACCTGCGGCTGGCACCGCCCTGCTGCGCACGTGCCGACGATGCACCTGTGACCGCACGCGCCGCAGTTGTCTGCGCTCGTCATCGTGTCGGCCACGCAGCCCGTCTCGCCTGCGCCCGCCTCCAGGAGGTTGCCCGCCTCGTCGAGGGCGACGTGCGTGTCGGGCCCGCCCTCGAGGAGCGGGAGACCGTCGATGCTGGGGTCCTCGATGCCGAGGATCCCGCTGCACGCCGTTACGGCGCAAACGAGGACGGGCACGATGAATTGAGACGAACGCACCAGGGTTCTTCCAGGATAGCGCGAGAGCGACCTTCGGGAGCTCATGTCGTGTGCGTCACACGGCCGAGACCACGAGGTCAGTCGGTGATGCTGAACCTGTAGTTCGCGCCGAATTTCGAGTCTTACTGCATGCGGCCTCCCCCGTGAAGCGAGAGGCCGGTCCGTTCCGATGAGGCGCCTACGAGCTCGTCAGGGCTTGCAGGTTCCTCCCTTGCAGGTCTTGCCGACATCGCACGCGACGCCACAAGCACCGCAGTTGGCGTTGTCCTTGTTCAGATCGTTGCAGACTTTGCTTGCGGCCACGCACTCGGGTCGATTCGGCTGGCAGGTGCATACCGAGCTGTTGCAGGTCGAGCCCGACTGGCAGATCGTCCCGCACCCGCCGCAGTTCTTCGGATCGGAGCTCGTGTCGGTGCAGGTTCCGGGGACACACTCCAGGATCGGAGGAGCTCCGCAGGAACACGTGCCCGTCGTGCAGACCTTCCCGCCCGTGCACGAGATCGCGCACGCGCCGCAGTTGTCGGTGCTGGTCTGCGTGTCGACGCAGTTGCCGACGCAGTTGGTCAGCGACACCGGCGACGGGGAGCAGGTGGCCGCGCACGCGCCAAGGCTGCAGACCTGACCGGCGTTGCACTTCGTCGGGCATGCGCCGCAGTGGAGCGGGTCGCTCGTGAGCTCGACGCAGACGCCGCCGCAGTTCGTCGCCGTAGGCGAAACGCACTCGCACACCGCGTTGTTGCAGGTGAAGCCGGCCCCGCAGACCTTGCCGCACGCTCCACAGTTGTGGTCGTCGGTGAGGAGACGGACGCACTGCCCGCCGCAGTCGACCTTGCCGTTCGACGTGCCCGCGTCGCCGCCGCTACAGCCGCCGGCGGTGCAGGCGCCCGCGAGGCACACCTCGCCGTTCGCGCACTTGGTGTTGCACGCTCCGCAGTTGAGCCTGTCGACGGTGACGTCGGTGCAGATGTTGTTGCACGACAGCTCGCCCGTCGGACACCCGCACTTGCCGGAGACGCACTGCTCACCGTTCTGGCAAGCCACGCCGCACGCGCCGCAGTTGAGCTTGTCGCTCTTCTCGTCGACGCACGAGTTGTTGCAGTTCGACAGGCCCGGCGCGCAGCCCGCCGCGCAAGCGCCGAGGCTGCAGGCGGCCATCGTGCTCACGCAGGTGGTGCCGCATGCGCCGCAGTTCTTCGGATCGCTGCCGAGGTCGACGCAGGTGCCGCCGCACGGCGTCGTGCCGGCCGGACATCCGCACGTGCCCTGGAGACAGGCCTGCGCGGACGTGCATTTGATCCCGCAGGTTCCGCAGTTGTTCGGATCGCTCGTCTTGTCGACACACGAGCTGCCACACGTGGTCAGCGCCACACCGGCGTCGCCGGCGGGACACGAGGTGACACACTGGCCGAGGCTGCAGAACGGGGTCGAGCCACCGCAGGCTGTCCCGCACGCACCGCAGTTCTTCGAGTCCTCGCGGAGGTTGGCGCACGTTCCGTCGGCGCACTTCACCTCCGTGTCGCGACAGAAGAGCGGTCCGGCGTCGACCGGCGTGCTCGTGTCTCCGGTTCCCGTGTCCTCGACCGGCGTGGACGTGTCTGCCCCCGCTTCGGAGCCAGCCTCCTCGGTCGGCGTGATGGCGGCGCTACCGTCGTCGCCTCCGCACGCCGGGAGAACCATGGACGCGCCGAGACAGCTCGACGCCAGGACAACCGCCAAGTGAAGGATCGATTTGTTCATTATTTCCTCGGTACCCGCAGCAACTCAACCCCGTCGCGCGTGTCAGGGACACGGCCTCGTCCGAAAAAGTACCCGTTCGTCCCCGAGATCATGCAGCGATTCGCCCAGCAAGGCGAAGTCCTGGGTGGTCACGTCCCTGACCATCCGAAACTGACGGTGAACTACGGGCCCAGGGCGACGATGGCTTGTGCCTCGCCCCTCGCCAAGCCGCGCGGGAAGCGGGCGAGGTAGTCGCGAGCAGCCGCGACGCCACGGGCGCGATCGATCGGGTCGAGCGTACGCGTGCGTCGACGCCGCGACCGACGCGTCGTGCCCCGGTGGCGAGCAGTGCTCGGCGGGCACGTGCGCCTGCCCGTCGGGACAGTCGCAGTGCCACGGCGTCTGCGTGAGCTCGAGCCCGAAGTGCGTCGTCCACGGCATCGCACCGACCGCGCCGTGCGGAGGGCTCTGCGCGAACACGCGCCCCGGACGTGCGCAACTGCGGAGCCTGCGAAATGCCGTGTGCGACCGCCTCATCTGCCGCGGCGGGCGATGCGTGCAGCGCTCACCCGCGGCTCAGGCGCCGACGATCTTCGCGAGCCACTCCGGGCGCAGGTTCCAAGCAAAGAAGCCAGCGAGCCCGACGACGAGACCGAAGCCCGCGAAGCCCATCGCGACGAAGAGCAATTTTCGCTTCTGCGTGAGCGCGGTGATGCCGAGGAGCGCGATCCCGACCGAGAGTAGCGACTCGCTGATGTCGAACTGGTCGTCCTTGACGTTGAGCCGCTCGTATTCCTTCTCGAGCTCCTCGACCTTCTTCTTCAGGTCGCCCTTCTCGGTCTCGTAGCGCGTGACCTTCTCGCGGTAGCCGGCGAGGCGCTTGTCGACGGTCGCACTCTGCTCGGGCGTGAGCTGTGACGTCTCGCGCTGGAGGCTGAGCTGATCGAGCGCCGCTTCGGCGAGGCTCTGCTTGGTGCTCTTCGCCTGGAAGAACGACCACGTGTCGATCACCTCGATCTGCGTCTTTCCCATCGCCTGGACGACGTTGCCGGCCTTGACGTTGCAGACGGCCATGAACGTGGCCACGACGGCGACAGACGCCGCGACGATCGAGTTGAGCTTCGAACGCTCGTCCTTCTCTCGCTTGTCGCCGTCATGATCGTCGCCTTCGACATGCTCGAGAGCTTCGCTCACCTGCTCGCTGATTTCGGGCATTCTCTCTCTCGCTTCACATGTTCGCGATGAGGTTGTCGCCCATCTCGCTGCACTTGAGCTCGGTCGCGCCTTCCATCAGGCGGGCGAAGTCGTACGTGACCTTCTTGCTCGCGATGGCGCCGTTCATCCCCTTGATGATGAGGTCGGCCGCCTCGATCCAGCCCATGTGGCGGAGCATCATCTCGCCCGAGAGGACGACCGAGCCCGGGTTCACCTTGTCGAGGTCGGCGTACTTCGGCGCGGTGCCGTGCGTCGCCTCGAAGATGGCGTGACCGGTGACGTAGTTGATGTTGCCGCCCGGCGCGATGCCGATGCCGCCGACCTGCGCCGCGAGCGCGTCGGAGAGGTAGTCGCCGTTGAGGTTCAAGGTCGCGATGACGTCGAACTCCTTCGCGCGCGTGAGCACCTGCTGGAGCGTGATGTCGGCGATGGC
>JAYSXP010000045.1:0-7085 GCA_043717125.1 Polyangiaceae bacterium | reverse complement strand
GCCTTCACCTGGCTGGCCTCTCCACCCTTCTCGGCGCCCCGGCCGCCGCGCTCCGCGCACGCCGCGCGCGCACGAGCTCCATTGTCCCGGTCCCCTTTGCCTCGCCCGCGCCCGCCGAGGTCACCGCGACCGACGGGATGAAGCTCGCGCGCACGGACTCGGAGACGGAGTGCCGTCTCGCGATCGAGGGCGTGCTCGACGTCCACAGCGCCCCCGAGCTCCGCGCCGTGTTCGAGTGCGTCCTCTCGGTTCAGCCGAAGCGCGTGGTCGTCGATCTGGCACGGCTCACGATGCTCGACAGCTCCGGCATCGGCGCCATCGTCTCGCTCTTCAAGCGCGTCAAGAGCTCCGGCGGTAGCTTCGCGCTCATCGGCGTCTGCGGCCAACCCGCCGCCGTCTGCCGGCTCCTCAAGCTCGATCGCGTCTTCGGGCTCTGAGCGGCCCCTCGGGAGCGTCACTCAGCGGAACTGTCGCGTGAGATGCGCGACGAGCACGCGATCCAGCTCGACCTGCGACCAGAGCGGCGTGAACGAATGATCGGGACCCTCGATCGTCGCGATCGTGAAGCTCGAACGCTTCGCGAGCGCAGACATGCTGGCGCCGACCTTCTCGTTCAGGTTGTCGATCCCCGGATCGTTGCTCGCGAAGACGACGAGCACGTCGACGCCGCGCGTTCCCAGAGCGTCGAACGCACGCGCGACCTCGCTGCCGCGCGAGGCGCCGCCCGGAAGCTTTGCCTTCGCGCGCGCGATCTGCGAGCGCGCCGCGTCGACCACGCGCCCGCGCACCGCCTCGAAAGCGTGCCGCGGGTTGACCCCTCCGCGGAGCATCTTCATCCATGCGTCCTTCGCGAACAAACGACGCTTGTAGTACTCGCTCGCGTCGCGCCTCGTCAGCGGGTTCACGTCGAGCGACATGCCCTCTTCCCACGTGAACGTCTGCGGGTTGATGAGCACCGCGCTCGTCACCGCCGGATCCGCCAGCGCGGCGTGATACGCGACGAACGCGCCCGAGCAGAGCCCCGCCACGCCGAAGCGATCGGCGCGCCCGAGCTTCTCGAGATGACGCATCAGCACGCGCACGTCGTCGGTCGGCTGGTCGGCGTACGGGTGGTTCAGCGCCTCTTCCTCCCAGATGACGCTGTCGCCGATGCCCGAGACGTCCATGCGGACGGAGCGGAAGCCTAGCGCCGCGAGCTTGCGGCCCATCTCGACGTACATGCGGTTTGGACCGATGCGGTAGTTGCCGGCGGTGTTCGAGAAGATGAAGAGGGGCTTGCCGCGGGCGACCGATTCGTCGACGGGCTCGGTGAGGATGCCGAAGAGGGTTTTCTTGGGGCCGAAGCGGAGGGGCTCCTCGCGGACACCGGGGGCGACGAGGCCCGTGGGGTGAGCCGTGGGAGACACGAGAGCGGGCACGGGCACGGGCACGTCGAGAGGAGACGAGAGGGAGTCGAGGAGGGTGGTGTAGATGGCTTCTGGGAAGGCGGATTTGTGGGGGGCGACCATCATTTCCGCGTAGCCCGGGAGCTGGCGGTACGTGGTCGAGGCGCCCAGGGATTCGAGGGCGCGCGCGAGCTTGTCGTCGTTCGGGACGTCGTCGCGGCCGAGGATCAGGATGGATGGCGCGGCGCGCTTGGTGAGCTTCGCGGGATCGAGAGACTTGAGCGACTCGAGCGTATCTTTGGTGAGTAGAAAGCCGCCCGACTCGTCGCTCGCGTCGCCTTCGGCGCGCGGCCGGCTGGCGAGCTCGCCCGACTGCTCCGCGAAGATGCGGAACGCCCTCATCTCACGGACGTACGCGCGGCCCGTCGGGCACGGGTTCCACAAGACGAGGCGATCGACGTCGCCGCGCTCGGACGCCGCGACGAGCGCCAGCGTCGCGCCCATGCGCACCCCGAAGAGGCAGACCTCGCTCGCGCCGCTCAGCGCGCGCACCTCGGAGACGGCGTCGGACACGCTGTCGATCCACGCGCGCACGCGGCCCGGATCGCTGTCGACCCCGCCCGAGTCGCCCGTTCCGTCGTAGTCGAAGCGCAGCACCGCGAAGCCCGCCTGCGAGAGGCGCTCGGCGAACATCCGCAGCGCCGGGAAAGCGCAGATCCCCTCGTACCCGAGCGGCGGACAGAGCACGACCGCGCGGCCGCTACCCTTCTTCGCGATCGGCGGGTGGTACCACCCGAACAGCGCGTGGCCTTCGCTCGCGCGCGAGCCGAAGAAGATCGGACGCGCGCTCTCGTCCAGGGCGCGCGCGATACGGGGCGGCGTGCGCCCTTTGCTGCTCGACATGCCGGAACGACCTTCGGAGGTGGAGGTGCCCTGGGAGCCTTTCGCATCGATGCGACCCTTCACGTAGGCGCGGGCGCGTCGGGCCTGGTTTTTGGCCTGCTCGCTCGCGCGGCGCGCGAACTCGACGAACGAGGGCCGCGCGGCGCGCAGCGTGACGAGCGGCCGCGTGCTCGACGCGAGGGCCATCTTGTATTGCGCGGCGCCGCCGAGAAAATCGTACTCCCGCATGCCGCTCGCGATGGCGTCCCTGATGAGGAGCGCGTGCATCGTCACGCCCACGCGCACGTCGTCGGGAATGTCGAGCTTGCGACCGGCCTGGTAGTGGAGGACGCGCCCGTCGTGGCGAAAGTTGTAGAATGCAGCTACCGGCTCGCCGCGCACGCTCATCCAGCCGAGATCGAGCGCGCCCAGCGCGAGCAGGCGGGGCATCAAGCGATCCTGGAAGGCGCGGTAGCGCGCCGACGCGAAGACGCCCTCGCCAATTCCGCCAGCCCCGCCGGCAGCCCATCGCTCGCGATGAAGCGCGAGCAGGATGTCCCTTCCCTTCGCGAGCTGGTCGAGCGAGCGGACCCGCTCGAGCACCGGAGGACCGCCCGCCCAGGCCTCGAGCGCGCGGAGAGACTTCTTCAACTGGCTGCGCTTGCTCTGCTTCAGCTGCGCCAGGTACTCGTCCCACGTCTTCGGAAGCGTGACGAACGGGCACGTCGACACCTCCTCCAGCGTCGTGAGGAGCCCGGCGCGCGCGAGCTCGCCTTCCAGCATCGAAGGCATCGGGCTGTCGCCGTTCATCGAGGGGAGGACGAGCTCGTCCCACGCCCCGAGCGCGCCCCCCTTCGTGAGCGAGCGAACGAACGCCGAGACGACGGCCGCCTCCGAGCCGCGGGCCGCGACGAGCCCGAGGTAGTCGGAGCACGACTCGTCCGCCTCGTCCTCGCCCGAGGCGAGCACCTCGAGGCGGCGGAACGGGATCCGCGGAGGATAAACGTGAGGGTGCGCGAGGAGCGGCGCGAGCCCGACCAGCTCTCTGCCGTCGTAGAAGGCGAGCGAACGAAGCGACCGCTTCCCGGTGTCGCCGAACGTCTCCCACCAAGGCAGCATCCAGTCCGGATGCATGCTGAGCGCGTTCTCGGCGCTCCGCTCGAGCAGGTCCTTCCATTCGGCAGCCATGGCGCCCAGACGCGCCGGATCGTCGATGAGCACCGAGGACAGCATCCGCACCTGCGGAAATAACAGAGTTGACCCCCCGGGTGGTGCCCCGTCTAATCGCCTCGCTCTCTCATGTGCGCAATCTGCGGGATCATCAACTTCGACCATCGGCCCGTCTCGGCGGCGGAGCTGGTCGCGATGCGCGACGTGATGATCCATCGCGGCCCCGATCACGGCGGGCAATGGCTCGGTGGCCACGCGGCGCTCGGGCACCGGCGCCTCTCGATCATCGATCTGTCGCCGCTCGGCAACCAGCCGATGACGAACGAGAGCGCGACCGTCGCGGTCACCTTCAACGGCGAGATCTACAACTTCCCCGAGCTGCGCAAGGAGCTCCTTGGGCGCGGTTACCGCTTCCTTTCGCACTCCGACACCGAGGTCATCGTCCACGGCTACGAGGAGTGGAGCGAGGGCATCGTCGCGCGGCTCGACGGCATGTTCGCCATCGGCATCTGGGACACGCGGAGCGGCCGGGAGCGGCTGCTCCTCGCGGTGGACCGCTTCGGGAAGAAGCCCCTCTTCTACTCTCAAGCCGGGATGGTCGTGCGGTTCGCCTCCGACTCGAAGGCCTTCTGGTCACTTCCCGGCGCGACCATGACGGTCAACCACGCGGCGATCGACTGCTACCTGCACCACATGGCGGTGACCACGGAGCACACGATCTACGACGAGGTCGACAAGCTCCGCCCCGCGCACTTCAAGACCTTCGAGCGCGCCGCAGGGAGCCGCGAGCTCCGCGTGCACGAGGAGCGCTACTGGAAGCCCGACTTCCGCCACAAGGTCCGCATGAGCGAGACCGAGGCGCTCGAGCGCATCGACGCGACGCTGAAGGAGGCCGTGCGCAAGCGCCTCATCGCGGACGTGCCGCTCGGCGCGTTCCTCAGCGGCGGCGTCGACAGCAGTCTCGTCGTCGCGATGATGAGCCAGCTCTCGAGCAAGCCCGTCAAGACGTTCAGCATCGGCTTCGAGGAACAGGACTTCTCGGAGCTCGAGTACGCCAACGCGGTCGCCGAGCGCTACAAGACCGAGCACAACCAGATCCGCCTGAAGCCCGACGTCCTCGGCATCCTTCCGTCGCTGGTCTGGGAGTACGGCGAGCCGTTCGCCGACTCCTCCGCGATCCCCACGTATTACGTGTCGAAAGCCGCGCGGGAGTTCGTCACCGTCGCGCTCACCGGAGACGGTGGCGACGAGCAGTTCGGCGGCTACGACATCGCGCGCGCGTCGTACCACGCGATGACGTACGAGCGCTTCTTGCCGGGGGCGCTGCGTCGCCCCCTCGAGGCCGGCCTCTTCGCCGCCGAGCGTTCGGGTCTCGCGCAGAAGCTGAAGACCCTCGCCACGCACGCGAGCGCCGACCCCGCACGCCGGCACGGCTACTCGATGGCCTTCAACCAGCGCCAGCGCGACGCGCTCTACACCGACAGCTTCCGCGCCTCGCTCCACGGCCACCGCCCGTGGCACATCTACGAGCGACACGCCGCCGACATGGCGGGGCTCGATGTCGTCGACCAGAATCTCTACCACGTGCTCATGGCGCGCCTGCCGAACGACTACCTCGTGAAGGTGGACGTCGCCTCGATGAAGGTCGCGCTCGAGCTCCGCAGCCCATTCCTCGACCACGATCTCTGCACGCTCGCCAGCTCCCTCGACTCACGCCTGAAGGTGAAGGGTGGCGTGCAGAAGTACCTGCCGAAGAAGCTCGCCGAGCGCTACCTGCCGTGGGAGACGATCTATCGCCCGAAGAAGGGCTTCTCGCTCCCGCTGAAGCACTGGCTCCGCACCGATTTCGCGCCGATCCTCCGGCGCATGCTGCCCGAGGGCAACCTCGTGAAGGCCGGCTGGTTCCGGCGCCCCGAGATCGAGCGACTCATCGGCGAGCACACGAGCGGCGCCGCCGAGCACACGCACCGGCTGTGGGCGGTGCTCTGGCTCGAGCTGTGGCACCGCATCTTCGTCGAGCGCTCGATGACCGGCCGCGAGGACCTACACGCGTAGGGCGCTCGGGATCCGTCACGGCTCGACGTGGCATCGGGCGGAGGCCGGCGCGGCCGCGGCGGCGCTCGAGGAGCGCGTGGCCGGCGCGCTCGCCGCGGTCGTCGTGAGGGCGAGCGCGGTGACGAGCTCCGGCACCACGGGCAGCGACGGGTTCGTGTGCGCGTCCTGCTGCGAGGCGTTCGAGGCCTCCGGCCGCAGTCCGACCTCGAGCGTGTGGGTCGAGGAGCCGTGACTTCGAGCGTCCGCTCACGCGCGGGCGCGGCGGCGGCGGAAGCTCGCCAGCAGCGCGAGCGCCGTGGCCGCTGCGAAGATCGCAGCGCCTCCCGACGTGCGGCCGCTCGGCGCCGCACTGCAGCCGCTCGCGCTGCCGCCTCCGGTAGCCTTGCTCGTGGCGCCGGGCGACGTCGGGGCCTCGGACTTCGAGCCGTCGAAGTCGGCCTCCGTCGTCCAGTGGATCGCCCCGCAATCGACGAGGATGTCGAGGGTCGCCGGTGCAGGCGAGTCGGCGACGCCGGCGAGGTGCGCCGCGAGCGAGACCCGGACCGTCCGCTTCTCGCGGTGCAGCGCGCCGTTCTCGACGCAGACACTTCCCGTGTGGACGCTCATCTCCTCCGCGAAGCTGCCTTGCTGGCTCGCGGTGCTGACCTTGCCATCTACGGAGAGCTCGACGACCACGACGGGCTTGAACGCGAGGAGACCGGGTGAGGCCTCGAGTGCGATCCTCTCGACTCCCGGGCTCGGTGCCGTGCTGGGTTTGACGGCGAGCGTACCTACCGACGTCGGAAACGCGACCGGCGCGGTCAGAACGAGCGAGGTCTCCTTTACCGAATCGGGCATGCCATCCGAGCAGGCGACCTTGGCCGCGATCGTGTGCGATCCGACCGAGGCGGTCGGAAGTGTCATCACCAGGAGGCCGTGCGTGTCCTTCGTCGCGGGTCCGAACGGTGCGCGTGCAGCGCCGGAGACGAGCTCGGCGCTGACGGTGGCCGTGGCTCGGTTGCTCGTATCGTTCACGAGGATCGCGGGGGCATTCGAAGGAAGCGACATCCCGTTCGTACCGATCGCCACCTGACAACCGACGAACTCGGGGGCTGCCGCACCCGCTGCGTCCGCGAGGGCCGAGCCTGCGATGGTCGAGAGCCCGGCCACAGAGAGGGCGGCAAAGGCGAGACGGATCGAACGGGCCATGGTGCAGACCGGCTGCACGGGCCGTGCCTTGCGGGCGCAGTTGGCCGATCACCACGAATCGCGCGCAGCCCGATGGCGGCTCCGGAGCTGACCCTGATCGCAGCACCCGATTTCCGCGCGTTGGCACAACTCGACATGGCCGCGGCCCGGCCGCGAACACCGTGATTTCACGGGGGAACGGGCGTCCGGCCGCCTGGCACGCGGCACGCAACGACCCACGCATGCTCCGCACCACGCGCACCGTTCTCGCCATCTTCGCTCTTGCTGTCGGCGCCTCGTCGCTGGCGTGCGGAGGCAGCGCACAGACCGCCACGCCGGAGCAGCAAGCGGTGACCACGTCGCCCACGTCGGGGATCAAGGTGACGAGCGTCATCTCGTCGGCGTCGCTCGGGGAATCTTACGCGA
>JAYSXP010000440.1:0-3875 GCA_043717125.1 Polyangiaceae bacterium | reverse complement strand
ATGCTCGGCATCGACCCGCTCGCGGATCTCCCTCGCACCGGCTGGCTCTTGCAAGACGTGCGACCGTGCGAGTCGCTCGCCGACCACAGCTTCGGCGTCGCGTTCCTCGCCATGCTGTTCGTCGACGCAATCGGCGCCGACGGCGGAGCGATCGACGCCGAGCGGGTCCTCCGCATGGCGCTTGTCCACGACGCCGCCGAGGTGAAGACCTGCGACGTGCCGATGCCCGACAAGACGCCCGCCATGACCGAGGCGCCCCACGCGCTCGAGGCGACGCTCATCCGTGATCTTCTCCCCGCCGCTCAGCAAGAAGCGTGGCTCGAGGCCGAAGGCGGCGATTCGCTCGAAGCTCGCGTCGTGAAGGCCGCCGACAAGGCGCAAAGGATCGTCACGGCGCTCGCCTAAGAGCGCCAGCACCGCGGCCACCTCGCGCCCTCGGGTGACCGGCGAAGAACCGTCGGTGCCCCCTCTTCCGGGGAATGTCGCGGCCGCACCCGATCGGTCAAGATGATCGAATGGGACCTGCACCCGTGCACTACCTGTTCGACGGCTACGAGCTCGACACGCAGCTTCTCCAGCTTCGTCTCCGGGGCGAGAACATTCGCCTCCCGCCGAAGCCGCTCGATCTGCTGGTCTTCTTGATCGAGAACCGCGCTCGCGTGGCCCTGAAATCGGAGCTGTTCGCGCATCTCTGGCCGGGCATCGCGGTGACCGAGAACGCGCTCGCGCAGGCGATCTGTGCGGTCCGCGAGGCTGTGGCTGCTGCCGGACCGGACGCGGTTCAATGCGTCCGCAGCCGGGGCTACCGCTTCACGCGCTCGGTGACCCGTGACCGGCCGCAGCTGACCGCACGCGCCTCCTGACTAGCCGACCTTCGGGAGCTAGCGCACCTGCCCCTGCGCGCGAACGAGCAGCGGACCGAGCTCCTCGGCCTCGAACGGCTTGTCGATCCTTCCGTTGGGGACGGACGCGAGAAACTCGCAAACGCCTTGCCCGAACGGCCCGCCCGTCATGAAGATCATCCGAGGCGTGAGCTCGGGCCGGACCTTCGAGAGATGAGCATGGAGGTCCATGCCGGTCATCGACGGCATGAGCAGGTCGCACAGGAGCACGTCGAAGGAGCGCTCGCGCAGCAGCTCCAGGGCCTGCGTGGCGCCCAGGGCGATCTCGACGCGATGGCCCTGGAGGACCCGCTGGATCGATTCGCAGATCTCTCGCTCGTCGTCGATGACGAGCACGTCGAGCGTTCGTGCGGCGGGCGTGATGCGAAGCGGTGTCTGCGGCGGGGGCACCGAGGCCTCGGCGGGGGCTGCCGGAAGGACGATGCGGAACACGCTGCCGAGGCCCACTGTGCTCTTCACTTCGATCCTGCCGCCGCAGCTCTCGACGATGCGGTGACAGATCGAGAGCCCGAGGCCGGTCCCGCCGCCCACCTTCTTCGTCGTGTAGAAGAGGTCGAAGATGTGCGGCACCTGCTCGGCTGGGATCCCGCAGCCCGTGTCGTGGAACATCAGGAACGCCGCGCCGGAGGGCTCGGTGCCCGTCACGATGCGGATCTCGTGCTTCTCCACGCTCCCGACCGGGATCGACTGAGCCGCGTTCTGCAGCAGGTTCAGACACACCTGGACGAGGCGGCCTTCGTTGGCGATGACCGGCGGAACTACGCCGTACTCCTTGGTGATGCGCGCGTGGTGACGGAGCTCGTTGTGCACGAGCGTGAGCGCCGAGTCGACGAGCACGTTGATGTCGAGCCGTGCGGGCGTGGCAGACTCGGCGCGCGAGAACGTGCGGAGATCCCCGACGATGTCCTTGACGCGCCTGGCCCCCTCGCGTGACGCGGCGAGCGCCTTCGTCACGTCCGCTATGCGCTCCTCGCTCAGCGAGCCCGAGGCGGCGAGTGACGCTATTTCGGCGCTCACGAACTGGAGGTTCGACATCACGAACGCGAGTGGATTGTTGATTTCGTGGGCGACGCCCGCGGCTACCGTCCCCATCGTCGCGAGCCGATCGGCGACCTGGAGCTGCGCCTCGAGATCCTTGAGCTCGCGATCGTCGCGCGCCACGAGGACGATGCCGAGCAGCGTCCCGTCGGCGCTCCGGTGAGGCGAGCCGTTGACGGCCATGCGGATCGGATCGCCGGCCGAGGGCTGGAAGAGCGTGTCGCGGCTGCGAAACGGCTTCATCGCGGAGAGGTCACGAAGGCCCTCCGCGAACGCTCGCTCGCTCTCGGCGAGGACGGCGTCGATCGGCTCGCCGACGAGCTCCGTGCGATCGCGACCGAGGAGGCGCGCCATCGCGCCGTTGGCGTTCTGGATGATGCCCTTGCCCCCGACCAGAACGACGCCGTCGACCATGGACTCGAACGTCGCCTCGAGCACGGCGCGTTGCTTCTCGTGGTCGGCAAAGACGGTCCCGACCTCGACCGCCATCACGTTGAACATCCGCGCGAGCGTGTCGAGGGCGTCGCGGCGTCCGGTCGGGACGGCGCGCGTCGACAGGTCGCCCGCGGCGAGCGCGAGGAACTTCTCGCTCAGGCTCGCGACGCCCGCGGCGAGGTCCTCGTGGACGCGCTCGCGTTCGGAGATCAAGCGATCGAGCTGCTCGGCGATGACGTTCACGAAGAACGCGATCGCGTCATCCGTGTCGCGCTGGAAGTTGCGCTGGAGACGGACGCTGAAGTCTCCCTTGGCCAGGCTGATGAACGCCCGAACGAGGTCCTCGGGGAGAACGCGTGCCGCAACGGCGTCGATCCGCGGGCTCTCGGGTGCTTTGCTCGCCTGGGTCACGACGTTCGCGGCTCCTTAGCGCGTTCCGCCGTGCGCCGCGTTCATCTCCACGATCCAGGGCCGTGCGTGGTCGAGGGAGCGGAAGATCTGGGTCGGGATGCCCGGCTTGGTGAGCCCCTCGAACGGCGTTGCGGTCGCGTAGCCGAAGAACGTCGCGCCCACGAGGGCGAAGCAGGTCGTGAGAATGTTCGCGGTCTCGTTCTCGTAGACCGCGCGGGCGCCACTGTCTTGCGAGAGCACGCGGTCCATGAACACCACGGCGGCGCCGCGATGCCCGACCGACTGCCAGTGCTTCGTCTGGAACGCGAGGCTTTCCCGGGCCGTGCTCTCACCGTCGTGGATGTCCACGTTCGGGACGACGGCCAGGATGTGAGGTTCGATCACGTAGAACTCGGCATTCGAGCTCGAGCCTACGTGGGACCATTGTTCGATCGAAATCACCTACTTTTCCTCGTGTTTCTGTTCGACCTGCACCATCGCCATGAACTCTGCCCGGCTGCTGACCCCGAAGCGCCGGTAGAGCGTCTTGACGTAGTGATGTGTCGTGTGTGGGCTGAGCCCCAGCTGGCTCGCAATCTGCTTCTCGCTCGCGCCGGTCATGAGTGCGGCTCCCGTCTCGCGTAGCCGCGGTGAGAGATCTGCGGCTTCGAGGGCCGCATGCGCTCGGGTGTCGCCGCGTGTGTCGCCGCGTGTGTCGCCAGAAGAGCGACTCATGATGCCGCGGACGATCTCTCGGATGTTCTCCCGAAGCTCGTCGTTATCCCACGGCTTGGTGAGATATCGACCGACCGCTCCTTCGTTGATTGCCTCGAGCGCAGAGTCGAGGGTCGCGAAGCCAGTGAGGAGAACGCGCACGACGTCGGGATGTTTCTTGCGCACGTGGGTGACGAGCTCGAGGCCGCTCACGTCGGGCATGCGAAGGTCGGTCACGATGACGTCGATGGGACGCTTCGCCAGGATGGCCATCGCCTCGACGGGCGACGTCGTCGTGAGGAGCTCGTAGCCATCGTCGCGAAGGGCGCGGCGCAACGACTCGAGGATCTCGGGCTCGTCGTCGACGAGCAGGAGAGAGCAGGGCGCGAGCACGAA
>JAYSXP010000439.1:0-11213 GCA_043717125.1 Polyangiaceae bacterium | reverse complement strand
CTTTGGCACCGAACTCTACGCCGGGACCTCCAGGATACCCAAGGTTTATTCGGAGTGTGCGCGTCACATGACACGGAGTTGACTCGGCCCCCTCAAGTGCCCTAGCGTCAATGTAGGTGCACGTAGGTATGGCGTTTCTCAGCCTCTTTGCCGGCCGCTCGCGCGGCCCGGTCAGCGAAGTCGTCCCGGTCTCGGCCCCGACGGGCAACACGCGGACGGAGCCCGTGTTCGCCCCTCGGCACCGCGCGAGCGGCCCCGCGCTTCTTTCAGCCCCGGCCAATACCCGGATGCCGAGCGTTCTCGGGACCCAGCCCCAGACCTTCGCCCGCGGTCGGGAGATCGCCGCTCTCCTCTTGTGGACGTTCGCGGTGTTCCTTTGCCTCGGCCTCGGGTCGTACGCCGGGGATCCGGGGGTCGCGGTCGTGACGGACGGCCCGCCTGCTGTCATCGGCGAGAACTGGGTCGGTCCGGTCGGGGCGGCGGTCGCGAGGGCGTTCGTCACGCTCGTCGGTGTCGCCGCGTGGGTGGTGCCGATCGAGGCGCTGCTGCTCGGCATCCCTTACGTGCGTGGCCGCAAGACGAACGCGACGCCCGCGCGGCTCGCGGGCGATCTGCTCATGGTCGTGATCGGCGCGGCGCTCGTGCAGGTCGGCGGTTCCGGCAAGATGGCGTTCGGTCACCACCCCGCCGGCGGGATGATCGGCGAGCTCTTCGGTGAGCTCGCGCGCTCGCTCTTCTCGACGATCGGGTCGTTCCTCGTCGGGTTCTCGCTGCTCGGTCTCATCTTGATCAGCCGCGCGCACTTCTCGTTCATCGCGCTCGTGAAGTGGGTGGGGCGTCTCGGCTCGGTGTCCGCGGAGAAGACGGCGACCGGCGCGCGCTCGGTGGCGGGCGCGTGGGCCAAGGCTCGAGAGCTCGATCGCGAGAAGGAAGCGCAGCGCATCAAGGACGAGGAGCCGCTGATCGCCGGACAGGCGAGCGGCGCGGCGACGATCTTGGTTCCGGAGGACGACGGCGACGACGAGGTGATCCGCGACAGCGATCCCGGCGAGCGCGAGGGCCTCGTGGCCGAGCGTGGGTCCGGACCGCGCGTGCGGATCGTGAGCGAGCCGTTCCCGGAGGAGAAGAGCCCGCTCGTCGTCCTCGACGACAAGAAGAAGGCGCGGAAGAAGAAGAACGACGACGACGCGAAGGCCGCCGGCCTGAAGGCGAAGGCGAAGCTCGTCGCCGACGAGGAAGAAGACGAAGAAGAAGAGAGCGACGAGAGCGAAGCCGAGGAGAGCGACGAGGCCGACGCCGAGATGCCCGTTCGCGCGAAGCGCTCCCGTCGGAAGAAGACGGACGGCGAGGAAGAGGCCGAGTCGGTCGCGAAGGCCGTCGCCGACGACGACGCTCCCGTCGCGCTCGACGTGACGCCACTCGAAGGGCTCGACGTCGCTCCGAAATCGAAGAAGGCACGTGCGGCAGCGGCCAAGCCCGCCCCGGCGGGCATCACGATCGTCGACACGTCGGCGGCGCTCGAGAAGGACGCGCCCACGAAGGCCGACCTGAAGAAGTTCGCGAAGCCTTTGAAGGGCGCAAAGAAAGCCTTTCAGCTCCCGTCGCTCGACATGCTCACGCCCGGCAAGATCGAGGTCGGTCCGCTGTTCGACGAGGAGAAGCTGCGCAAGAACGCCGAGCTCCTCGTGAAGACGCTCGCCGACTACAAGATCACCTGCAAGGTGGAGGAGATCCTCCCCGGCCCGGTCGTCACGACGTACGAGGTCTCTCCCGTCGCCGGCACGAAGGTGAGCAAGGTGGCGGCGCTCGCCGACGATCTTGCGCTCGCGCTCGCGAAGAAGGTGCGCATCGTCGCGCCGATCCCGGGCAAGAACCGCATCGGCTTCGAGCTCCCGAACGAGAAGCGCCTGCCGGTCATCTTCCGCGACTTGGTGGAGGATCGAAGGTTCCAGACGCTCGATGTGCCGCTGCCGGTGGTGCTCGGTCGCGACATCGTGGGCAATCCTGTGTACGCGGATCTCGCGAGCATGCCGCACGCGATCGTCGCCGGTGCGACGGGCGCCGGTAAAAGCGTCGGTCTCAACGTGATGCTCACGTCGCTGCTGTACCGGCGCACGCCGGAAGAGCTGCGCATGCTGATGATCGATCCGAAGGTCGTCGAGCTCGCGCCGTACGACCGCATCCCGCACATGCTGCTTCCGGTCGTCACCGACATGAAGCAAGCGGCGACGGCGCTGAAATGGGCGGTCGACGAGATGGAGCGCCGCTACCAGCTCTTCGCCGACGCGGGCACGAAGAACATCGGCACGTACAACGGCTGGGTGAAGCGCGTTCTGTCGGGCGAGATCAAGAACCCGCTCGGCAAGGCGATCGTCGGGCGCGACCACAACAACCTCCAGGAGGTGTTGTCGGTGCGGTTCGACGATCCCGAGGGCGAGCAGCTCGTGCCGGAAGTGCTTCCGATGATCGTGATCGTCGTCGACGAGTTCGCCGATTTGATGATGCAGCAGGGCAAAGAGGTCGAGGTGTGCGTCGCGCGACTCGCGCAGAAGGCGCGCGCGGCCGGCATGCACGTCATCCTCGCGACCCAGCGTCCGAGCGTCGACGTCATCACGGGCATGATCAAGGCGAACTTCCCGACGCGCATCGCGTACCGCGTGGCGCAGAAGGTCGACTCGCGCACGATTCTCGACGAGCAGGGCGCAGAGCATTTGCTCGGCCGTGGCGACATGCTCATCAAGCTGAACGGCACGAACGAGACGCGCCGCGTGCAGTGCCCGTGGGTCAGCGAGGAAGAGGTCCAGGCCGTGACGGACTTCCTGCGCTCGCAGGGCGAGCCTGTCTACGACGAGAACATCCTCAAGCCGCGCGACGACGAGGAATCGGCGGATGACGACGACGGCGAGCAAGACGCGCTGTACGACGACGCGGTCCGCATCGTCGCGGAGACGCGCCGGTGCTCGACGAGCTGGCTTCAGCGGAAGCTGCAGCTCGGGTACAACCGCGCCGCGCGGATCGTGGAGACGATGGAGAAGCGCGGCCTAGTGGGCCCCGCGAACGGCGCGAAGGACCGCGAAGTGTTGATCGGCCCGATGTGACGCAAACGATTGCGCCCAGCGGGGCTGCACGCAATCGTCAAGAGGCTGAACGTCCTGTTCCGAGCCGGCGAGACCGCATGTGCAGATGATCGGCAAATGGCTCGCTATGCGCGCGGTCCGCGGCGACCCTCGCGCCGCCCGACGCAGTTCGCGGGCATCCAAGACGGCGTTCTACGGCATCGTTCCTATCAACCTTGAGACCTTAATGAGCTGGGCCGCGAGACGCGCCCCAAACCGCAGCAGCGCAACGTGCTCCACTTCGTCCACGTCGCCTGCCGCGCCGCGCTGCTCGCCACCCCCGCCCCGTCGCTCCTGCCCGCACTCGCCGACAACGTCAGGCGGTCAGCATGGATTGCTCGCCGACCTCGGTGAAGGATGGACGACGCTCTCGCTGTTCGCGCAGAACCCTGGCCCGTTCCTGGACGGGGACCGCTATCGCGTGGCCGTGAAAGGCGCGGACGGTGCTCCCATCCTCGAAGTGGAACGCAGGTTCGAGTACGTCATCGCGCAGCCGAATGGCCCCGAGTGCGATCCGACGTGCCACGTGGCGAGTGTAAACCTCTACGAGGACTCGCCGTCGGGGCTGACCTGCCGGGGCGCTCGCTGCGTCACGTTCCTCCGCCTGATCACGCATCTCCCCGACACCGCCGAGGCATCGCGTTCGATCGTCACGGTATGCCGCAACGCCGTGTGCGCGACGACGGACAATCGGCTCGCCTACGCCCACGTGACATTCGAAGGTGAGCTTCGCGCAGGGTTCAGCCAGTTCTCCCGCGAGGGCGTCTTCGAGATCTCGATCAGCATGTCGCCGGATCCTGCCGTCCTCGGCGACGGGGACGTGTATCGCATTCGTATCGTCGACTCGGTGACGGGGGCGGTCCTGGGGAGCAGAGCGTCACTTTCGAGACCGCGTTTCCGAGCGCCGCTGCGTGCGACCTGCACCCATGCCGCGGCGGCCTCTTCACGTTGGACTGAGCGCCGGAAGCGCATCGCTGCGGACGAGATACGAAAATGGCGTGCGCATTCCGCTGACGAGTCTAAGGATCAGCCATGACACTCCAGCTCCCGAAGCGGCAGGGGCCACGACCTCGCACGACGCCGAGCAACCCGCACACGCAGCTCGATCAGAATCCGTCGCCAGAGATGCGCGCGCGGTTCGTGGAGCGCTTCGTCGCGTTGCCGAAGACCGTCGAGGCGCCTTCCGGCATCTCGGTGCCGGGCAGCCGCGCGCTCGTCGTCGAGCCGGGGCTCACGCTCGGGCCGCGCGACGCGTTCCTCATCAACCGCGAGTTCGTGCACATTCATCCACCGAGCGACGGGAGCCTCCACGTCGCATTGCCGCCTGCGATGGTGGAGGCAGTGATGGACTGCGGCTGGGCCGAGATTCATCCCGTCGCGCTCCGCGGGATGATTCCGATGAACATCGTCATGGTGTTCGGGCCGCGGGACGAGGAGGAGATCGACGTCGTGATGAACCTCGTCGAGACCAGCCGGCAGCGCGCGATCCCGGCGTCACCCGCGTGACTACTAAGTCATACATGCGGCCGGCACGGAGCGCCGACGCGATAGCTATGCAGCGAGCTGCGACGAGGACATGCGCGTGGCGAGGACGGACTCGAGGCGGGACTGGATCTTGTGCTTCTTCGAGTAGACCGTCTTGACGGAGATGTTCATCGTCGCCGCGATGTCCTCCGGGTCCATGCCCTCGCCGAAGTAGAGCGCGGCGAACGTGCGATCCTTTTCCGAGAACTCGGCGAGCGCGGCTCGAGCGATCGAGGCGCGTTCGTGCTCGCTGGTGAGCTCGAACGCATCCGGCGCGTCCGCGACGATGTCTAGCGCCTCCGAGATGGACTCCTTACGCGGCTCGCGCTTCAGCGTGCGGAGGTAGTCGTAGGCGGCGTTGATCGCGAGGAGGCCGATCCACGACGAGAAGCGGTTGCCGCGCTCGGGGTCGAAGGTGCGGAGCTTGTGCATGTCGTTGCCGAGGAGTGAAACGTAGAGGTTTGCGTAGACCTCGCGGACGGCGTCCTGGCTTGTCATCGACGAGAAGCGGCCGGTGACCTTGGCGACGCAGCGCATGATGAGGCGGTCGTACTTCGCCTGGAAGTCGCGCCACGCGGCAGGGTCGTTCGCGAGCATCCCGGCGATGAGCTCCTCATCGGTCGCGAAGCGATCGGCGCAGGGGAAGAAACCGGACTCGGGAGCGGCGTTCGTCATCACGGCAGCCCCCTCAGCAGGGGACGTGCCAACGTGAGCGCGGGCCGCCCGGGCCAGTTTTACGGCGAAAATGGGTGTAACGCGGGGGAAGTTTTTTCGCTCACGCGCGTAACATCGTAACGCCGCCGTAACACCCGAGCGTCACGTCCTGAATGAGCTCTCACGCCAAGAGTCCCTACCGCGAGATGGATCAGACCAAGGCTCCGGAGCCCAGGTCTGGCGAGCTCGTGTATCGGCCTCAGGGGAGGACCGATCGCTTTGCCGGTGGCAACTGGGGCTTTCGTACGTTCGCGCCGGCGGTGCTTGCCGGGCTGGCCGTCGGGTGGGCATGGACCGAGACGGCGGGGGTGATCGCGTGCGCAGCCCTCCTCGGACGATCCATCTGGCTCTCGAGGACGAAGCCGAAGGACGTGATGGTGCTTCGCGTGGCGAGCGGTGAGCTCACCGTGTTGCCGATGGGATCGAAGGTCGAGTCGTACAGCGTCCGCCTCGAGGAGCTGCACGACGTATCGATGGAGACGAAATCGGTCGAGCGCGTCCTCGAGACGGGCGCGAACGTCGTCAACATCGGGATGGGCGCGTACGCGCCTAGCGTTGCGTCCGCCACCGACACGAACCGGATCACGCTGGAGGCGTCTCGACGACAGCCGTTCGCGCTCACGCAGGAGTTCTACGGACACGCGGACACCACGGAGTGGTTCGCGAAGGTTCGCGTCTTCCTCCGCTCGGTCGGCTGGACGCCTCTCGACGAGCGCGGCGAGGACGAAGACGACGCTCGCGGTTAGTTCGAGCCGCTCCGTGCCCCTCGGAGCAAGGGAGGTCGAGCTCTCAGCGCCCGGCGGCGTCAACCGTAACGGCGCGCTCCTCTCCGGCTCGATCCCGATTTGCGGAAGATTTCGCGATGAGGCCAGCAGAAACCGCTACTCAACGATGCGGCTTGGACGCGCGGTGCTTCTTCGGCGACGAGCGCGCACGCTCGACCGGCAGCAACCCCGCCTCGCGCAGGAGCTCGAGGTCGAGCAGATCCTTCGGACGTCCGCACGCTCGCTTGGTCTTGACGAACTCGGCGAGGCCGAGGAACGCGACGACGCGCCGGCCGATCGTCAGCTCCTGCCGGCCACGCCAGGCCTCACGGAAGTCGAGGCCCGTCGTGCTGCTGAGGATGTCGATCGCGACGGGTGGACGACCGAGCGTCGCCATTCGCTCGGGTTGGGAGAAATGTTCCGGGGTCTGCGCCGCGAGCTCCGCGTAGCCGAAGGCGCGCAGCGCGTCAGCGAGGCGCACCGCGTTTGCCTTCGTGGGCTCGACGAGGACGTCGAGATCGTCCGTGAAGCGCGGTCTACCCAGGGTCGCGAGGACGTGCGCGCCGAGGACGACGAAGCGGACGCGGTGATCGACGAGACAACACAAAAACTCTTTCAAGTCGGGGTGGAGCTTCGGGGTCGTCATAGGTCATCGCGCGCAGGTCCTCGAGGACACTGAGCCCCTCCGCCGGCGTGAGGGCGCGCGCGCGCTCGCGGATGAAGCGCGCGTTGTCGGTGGTCGCGCCAAGCTTCCACATTCGAAAAGCATAGCGCGTGGCGTGCATCTCCGGGGACGAAGACCGTCGGACCTCTTCGAGATCGACGCGCTGCGCAGCAGTACCCGCTCACTCCGTCCCGCGTTCGCCACCTCGCCTCTCCTCCGGCGGACTCACTCTTCGGAAGAGGCGATACAGGCCGAGGTCGTATCCAATCTTCAAAACGCCCGCGACGACGAACGGCGCCGCGCTCAACCCCATGAGACCGGCGGCAAGTGGACCGAGGCTGTTGCCGATCAGCTTCGCCTGGCTCGCGATCGTGTTGGCGGCCGAGCGCTCGTCGTCGTCGACGATCGACATCAGGTAGCTCGTGCGCGCCGGCACATCCATCTGGGCGACGAGGAACCGGCCGATGAGCGCGGCGACGCTCAGCTCGAGGGTCGGCATGAAGGGGAACGCGATGAGCAGCAGGTTGCCCGGAATGTGCGTCCACACCATCGTGTTCACGAGCCCGATGCGCTTCGCGAGCGGCGCGACCAGCAGGGAAGAGAATGCGGCGACCAGGTTCGTCGCGAAGAAGATGCTGCCCAGGAGTCCGGCGTCGGCTCCGAAGCGACGGTGAAGCCAGAACGCAACCAGCGTCTGTACCGCGAGGCCCGAGCCGAAGGAGTCGACGGCGAACAGCGCTGCTAGCGTCGTCACCGCGCGTCGCGAACGATGCAGTCCGACCCGCGTAGGCTCGTGGCGCTGTGGCTCCACCCTCGCGGAGAGGCGGAAAAACAGCGCAGCCAGCACGAGGCCCAACGCCGCGTACGCGAAGAGCACCGCACGAAAGCCGTCGAGCTCGCTGTGACGCTCTCGTGCGATGAAATGCACGATCCAGCCCGCCGAGAGCGCGCCGACGGCAGTGGAGAGCGAGCCTGTCAGCTGGTAGTAGCCGAACACCCGCGTACGCTCGGCGGCCGAGACCTCCTGCGTGATCGCGGCCTGCTCGATCGCGAGAAACGGTCCCACCTCGGCGCCGCTCGGACTGATCGTCCCGACGATGGCGGCGAGGGTGAGAAGGATGGGACTCTCGGTGATCGCGAAGACGCTGCCCGCGAGAACGACGAGCACGCAGCTTGCGACGAGGACGCGTCGCCTACCGAAGCTGTCGGCAAAGGTTCCCACGACGAGGCTGAGGGCCCCGTCGCCGACCAACGTCGCCGTGAAGACGAGCCCGATCTCCGTGTTCGTGAAGCCACGCGCCGCGAGGAAGAGCGCGAGAATGACTGCGAGCATCCCGTACGCGAACGTTCGTACCCCGCGCGTCACGAAGAGAAGGCGGGCGTCCGGCGTAAGCGTCATGCCGCGCGGTGCTCAGCGAAACCAGGTGCGCGCCCACCGCGTGCCGTTGGCGCCGCCGTCGCACTGGCTCGAGCCGCCGGCGTCACTGCCCGCGGTGCCGATGTTGCCGCGCCCGAACCAGCACCCGTTACCGTGGACGTTGTCCGGATCCTGCGCCCCGGGCACGACGGCCACCATGACGATCGCGGCCGTGAAACGGGTTCTCACCCGTCCAGGCTAGCAGCGCGACGCCGCTGACCAGAAACCGTTCACTTCTCCGGCGTGAGGGCGCGCGCGCGCTCACGGATGAAGCGCGCGTTGTCGGTGGTCGCGCCGAGCTTCCACATTCGAATGAGCAGGGATCCAAGCGGTGGCAGCACGGTCGCGAGCGCGCCGAAGGGCACCGCCAGCACGACGACCTCTGCATGCGCGACGGCCTCCTCGACGGACATCGAGCGGTAGGGCGCCCCATGCTCGGGCTGGGTCCCTCCGGCCGAGCAGAACCTCGTGGCCATCGAGCAGTGGGTACGGGGTCCTAAATCCCATGCGATCGTGCGATTCGCGCGGCACGGTGCATGCCGCTCGAGTGCGGATGCACCATCGACTTCTCGCGATCGGCTTCGTCGATCGGCGTGCTCGCGGCGTGCTCCGGCGGGACGACCTCGTCGGCACCGGGGCCCGGCGACGGTGGAGGCGGTACAGACGGCGGAGGTGGTGGTGACGCCCGCACCCGGACCGGAACGTGCAGCGGCTCCCTCTCCCTCTCCCTCTCCGGCTCCGCGCTCGGAGCGACTGTTTCCTTCGAGCTCGCCGCGACGGGCTCCTTCTGCACGGGCTCGCCGGGCACGTGCGATCTCACGTGGCTCACGATCGTCGATGGCGCTGGCAAGTCCTTCACGTACGGCAATCCGTGCGCGCCCACCTCCGGCGAGTGCAAGCAAGTCGGTTGCCCGGCGATCTGTCCTCAGCCGTCGCCCGTTCCGTCGGAAGGCGCAAAGCTGAGCTGGGACGGACGCATCTTCACGACCGACACGTGCGATGGAGCCGACGGCCGGATCTCCTGCTTCGATCTCGACTGTGCGCCTTCCGGCCAAGACCGCATCACTGCGCGTTTCGGCGCGCGCGCGCGTCGCTCGCTCCGGAAGCGATGCCTGCGGTCGAGCTCATCGATCACCGCCCGACGTTTCTCCGCGAGGTCATTGCGGCGTTGCGCATGGACGCCGGGCTCGCGTCGGAGACCCTCACGCCGGACGAAACCCTGACGGCCGCCCAGCATGGCGAACAACCTCTCCGACTCGGCTTCAGCGAGGTTCGGCCTGGGTCTGGCGATCGCGAAGCAAGCCGTCGATGCTCACGCAGGTGGGATTCGGGTCCAGAACCTCCCTGGAAAAGGCTAGGAATCTCATGCGCCTCGGTCTACCCGTCGAGGACGTCGGCGACCGACGGTGCGAGGAGGGCGCGTGCGAGCCATCGACGCACCTCCGCGGCGCTCTCCGAAGCCACGATGCGGGCGAGCTGCGCCTCCGTGGGCTCGAGGCCACGGGCTCGAAGGAAGGCGAGGAGCGCCTGCTTCTCCGTCTCCTCCGCCTTTTCGAAGATGGGTCTCCGCGCTCCGATGCGCGCGGTGCTCCCCAGCCGGGTGAGCAGCGTGCGCACGTCGGCGTGCCATGGACTGTCCGCGCCGCCTTCCTCCCACAGCTCGCGTAGCTCGGAGCTTCCGGCGACCACGCGTTCGATCGCTGCGGCCGCGAGGGGAACGTCTTCGTCGACGAGCTCGTCTGCATTGGCATCGAGCCAGGCGATGACCGGCTTCGTCAGGCGGTCGCGACCGTGGCCCCGCGCGGCGGCGACGATCTCGGCAGCAGCGATCGCGGCGGCCCCGTCGTCGATGTCGAGGTAGTCCGACGCGTCGGTCTCCGCCACGCTCTCGAGGAGATGGCGCAGCGCCTCCACGCCCTCGGCTTCGAGGTCGTTGAACCAGTCGAGCGCCGAGTCGTTCTCGAACGCTTTTTCGCCCCAGGCACCCATCTCGGTTGCGGCATAGATTAACACCCAATGCCGCTCGCGTTCGACCTTGATCGCTACGTCGCGCAGATCCGTTCGTTCGAGGGTGCGCGCTTTGCCGTCGCGAGCGAGATCGCGATGCCGTACCGCGGTCGCGCCCACCCCGTCCTGTCGGTGCGCTCGCGCGCGGCAGCGTCGAAGACATTGCTGGTGCTCGCCGGAGTCCACGGGGACGAGCGAGCGGGCATTCTCGCGGTGCCGCAGATCCTCGAGGCCTGGAGCTCCGAACACGTTCGTCTCGTCGTGATCACGCCGGTCAATCCGGTGGGCGCGGCAAAGCACGCGCGCGTCAACGCTTCCGGCCAGGACATCAATCGCGATTTCATCCGTTTCGCTACGCCCGAGGCACGCGTCGTGCGCGACGTCTTCGAGCGCGAGCGCCCCGATTTCGTGATCTCGCTGCACGAAGCCCCTCAGGAGGGAACGTTCATGTTCGTGAACCGCTTCGTCGACCCCGCGTTCGCGCGCGGCCTCTGCCAGGCACTCGCCGCGGGCGGTACGGCGCTCGCGAAGAGGGACTACTTCGGCCGGCGTCTCGACCCGCCGGGCCTCGCCCCCGCTTCGCTGACGACGCGCACGGCCTGGAAGCTGGCGGCCGCGCTCCGGATGAAGGCTACGATCGCCTACTCCGAGGATCGTTCCGTCCCGGAGATCGTGCTGGAGGGCTCATCGCGCATGGACGACGAGGCCGCGCGCCTACGACCGCACTTGGATCTGGTCGCGGCGGTCGCGGAGCGCGTCACGGGGTGGGACGCATGACGAGGTACGACGAAATCGGGCGCGGATATGCGCGACCTCGGGGATGAGCGCTCCCGTTCCGGCGCCGGAACGGGAACGAAGTGCCTTTACTCAAGGTTGATTTCGCGATGAACGGCGGCAGAATCCGTTCACCGGACCGCTGCTCTCTGCGCTGACGGGGCTGTTCGTGAAGGACCATGCTCGACCAGCGCGTCGACCCCGACCGCAGACCGCCGCCGCGTCGCGCTCTC
>JAYSXP010000438.1:0-11214 GCA_043717125.1 Polyangiaceae bacterium | reverse complement strand
GCCACACCCGATCCCATCCCGAACTCGGAAGTTAAGCTCTTCGGAGCCGATGGTACTGCACGGGTAGCCGTGTGGGAGAGTAGGACGTCGCCGGGATTTTTTACGACCGCCAAAAGCTCGAGAGTTTACGCTCTCGAGCTTTTTGCGTTTTGTTTCCTTGGGGGTCGACTACCCTCTCGCTTGGTGCAAACGCCCTGCGGTCGGCGAGCTGGCGCAGCTCGTTGCCTCGTGGGCTCAGTCGAGGTTCGTGCGGAATTTGCGAGCTGAGGCGGCGGGCTTTGCCGTTGTAGCGTTCGGGGCCGTGGTCGACTGCACCGTCGTTGCGGCAGGCGCGGCCGGCGCTACAGCGGTGATGGCGGTCGCGGCGCTCGCCGCCGGCGGCCTTGGAGACGTCTCGATTCGGCGTGGCGTGACGCGGGCGGTCGCCGAACTGTCTGTCGCCGGGGCTGCCGTACCGTTCACGCTCGCTGCGCCGTCCTGAGCGGCGGCCGCGGCGACGGCCCCGGACGGGATCTCCGCGCTCGTGGGCGTTGCCGTCTTCGGCGAGGTCGAATCCGCAGGCGTGACCGCGGCGCCCGACGGCGTTGCCATCGCCGTGGGTCCGTTCGCCACCGGCTTCTCGGACTGGCCTTTGCCGAACGCGGCGATCGCCGCGACGGCGACTGCTCCAACCACGACAATTCCGAAGATCAGCGCTCGCGGGGATTTCGTCGTCTTGGAACGAGGCGGAGACGAGGCGGCGGCGCGCGTCGCGTCGCCGATCTGCGCCCCCGGGCCCGTCCGGGCATTCGCAATCTCCAGAGCCTCCTCCGTCGAGGACTTGCTCGTCAACAGGTCGCCCTCTACGGACGACGTCAAGGTCGCCGCCGACGCGGGCGCGTTTCTCACAGCGCTTGGCGTAGGCACACGTCCGCCGGCGGAAGCACCGACGCCGGCGACCGGGCTCACCTGCGGTTGCGCCGAGATCGGCGTGAGGACGGTCGCGGCAGCCACGAGAGGCGGTGAGCTCGCGTTGCCAGGCGCGCTTTCCGACCACGCTATCGGCGTACCAACCGGCGCGCTCGCACCAGTTCCAGCGTTAGTCGTGCTTGTGGCAGAAGCCACCGCCGCATACTGAGACGGATCCGGAAGCGTGACCGGCGTGTTCGGAGGCCTATCCGAGGCGTGGGTCACAGCGAACGAGACGCTGGATCGTCCCTGCGTGTTCCCCCAAGCGGCGATCGCCTGCTGGAAGGATCGCGCATCCTGGAACCGTTGCGGGAGCCCCCGCGCGAGACCCTTGTGGACGATTGCGGCGAACACCTCGTCGACCTCGGGCGCGAGCTCGAGCAGCGGCTTCGGGTCCTCGAGGACGATCTTGAACAGCAGCTCGTTCAGCGTCTCGGCGTTGTACGGGAGCACGCCGGTCAGCGCGCGGTAGAACATGACGCTCGCCGCGTAGATGTCCGTGCGGCCGTCTACGTCGCGCGCGCCGCGGGCTTGCTCGGGTGACATGTAGAGCGGCGTGCCCATCATCGTCCCGGTTTGCGTCATCGAGCCGACCTCACCAGCCAGTGGCTGGAGCTTCGCGACTCCGAAATCCAGGATCTTCACCACTTCGCCGCGCCCCCCCGAAGTCCGTGCGAGGAACACGTTGGCAGGCTTCAAATCGCGATGGATCACGCCTGCCACGTGCATCGTGCCGAGCCCCTCGAGCAGCTCGAACGCGATCGGCGCGAGCTGCGCCGGCGTGAGCTTGCCGCGCTCCGTGAGGCGGTCTTCGAAGGAGATCCCGTCGAGGAACTCCATCACGATGTAGCGGTCTCCGTTCGGCAGGTCACCGAGATCGAGAACGTCGCAGACGTGCTGCGAGCCGATCCGCGCGACCGCGCGCGCCTCACGCTCGAAGCGCGCAACGAAGTCGGACATTGCCGCGACCTGCGCGTGCAGCACCTTGATGGCGACGCGCCGCGCGATGCGCGTGTTCTCGCCCTCGTAGACGGTGCCCATGCCACCCTCACCGATGTGACGGATCACCTTGTACTTCGAGTCGATGATCTGCCCGGGCTCGAGTGCCATGAAGACTGCTCGATACTAGCAAGAATCCTGGAACTCAGGGCGGGGCGGCGTCGTGAACCTCGGGCGCCTTGGTCGGGTCGAAGCTGACGTCGAGGCCTGCCTTGTTCGCCCCGGACTGCTGCTCGATCCGGAAAGCCCGCACGGAACCGGGGGTACCCGTCGGAAGAGGGTTGTCGTCGGTGTACACCTCGATGGTGTAGGCGACCTCGTCCTCCATCATCCCCTGGATCGTAAGGGTCGGGGCCACCTCCGCCAGAGAGGGCACACGGTAAAAGGCGACCACGCGCTTCGAGCTGGCGTCCGCGATACGGATTTCGAGCCGTTTGCCAAGGAAGGCGCCCATGTTCGACAGGCGAACCGTCGCCGGGCTGCCGATCTCGCGTGGCGGGACCGGGTCGGTCAGGAGATTGAACGACGTGTTGTGATCGAACGAGACCACGTACTGCCCCTTGTTCTCGTCGAAGCTGCTAGGGGTCGGCGGGTCGGTGCTTCCGTCGAGGAATACCCGCCACGAGTGGTCGCCCGTGCCTGCGACCTGATCGCGGTCGTAGTGCATGTTGTGAGTCGGATCGTGGTCGGCGTAGAAATCGAGCTTGAACGGCCCGTTCTGTTTCGGCACGGCGCCGGCCACGAACATGGTCGCGTCCGGTCCTCCGAGGGGCAGGATGATGCCGCGCGACTGGAGAATGTTGTCCCGGTCGATGATCCGGTACTCGAACATCTCATTCACGTGCGACGTCATTCCGCGAACGGTGAGCCGCAGATCGCTGAAGTTGCCCGTGGAGCCCGGGCTCTTCGAAAAGCGCTCGAGGTCGGTGACGGCGAAGCACGAGCTCGACGACGCGGCGAGCAGTGCGGCGGCCGCCGTGAGGGCGAAGCGTTCCAACGTGCGCATCAGAATACCACCTTCATCGACGCACGGCATCCGTCGGGGCCACAACCGGCGCTCGGGAGAGGAATCGAGAGCCGCTTCGTCGAAGCGCTTTTGGGCGGCTCTTTCTCGCTCTTCCCCCTGTCGAGGAAAAACCACGTGAGCCCGCCGGCGGCAACGATGCCGCCGCCGATGAGGAGCACGTCCGTGATGCGCACGAAAGTCTTTGCGGAGGAACGCGCGCCGTCGAGGTCGTAATTCACGGGGCAAACGTCGCCCGGACACTTGTCGGCGATGTCGTTCGTCTTGCCGAGGGCGAGCATGCCGGTGATGGCGCCGCCGATGACCATCGCACCGCCGAGGCCCATGAGGACGAAAGGCCCGACGCTCGTGCTGCGGCCCCCGTCTCCCGAGGTCGCGACGACGCGCGGCTTCATCGCGAAGGCGTTGCGATCTCGCGTGGCGGCGAAGGCGTCGATCTCCCACATCACGTCCTCGTGATCGGTGAGCTTGGCCGTCACGACATGGTGGCCAGGTCGCACGCCGATCTCGAGCTTGCCGTTCGTGATCGGGCCGTACGTGTTCGTCACGCGCTCTCCACGCACTGGGATACGCACGTCGACGATGCGGACGCCCGGCTTGTCGACCTCGATCGTGAGGCGAGCGATGCCGATGGTAAGCGTCTGGAGGTCGCGGACGATCTGGGCGCGCTCGTCGGCGTCGATGTCGGGGACTTCACGCAGGTAGCGCGTGTAGGCCTCGATCGCTTCACCGTCGCGCTCGAGGCGCATGGCGCAGAAGCCCATGTTACCGAGGATCTTCGGGGAGCCCGACAGGTCGTACGCGGTTCGGAACTCGCGGTAAGCCTCTTCGACCTTCTCTCCTTCGGGGTCCTGGAGGAGCTGAACGCCGGCCGCGAAGTGGCTCTTCGCCTCCTCGCTGGTCCCGGTCGGGGTGGTTTTCGCCGCGGGCGGCATGGCCGGCTTGGCGGCGGATGACTCGTCGGCGCGCACGGAGACGGCGTGCGAAGTGATCGCCAGGCCGAGTGCCGCCGCGAGAGTTACCCGGCCGATCGTCGACGTGATGCGCATGGTCCCGGCTTATTCCGGGAGCGTTACCGAGCGCAAGCTCCGTATCAACTCTTTCGACTTTCGCCACCGGACGCGGCCGCTCGGAGCTCGCCCACGAAGCGCTGGTGCGCCCCCTGAAGGACTGCTCCACCTCGCCAAATCAGCCAGAAGGACACAGGTCCGAACGACGCTGGGGTATTCTCCGCTGCATGAAGCGGCTCACCATCGGCGCCGACGCCTGCACCGAGACCCTCGCTCTCCTCATCACCATGGCCTGGGCCGACGGACGGCTCGATGAAAAGGAGAAGGCGGGCGTGCTGGCAGCAGCCGGGGTCTTCAACCTGACCAAGGAGCTGCGCGATCGCATCGACCAGATCCTCGACAAGCCGATGCCCATCGAGGAGCTGCTCGTCGAGAGCCTCTCCGCGCGGGACAAGTCGTTCGCGTTCGTCGCCGCGGCGTGGATGAGCGGCGTCGACTCCGAGGTCGACGAGAAGGAGAAGCAGCTTCTCGACAAGGCCGCCGAGCTCCTCGGCCTCAACGCAGCGCGCCAGAAAGAGCTCCTCCAAATCGCCCGTGACCTCGAGCCGCTCCGCGAGGGGGCCGGGGGGCAGACCAGCGACGCGTCCTGGACGAGCGAAATCGTGGCTCTCTTCAAGGCCATTCCGGCGCGCCTCGAGGGCGACGGAGACTTCGAAGTCGCCTTCGAGTGACCAGGAAGGCCGCTCCGGCCTGCCAATTTGCGCCGGTTTGATGGGGTAACGGCCTTCAAGCGTTAGGATGGGGAGCCCGATGCTCCGCGCACCTCCCAGCCGCTCGAGTGACCGCCCGCAGGGGCCGCGCAGCGCGCAGGCTCCGCAGGTCGCGCGCGCGGCACAGGCTCTTGGTGGCGTTCGCGACTCGGGGCGACCGCGCAGGTTGCGCTCGTCCCGCGCGCGCGTCCTCGGCGGCGTCGGCGCGTTCGTCGTGCTCCTCGTGGTCGGTCTGCTCGCGTTCGGTCCGATCGTTCGCTCCCGCATCGCGAAGGAAGGCGCGCGGCGTCGCCTCGACGTGACGGTCGGCGCGGTTCGTCCGGGGTTCTTCGCCGTGAACCTCAAGGACGTCCACGTGACGCTCCGGGGCGTCTCGGGCGTCGACGTTCGAATCGACGACGTGCACGTCGACCTGACCGCCGGTCTCTCGGTACGCGAGGTGAGCGCTCACGGTGGGCAGATCCGGGTCGAGGGAGAGCCGGAGGACGTGGTCGAGCGGCTTCGTGCCTTCCAGAAGGCGGGAACCACGCCACAAGGGGAGACCGGCGAGAAGGGCCACCGCATGCCCGTCGCGGCGGACGCGCTCACGCTCGCGTGGAAGCTGCCTTCCGAAGGCGAAATCGGCGGATCTGCCATCAAGCTCTCGCGCGATGACGACGCGATCCGCCTCGCGTGCGGTCGTCTCGCAGCGACGTACAAGCGGGCGTCGCTCGAGATCGTCGGCGGCGACGTCGAGCTCGGTCCGGACGGCGTCGCTCGGCGCGTCTCCGCGACGTCGGTGACCGTCGGGCAGGAGCCGGCGCCGGCCGCGGCATCGGCCCCCAAGGCGCCCGCGACCGGAGGAGCCGAACCGCTGCCCCCGCCGCTCCCGTCGCCGGTGGCGCTCCACGGCAAAGGCAAGAAGGCGCAAGCCGTCAAGCCTGCCAAAGCCGCTGGAGCCAACGTCGACGTCGCGTCCGACGAGCCCGTGCTCCCGCTCCCCGATCTCCACGCAACGCGTGCGCGCATTGCGGCTCTCGCTTCCACCTTCGGGACGCGTGTTCCCGACGGCAGCAAGTTCGACATTGGCGGCCTCTCGGTGAAGCTCGACCTCGCGGGTGAGCCGTTCGCGTTCGGCCCCGGCCCGTTCACGATGGAACGTCACGGCGATCTCGTGCGCCTCACCTTCGCCAGCGAGAAATCGGCAACGTCGACGCCGCTTTCCATCGACGCAGAGCTGCCGCTGAGCACGGGAGACGTGACGGCACGGATGTCCGGCGGTCCGGTGTCGCTCGCGCTGCTAGGCGTGAAGGAAGGGACGAAGGGGCTCTTCGACGTGGGACGAGGCACGATCTCGGGGAAAGGTCAGCTCGTCCTCTCCGCCGCGGGGGACGCCCTCACGTTCGACGGCCAGATCGCGCTGCGCTCGATCTCCGTCAAGCAGCCGCGTCTCTCTGCGGAGCCCCTTCGCGGCATCGATTTCGCGTTGAGCGCGCGCGGGCTGCTCGACGACGCCGGCCGGCTGCGCGTCGACGATGCGCAGCTCGACATGGGCGCTCTCCACGTCCGCACCCATGGCACGCTCGAGGAGTCGCGCGATCACTTCGGGCTCGCTCTGTCGATGGACGTCGCGCCCGCGGCTTGCCAGGCACTCCTCGACAGCACGCCGCAGGGGCTGTTGCCGCTCGTGCGCTCGGCGCGCATGACGGGCACCTTCGGCGCGACGGCGCGGGTAGGGTTCGACACGCGCGCCATCGACAAGCTCGTGCTCGAGTACCAGATCGACGACCGCTGCAAGATGGCCGAGGTCCCGCGCGACCTTGCGCGCGACCGCTTCACGGGCGCCTTCACCTACCGCACGTACCACCCCGACGGCACGCCCAGTGAGACGACGACGGGCCCGGGGAGCTCTTCGTGGACCGATCTCGACAACATCTCGCCTTTCATGATGGCCGCTGTTCTCACGACGGAGGACGGCGCGTTCTACAAGCATCACGGGTTCAATCACTCGGCCATTCGCAACAGCGCCGCCGCGAACTTGAAGGCGCGCAGGTTCGTGCGTGGCGCCAGCACCATCACGATGCAGCTCGCGAAGAACCTCTTCTTGTCGCGCGAGAAGACGCTCGGGCGGAAGATCGAGGAGGTGATCCTCACCGATTACCTCGAGCAGGCGTTCCGGAAGGACGACATGATGGAGCTCTACCTGAACGTCATCGAGTTCGGTCCGGACGTGTACGGCGTCACCCGCGCCGCCGAGCACTACTTCGGACGCAAGCCCGAGGAGCTGAGCCTGCCGGAGTGCTTTTTCCTCGCTGCGCTCATGCCGTCGCCCGTTCGTTACGGGAGGCAGCGTGACAAAGGGCAGGTCTCGGAAGGGTGGATGAAGCACCTCCAAGCGCTCATGGAGATCGCCGCGAAGAACGGCAAGGTCTCGAAGGCGGAGCTCGCCGAGGGGCTCGCGCAGCCGATCGTCTTCGTGAAGCCGGGCGACCCGCGGCCGGAGCCGCGCAAGCCGGTCAGTAGCGGCCGGCGCGACCCGTTCGAGGAAGACTCCGGCTGGCAGCCCCTCGAGTGAGATCAAACGTGCCTCACGCGCTTGCTACCTCTTGCCCTGCGCGCGAAGCGCGGCGAAGAAGCGGCGCAGGCGGTCCGCGCACTCCTCCGCGAGCACGCCGCTCACGACAGGGAAGCGGTGGTTCAGGCGCGTGTCCGTGCCTATCGTGAAGAGCGTGTGGCACGCGCCGGCCTTGGGATCGGCGGCGCCGTAAACGACGCGACCGATGCGCGCGTTCACCATCGCGCCGGCACACATCACGCACGGCTCGAGCGTCACGTAGACGGTCGTGTCCTCGAGTCGCCAAGTGCCGAGCTTCTGCGCGGCGCTGCGAATGGCGACCACCTCCGCGTGAGCGGTCGGATCCTCGTCGGTCTCACGGAGGTTGTGCCCCGTCGCGAGCAGCTCGCCGGCCGCCGAGACGATGGCGCAGCCCACAGGGACCTCACGCTTCGCGGCAGCAGCGTCTGCCTCGTCGAGCGCGACTCGCATCCAGCGCTCGTCATCCATGGATTCAGTCGTAGCGCGCCCGGGAAGATTCGAACTTCCGACCCTTGGTTCCGTAGACCAATGCTCTATCCAGCTGAGCTACGGGCGCATGCCGCGAAAGGTCGCGGCGAGGAGGCGCGCACCATACTTGTGCCTGCGTACGTGTCAACGAGTCGATGTGCTTCCGCGCAGATAACTCCACTGGGACAGCCCCCCAGCGCACGACGGAAGACGCGTGCCAGCTATGCAAAGGTTGCGTACCCGCGGCCTCACGCTGACCGTACGACCATCCCCAGGAGCACCAGTCGAGCTCATGAAGTGTTGCAACTTTCGGTGATCGTTCGCCTTACGAATCTGGCACGTCTACTGCTCTAGGGTTGGCACTGCCCGCGTCCGCTTTCGCTTTTCCTTAGCTCTTTGAGCTTTTTCTTTTTCTTACCGCTTACCTCTTTGGATTGTCCGGGCAGGACACCGACCGACTCGAAGTGCTGGGCTGCTCCGCGAGTCGAAGGGTGACGCCGTCTCGCGTCACCCCAGGTCGGACCCATCTGCGTTCCTGGATCTCCCTTCGGGAACGGCTCTGAACGCGTCTGCGAATAGCTTCCTCTTCGACTCCTCTCTTTTCCTTACTTCCTTCGCGTTCGCTTGACGTGGATGGCCGGCCATACCGGTCGAGCTTGTTCGTGGCGTCTGCCGCGGCGAAAGCCGCAGCTGGCGCCACGTCGCTTTTTGTCCGGTGACGATCGCGCCGTGGGTCAAGCTATCGAGATGGTGCGCGCATTCCTCCGATCGACCGCGTCGAGGATGTTCGTCCTCGGACTCGGAGTCGCCGCGCTCTTGACCACGCCCGACGCACGCGCCGGCGAGCCCGGCGCGCCCGCGCCTCCGTCCTCGGCCGCGCCGCCCCCCTCCGCACCTCCCGCGGCGCCACCTGGGCTGCCGGCCGCCCCATGGCTCGGCGTGCAGATGGACGCGGGCAGCGACATCGGTGTGAGCGTCGAGCGCGTCGTCCGCGGCTCGCCTGCCGAGAAGGCCGGCCTCAAGCAGGGCGACCGCATCGTCGGCGTCGACGGTACGAAGACGACGGCGCCCGCACAGGTCACGCGCGCCGTCGGACAGCACAAGGTCGGTGACACCGTGACGGTCGAGTACGAACGTCGCGGGAGTGCGACGACCGCAACCGTCGTGCTCGCCCAGCGTCCCTCCGGCGACGACATCTTGAAGATGGACCTCGTCGGCGCGCCTGCGCCGACCTGGACCAAGGTGGCTCCGCTCGGCACCGCGCCATCGTCGATCGCGCAGCTCCGCGGTCGGGTCGTGCTGCTCGATTTCTGGGCCTCGTGGTGTGGTCCCTGCCGCATGCTCGCGCCGCGGCTCAGCGCGCTGAAGGACAGGTTCGGGGCGCAGGGGCTCACCGTCGTCGGCATCACGACCGACGACGCGGAGCGAGCCGCTGTCTTCGCCGAAAAACATCAGATGCGGTACCCCGTCGTCGTCGACAAGGATGGCGACACGAGCCGCGCCCACGGCGTGAGCGCGCTTCCGACGATGATCCTGGTCGACAAGAGGGGCATCGTTCGCGAGGTGTTTATCGGCTACGACCCGAGCGGCGACGCGCGCCTCGAAGCCACGGTAAAGTCGCTCCTCGCAGAAGCGGGACCGCCTCCGACACCCCTGCCGCCGCCGACGCCTTCCGTGCCACGACCGCGCTAAGCTTCGTTCGCGATGGCGGACGTGCGTGCAGCCCTTCGAGTGACCGACGAGCTCCTCTGGGTGCTCCGGCGGGCGGGGTTTGCGATCGCGACGTCGCAGGCCATCGATGCCGTGCGCGCGGTGCGGGCCGTGGGCTTCGAGTCGCGCGACGGCGTGCGCGATGCCCTCGCGGCCGTCGTCGTCAAGCGCGCCCGCGACCGCGCGCGTTTCGATGATGTCTTCGACGGTTTTTTCTCGCGCGAGCCGCGCCGGACGCTCTGGGAACGCCTCGCCGCCGACGGATTCACGGACGACGAGGTCGAGGTCCTCCGCGACCTCCTCGATGCGTTCGCGGTCTCGCCACCCGACGGAGGCGGCGTGCTCGGCGCGCTCATCCATCGCGGAGCCGAGCTCGATCGCTTGCTTCAGCTCGCGGGCAGCGCGCAGATGCTCGAGGGGATGCAGAGTCCGCTGCAGGCAGGATTCTACACGCACCGACTTCTCGAGCACGTCGGCACGTGGCGCGCGCAGGACGAGCTCGCGAGCCTTCGGGTGCGTCTCGTCGATGCGCTCGGCGAGGCTCGTGCCGATGCGCTCGTCGCCGCCTTGAAGCGCGAGGTTCAGCGCGCGGCCGAGGACGTGCGGGGCTTCGTAAAGGCCACGCTCGCCCGTCGCGACGCTGACGCCGCCAAGGGCGACGACCTTCTCGGCGCGCCGCTGACGAGCCTCGACGATGCCGAGGTCGAAGAGGTGCGCCGCGCCGTGCGCGCGTTCGTGCAGCGCCTCCGTGGCGGTGCGCGGGTGAGGCGCCGGCGTGCTCGGAACGGGCGCGTAGACGCGCACACCACGCTACGCCGCGCGATGCGCACGGGAGGCGTGCCGTTCATGGTGGCTCGTCGCGCGCGTCGTCGGGACAAGCCGCGCCTCGTCCTGCTTTGCGACGTCAGCGACTCGGTGCGCAGCGTGGCGCGCTTTCTCCTCGAGCTCACGTACGCCGCGCAGGAGCTCTTCGATCGCACGCGCTCCTTCGTGTTCGTCAGCGAGCTCGGTGAGACCACGCGCCTCTTCGACGAACAGCCGATCGCGACGGCGCTCACGCAGGCCTATGCCGGAGGCGTCGTCCCTGTGACGCACAACTCGAACTACGGCCGCATGCTCCGCGCCTTCGAGGAGCGAGTTCTGCGTGACGTGGATCGGAAGACGACGGTCGTGATCCTCGGTGACGGTCGAACGAACTACCAGGACGACGCCGCCGACGTCCTCGACGCGATCCGTGCGAGGGCGCGTGCCGTCGTGTGGCTGTGCCCGGAGCCACGTGCGGCATGGGCGACCGGCGACAGCGCGATGCCTCGGTACGCACCCAAGTGCACCCGCGTCCTCGAAGTGCGCTGCGCGCGCGATCTCGAGACGGCCGCTCGCCTCTTACTCGCACTTCGCTGAGCGCGCCGGCTGAGTTCGTAAGAATCAAACGACACGAGCTCTCCGTCAGGCGGTCCACTTCGGCTCGCTCAGAGCCCTTCGGTTGGCGCGCCGACGATTTCGAGCTTGCTCCGGAGGAGCTTGCTCACCCAGAGATTGTTCTTGGCGTCGACGATGACCGCGCCGACGCCGTCGAGCGACTCGACGAGCTCGAGCCCTTTTTGGGGGCCGAGGATGAAGACGGCGTCGTCGACCTCGTCGGCGACGAGTGCGCTCGTCGCCCAGATCGTGACGCTGCGGCATGCGGTTGCCGGGTAACCGGTGCGCGGA